>JAEYYY010000012.1 GCA_023430775.1 Pseudomonadota bacterium
ACGCCACGAAAGCCATGCCGCGTGGTGAACGAGACAGGCGCAGCGAAGGTCGCATTCGTCATCCCGCGCTGCGCCTCGACGAGCATGTGCTGGAGCTGCGCTGGAGTCGCCTTCGCGGTGGCGGGCCGATCGGCGCGGATGACGGTGATCGATTCCTTGCGATCGTTGTCGTCGGCAGCGGGCGCCCATTCCACCATCGCGCGCTGCTTGTTGGAGACGTCTCGTTTCTCCCAGCCACTGGGAGCCCCGAACGCGAGGTTGCCGATCGTGGCCTTGTCGAGGGCCGGGCCCGAGCTCGAGCATGCCGAGGCAAACGCGAGCGCGGCGAGAGTCATCCTTCGGCTCATGGCACCACCCCGGTCTCCTCGAGCGCCTCGTCGACGCCGAGCTGGAGCGCGGCGCGATCCGCCGTCGCCTGCGCCGCGAGCGCCGCGGTGGCGGCGGCATAGCCACTCTGCACGGCTGTCTGATCCTCGTCGAGACCACGGTCGGCGATCGCCTTCTCCGCGCCGCTCAGTTGTTCGTAGCTCCACGCTGCTTCCGGAGGGCCGATGTCGTACACGAGCGACTCGATCACCGGCTCCCCAGATCCCGAGGATTCGACCGGTGTCCCAGTGATCGGCTCGTCCGTGGCCGATGGCGATTCGCTGGATTCGCCGTCGCCACGAGATGTCGAGACCGTCGCGAGAACGATCGCGACCGCGCAACACGCCAGGAGAACGAAGACACGCATACTGACTCCTTCGACAAAGGGATAGCGATCACGTCGGCGAAGCCTCGACGCGTCGATTCAAAGACTAGAAGTGAACGGATCGCCTTCGAGTCGTGGACTCGCCCATGACTCGCGCGACTACCGTCGAGAAACGCACGGGTACGTTGGATCCGCGTTACCGCGAACCGCTCGGCTCACCAGCTACCAGCACCAACAACGATGGGTCGCCCCCGACGACCACAGATCTCGCGCACGAACGCGCGTTTCTCTTCTAGACCAACTCGTCGTGAAAAAAAAAGAGAATGTTGCGGAATTTTCTAACCGCGCGTGCGCGCGCCGAGTTATCGCGCAGGTGTCGCAGAACGCGCTGACGATCTGACGATCCGCGTGCATGTCGGCCGCGGGCTCGTACCATCGAGGAGATGCGATGTCTGATCCTTCTCCTCGCGCTCGTCGCCGCCTCGGAGGCCCGAGCTGATTCCGTCGCGTACACCTGTAGCGCGCCCGGTAACGTCAAGCCGCTGACCGAGAACGGCGCCTGCGTTGGCTTCATCGCCCACGATGCCAGCGGCAAGCAGGTCCAGCGCGTCGACAAGGGCTTCCTGGTCAGCGGCCGGATCCTCGCGACACCGGACGGCAGCACGGTCGCGGTGCTCCACGACTGGCCGTACTCGACGAAGCCATTCGACAAGTACGACGCGCTCGTGTTCTATCGCGGCGGCAAGGTGATCGCGCGCTACACGATGCCCGAGCTCGTGGTGCGCATGGACCTGGTGACGGTCTCGACCTCGCATACCAACTGGGTGATGCGCGGCACGCGTGCGGACAACGTGCTCGGCAAGACGCTCGAGCTCGTCACCACCTCGCAGCGCGCGTATCAGTTCGAGGTGGCGACCGGCAAGCAGATCAAGGCCGACGACACCGACGACTGGAAGACCTGCGCCTGGATCGTCTATGCCGGCGAGCGCGTGCCCGATCCCGTCAACGGCGTGTACACGATCGCCAGGCCGTGGTTCGCGAAGGGCGCACCGGTCAAGCCGTTCACCTTCACCGCGGCGGCGAAGGTCTCGGTCGGCTCCGGCCAGACGATGTGCGTCGACCTCAAGCGGGTCGCGACCAAGAACCTCGACGTGATGTTCAACCTGCTGCCGCGCTGATCAGTTCTGATCGACGAAGCCGCGCTGGACGACGAGCAGGTACTGGAAGCGCGCGGTCACGCCCTTCGCGGTGAGCCCGCCCTGGTTCGGCGCCTCGCCGTTGGTGGTCGCGGTGGTCGCGCCGGTCTCGCTGCCGGCGGCCATCGCGCAGCCGGCGTTCGAGTTGTCGAGCGCGAGCGTCAGCCGGTAGAGGCCGGCGTCGTCGAACAGATCGATCATGAACGAGTCGCTCGCGACGTTGACCGTGGTGTCGAGCAGCAGATTATCCTCGCCGCCGGTGCGGACGCCGGCGCAGGTGACGTCGGTGCCACCGGCGGGGCGCTGATCGACGGTGACCACGCCGGCGCGGTGTGACGTGGCATTGGGATCGAGCGCGTCGATCCGGTACTGCGAGAACACCGCGACGTGTTGCGAGACGAGCGGCAGCGGCGCCACCAGCACCTCGTTGTTGACGATGTCCGTCGACCTCGCGATCGCCTCGCCGCCGACGATCTCCCAGGCCGCGGTCGCCATCCAGTTCGCGGGCAGCGGCTCGTTGAAGCCGGAGTACGCGACGATCTGATCGCCGTCGACATCGGGATCCGGATCGCACGGACTGTCGACCTCGTCGCTATCGCGATCGGGGCTCGAGGCGGGTGGAGCGATCGGGCAGCGATCGCAATCGTCGCCGATGCCATCGCGATCCTCGTCGAACGCACCACCGGGGGCGTGGTTGCAGAAGTCGAGCGCGTTGCTGATGCCATCGCCGTCGAGGTCGCCGTCGGCGTCGATGCAGACCGGGCCCGCCGGATCGGTGAAGTCGCAGACCGCGCCGTCGCCGCATGGCGAGGTCAGGCTGCACTCGTCACCGATCCCGACGCCGGCACCACATCCTGCAAGCCCGGCGACCACTGTGAGGAAGAGGCGCTTCACCCCTCCAGGGTATCTCAGCGGCGGTGCATCAGGAGCTGCAGGATCGGATGGATCGCGTGCTGCTCGACATCGGGGCCCAGCGAGTAGACCTCTTCGTAGTGATCGCCCTCGGCCTCGGTGATGTACGGGTTCTCGGGGTCGAGCTCGTAGTTGTACGAGGGCACGATGTAGCCGATGTAGTCCTCGGCGCAGCCGGCGAGGACGGGATAGCGAACACCGTCGTGGGCGAGCACGAGGTCGCGCATGTACGGCGGCGCCGGCGCGTCGTCGAACCGCGGCGGGTTCGGCTTGGTGGGATCGAACATCTCGTAGCCGTGCGACCACGTGCCGTCGTAGCCGCCGACCCACAGCTCGGGGTGGAGCTCGCCCGGCGCGGTGACGAGGCCGAGCGGACCGACCTGGAGGTAGCTCGATCGGATCGGCAGCCACGGCAGGTTGCCCTCCTCGATCGGATCGTCGGGGTTGTAGCCGATCAGCTCGTGCGGCCCGAGCAGCTCGATCAGGAACGCGACGTGGAAGTAGACGTTGTCGATCCGCGCGTTGTACTTCGCACTCTTGATCGCCAGCGGCAGCTCGCTGACCGACTCGCCGCCCTCGTCGAGGGCCCTGAGGGCGAGCGCCGCGGCGTTGGTGCCGAGCGCCTGCTCGAACGCGTGGCCGAGATCGGTGCTCGGCGTGCCGTCGGGCAGCTTGACGTGGGTGCCGCGCAGCGAGCCGATCTGCCCGCCGAGCGCGCCCTGCGCGAACACCGTGATGCCGCCGAGACCCGGCAGGTCGGCGCCGGCATACGAGCTCTCGGAGGCGAGCACGCCGTTCTCGATCCCCTCGCGCAGCCAGTGCACGTAGTGCGCGGTGATCTCCGAGCTGTCGGCATCGGAGAAGTGCGAGGCCTCGGGGTGGTTCGCCCAGTTGACGAACGTGCCGATCGTGGTGTTCGGGCTCGCCGCATCGACGAAGCGCGCGATCGTCAGCGTCGGGTCGAAGATGATCGGATCGCGGATGTCCTTGTTGAAGTCATCGGTGAGGCTGTTCGGATTCGTCGGGTCGTTGAGCAGCTTGGTCGACGCGATCACCATGTGCGCCGGCCGCGCCGACTCGACCGCTTCCTTGACCGCCGCCGCCGAGGCGTCGTACAGCGCCTGCAGCACGAAGTCCTGGCGGCCGGTCGCCGTCGCCGTCGGGCCCCACAGGCCGAGCGTGTCGGGCGTGTCGTGCGCGTGCGTGGTGCCGATGATGATGTGATCGATGTCGAGATCGGCGAGCAGCGGGTGCGCGCGGATCAGATCGATGTCGCCGCCGATCAGGCCGACGCTGTCGATGTAGAGCACGACCGCGGTGGTGTCGCCCTGGATGAACGCCATCGCGCGCGCTTCGATGTCGTTGTCGACCGACAGCGCGGCGCGCCCGCCACCGAACAGCCACACGCCGTCGAACTTGCCGTTGCCGTTGAGGTCGGTGAACGGCTCGTCGTTCTGCCACTCGCGATCGCCGTTCTCGTCGGTATAGGTCTCGAAGCTCGTCGGCGTGTACGCCTGCTTCGCGACGCCGACGCGCAGCACGCCATCGCCCGGCGACGCGCAGCTCGGATCGCCCGGGCAGTCGATGTCGGTGCCGTGAAAACCCTCGAGCCCGGCATCGGGCGTGGGCGGCGTCGGCCCGGGATCCTTGCCTCCACACGCCACGAGCAAACAGACGACCAGCGACATCCCTCGCATGTGCGGGTCGTACCGCAGGCGTTCCTGCAAGTAAACGCCGGAGTCAGTTGGTTGTTGGAAGTGTCACTTCCAAGAACAGGGATTCGCGTCAGGGAGCGACGGTTTTACGTCGTGGGCGGGCCTCACCTCGTCGTGGTCCACTGGATCGGGCAGCTGACGCCCGTGCCGCCGAGGCCGCAGTAGCCGTTCGGGTTCTTGCCCAGGTACTGCTGGTGATAGTCCTCGGCGAGGTAGTACGGCGGTGCCTCGATGATCTCCGTCGTGATCCCCGAGAAGCCCGCCTTGTGGAGCTGCGGCTCGTAGAGCTCCTTCGACATCCGCGCCGCCTTCAGCTGCTCGGCGGTGAACGTGTAGATGCCGGAGCGGTACTGCGTGCCGGCATCGTTGCCCTGCCGCATGCCCTGCGTCGGATCGTGCGACTCCCAGAACACGGAGAGCAGCTTGTCGTAGCTGATCTGCTTCGGGTCGTAGATCACGTGGACGACCTCGTTGTGGCCGGTCGCGCCGGAGCAGACCTCTTCGTAGGTCGGGTTCGGCGTGTAGCCGCCGGCGTAGCCGACGCTCGTCGCGTGGACGCCGGGCAGCTGCCAGAACTTGCGCTCGGCGCCCCAGAAGCAGCCCATGCCGAACATCGCCTGCTCCATCCCCTCGGGGAACGGCGCGACGTACTTGTTGCCGTTCACGAAGTGCGTGCCGCCGACGCGCATCGGGTTCGCGCGACCGGGCAGCGCATCCTCGCGCGCCGGCATCTTCATTTTCTTGGAGCTGAAGAACATTTGACCTGCCTACCATACGCCGGGCGCTCGGCAGGTTACCGCCTCGATCGGTCAGGGTCTGAGCGGATGTGACCAGCGCAAGTTGGTGAAACGGGCGAAGTCACCGTCGGTCGTGATCAGCTCGCAGCCGTGCTCGATGGCGAGTGCCGCGTGATAAGCGTCGGCGACCAGCTTCCCGCTGGCAGCGCTCGCGGCACAGATCTGGGCGAAGATCGACCAGTGATCCGGGCCCGGACGCAATCGCACGCACGTCGGTCGTGACTGGATCTCGTCGACGAATTGGAGTGCGAGCGCCAGCGGTGTTGCGGTCGAGAACACGCGCGGGTTCGTGACGATCCGGACGAACCCGCTCGCCGCGAGCTCGGACCAGCCGAATGGTTCGTCGGCAGTGACGAGGTCGGTGAGCCAGCGCGCGTACGCGTCGTGCTCGGGAGACTCCGCACGATGCGCGTAGATCAGAACGTTGACGTCAGGGACGCGCACGGCCGCCGTATCGCTCGACGTCGTCGAGCTCCTCGAGCGACGACGCGCGATCGAGATCGATTCCCGGGTACGGTCCGCCGCCCTTGAACGTGACCAGCTTGAACGGCTTTGCCGAGCGTACCGGCTTGGCGACCAGGTGAGCGCGGAGTGCGTCGCAGACGACCTCGCTGAGGGTCACACCACGCTGTGCCGCGATCCGCTTGGCGGCGCGCAGCAGCTGTTCATCGAGGGTGATGGTGGTGCGCATGCATCCCTGCATACCATGCCTGCATCACTGCATCAACTCGACCGAGGCGAGCCAAACCCTGAGACGATCCAAGACGTTGCACTCAGCCGCGCATCGCTTCGATCGGCGACACGCGAGCAGCGCGGATCGCCGGGATCAGGCCACCGACGAGTCCCATGCCGACCGAGAAGATCAGCGCGGCGATGATCACCGACGGCGAGATCGCGAACGTGATCACGATCTCCGAGAACGTCTGGAAGTTCATCACCGGGAAGCTGAACTGCGTCAGCAGCAAGACGAGCAGGCAGCCGATCGCAGCGCCGATCGCCGACAGCAGGATCGCCTCGAACAGGAACGAGAACAGGATCGCTCCCTTGCCGAAGCCGAGCGCGCGCAGTGTGCCGATCTCGCGCGAGCGATTGGCGACCGCCGCGTTCATCGTGATCACCGCGCCGATGATCGCGGCGACCGAGAACAGGATCGCGAGCACGATGCCCATGCCGGCGAGGAAGCCGGCGATCTGCTCGGACTGGCTCGCCAGGTAATCGGCCTCGCGCTGCACCTTCACGCTGAGCTGCGGATCGCGCTCCAGCGTGTCCTTGTAGGCATCGAAGTCGGCGGGCGAATTCAGGCGCACGCGCGCCGACGAGTAGATGCCCTCGCGTCCGAGGTGCTTGCGGATGACGTCGACGTCGCCCCACACCTCGGCCTCGTACGTGGAGCCGCTCGCCTCGAAGACGCCGACGATCTTGAGCGGCCGGTTGCGCTTGAGGTCGAACGAGTTGCCGGGCTCGATCACCTTCCCCGTGCCACCTGGATCGAGGAACCGGCCATTGATCGCGCGACCGATCACGGCCTCGTCGGTGCCCGGCTTGGGCCAGGTGCCGCTGACGAGCTTGACCTCCGGGCGGAACGCACGGCCTGACTCGGGCATGCCGCGCACCGTGATGTTCGAGATCGCGCCACTGCTCGCCGCGCGCTCCGCGGTGACGACGACGACGATCTCGCCGATCACCATGCCGGGCGACTTCGACGCCTGCGACGGGCCACTGAGGAGCGCGAGGTTGGCCTGCGGGAAGCCGCTCGACAGCTCGTTATCGCTGCCCTTGCGGAGCACGATCACGTTGTCGGGGCGCGCGGCCGAGTGGACCGCGCGGTTGACGCCCTCGTTGAGCATCAGCGCACCGGCGAACACGAACACCACGAGCGCGATGCCGAGCGCGGTGGCGAACGTGGTCACCTTGCGGACGAACAGACTGCGGACGTTGTAACGAAGAGGCACCATCAGTCGATCCTCCTCAGCGCATCGGTGACGCGGCGCCGCGACGCTCGAATGGCGGGGACGATGCCGGCGATCACGCCGACGACCACCGCGATCGCGAGCGACAAGCCCATCAACCAGCCCGGGGCCCGGAAGAAGGCGAAGAAGCCGCCCTGCGACTCGAGCGCCGGTCCGGCCATGTTGTTGATCAACAGGAACACCAGCAACACGCCGATCAGGCCGCCGGCGAACGCGACCAGCATCGATTCACCGACGATGAACGCGACGACGTGTTTTGGCGAGAATCCGATCGCGCGCAGCACACCGTACTCGTGCGTGCGCTCGCGAACGCTCATCGCGATCGTGTTGGCCAGGATCAGCACCATGATCAGGAGGATGAACGCCGACACATAATCGAGCGCGGAGAGCACGGCCGCGAACGTGCCGATGAAGCCGAGCTGGAACTGCCGCTCGCTCATCGTCAGCGTCTGGTCGTCCATCTCGTCGAACTTGCGATCGATGGCCTTGCTGACCTCGGCACCTTTGCTGGAGTCCTTGATGTTGATCATCATCCAGCCGATGCGGTCTTTCCCCCATGCGTTGCGCGGGTCGTCGTTGAGCATGTCCCAGCGCATGACGAGGGACATCCGATCGACGGTGCGCCGGTTCGGCGTGTAGACGCCGATCACCTTGAACTCCCAGTCGCCGGGGTAGATGTCGCTCTCGATCTTGAGCATCTTGCCGGGTCCGGTCTCGAGCTTCTCGGCGAGGGCGTCACCGATGATCACGCCGTTCTTGGTCTCCTTCCATTCCTGGAGCACCTTCGGGTCGACCGACATCTCCTTCGCAACCTCGAAGAAGCTGTCCTTGTCGACGGCGAAGCCAGCCATGAAGGGGACGCGCTTGAGCGGATCCTTGGCACCGAACCAGTTCGCGTAGGTCGCCGCGGTGACGCCCTCGACCTGGCGAACCTGCTCGATGTCCTTGAGCGGCAGGTTCATGGTGAACGAGACCTTGTGGCGGCTGACGAGGCGATCCTGCGCGGCATCCTCGGCCGACGCATCCCAGCTGACCAGCGCTGTGCGGATGAGGGCGAAGATCAGCACGGTGACCGCGATGGCGATCATCGTCAGGATCGTCCGCCCCTTTCTGCGGAACATGTTCCGCCGTGCGTAGGTGGCGAGGTTCACTGCAGCGCTCCCTTGTCGAGCTTGCGCTGCACCTTCGCGCGTTCCGACGCCGCGGGATCGTGCGTCACCATGAAGATGGTCTTGCCGAGCTCCTTGTTGAGCTTCTCCATCAGGGTCAGCACGTCATCCGCGCTCTTGCGATCGAGATCGCCGGTGGGCTCGTCGGCGACGATGATCTTCGGATCGTTGACGATCGCGCGCGCGATCGCGACACGCTGCTCCTGACCACCGGAGAGCTGCCGCGGATAGTGATCCATGCGGTCCTCGAGGCCGACGACGCGCAGCGCGGTCTGCACGCGCTTCTTGCGATCGGCGCCACCGAGGTTGGTGAGCAGGAGCGGCAGCTCGACGTTCTGCGCCGCGGTCAGCACCGGGATCAGGTTGAACGACTGGAAGATGAAGCCGATCGTCTGCGATCGCCACTTCGCCAGCTCGCTGTCGCTCATCTTGGTCAGGTCGACACCACCGACGTTGACCGTGCCACTGCTCGGCCGATCGAGACCGGCGATGATGTTGAGCAGCGTCGACTTGCCGGAGCCCGACGGGCCCATCAGCGCCTCGAACGAGCCTTCGGGGACGTCGAGGTCGAGCTTCTCGAGGACGTGGATCGGCTCCTTGCCTCGATAGAAGGTCTTGTCGATGCCCTTCAGCGTCACGATCGACTTGGTCGAAACTGCTTCGGCTTTGTCAGCGGCCATCACTTCTTCTCCTTGACCTTCTTGCCGTCGACGAGGCTCTCGGACGGTTCGAGAACGAGCTTGGTCTTCTCGGGGATGTTGGTGTCGATCTCGAGGCCACCGCCGTACTCGCCCTTGACGGTGACGGCGACCATGCGGATCGTGCCCTCGTCGAACACGAACACCACGTCGCGACCGTCGCGCTTGGTGACGGCCTTCGTCGGGACGACGCGCTTCGGCGGGATCTTGAGCGCGGCCTCGTCGAGCTTCTCGCCGAGGAAGCTGACGCGCGCGGCCATGTCGGGCAGCACGAGCAGCTTCTGCTTCTCGGCCGAGCCGGAGCCGGTGCCCTCGGTCTCGACGTAGATCTCGTCGGGCGATTGATCGAACTTGACGCGCACCGGGACGGTCGCCTTCGACTTGTTGATCCGCTTGCCGATCTCCTTGACGGTGCCGGCAAGCCGGTTCGACGGATAGGCGTCGAGCAGGATCTCGCACGGTCGGCCTTCCTTGACCTGCGAGATCCGCGACTCGGGGACGTCGACCTCGACGACCAGCGACGACATGTCGACGACCTCGACGACGCCCGGCGTGCCGAAGCCCGGCGACACGCCCTCGCCCACCTCGACGAGCTTGTCGACGACGGTGCCGGCGATCGGCGTGGTGATCAGGTACGAGCCGAGCTGGACCTCGAGGCTGCGGGTCTCGGCATCGGCGGCGGCGGCCTCGGCCTCGGCGGAGCGCACGCTGGCGGTCAGCGAGCTCGCCTTGGCGACGAGATCGTCGAGCGTGGCCTTCGCGGTGACACCCTTCTCGACCAGCGGCTTCTCGCGATCGATCTGGACCTTGAGCTCGGCGGCCTGCGCGCGCGCGATCTGGATCCGGGCACGGGCGGCGGCGGCGCGCGCTCGCGACGAAGCGAGCCCGCTCTTGAAGTCGACGTCCTCGAGGCGCGCGACCTTCGCATCCTTCTCGATCTTCTGGCCCTCCTCGACGAAGATCTCCGCGATCCGGCCCGGCACCTTCGCCGCGACCTTGGCGTAGACCAGCGCGACGACGTTGCCCGACGCCGACAGCTGCACCGAGCTCTGCGCCGGCGACACCATGCGCACCTCGTCGACGCGCACCTCGTCGGTGAACAGCGCGCCGGTGATGCGCGGGTAGATCAAGAAGTAGAAGATCGCCCCGGCTCCTGCGAGCAGGAGCAACACCACGATCAAGCCTCCCATCGAGCGGCGCGGTGGAGCGCTGCGGTCGATCTTGAGAGAGGCCAGGTCCTGTGACAGCTGGTCACTCATGACGGTCGATTCGGGCGGCATGGTGGCGGAGAACCCATGGGGTGTAAAGGGAGCGGGCTTAGCAAGCCGTGCGCCGTTGGGAAGCGCTCGCGGCGGCGTTGTGATGACGAACGAGAGCCCGGCGATGCGACAGTGTCGGTCAGCTTTCCTGCACCTGCCGAAATGCTTGTCAGCTGCCACCCCGCGGAGCGGCGCAAGCCCGCGATTCGCTGTTAGGGTGAGGATGTGACCGCGCTACTGGGGATCTGCGGCAGCCTGCGACGCGCCTCGATCAATCGATCGCTGCTGTCGGCGATCGGCACATCGCTGCCAGCCGGAGCGACACTGTCGATTCATGACTCGATCGAGGTCCCGTTGTTCAACAGCGATGTCGCGGAGTCACCGGCCGTGACTGCGCTCAAGGCGGCGATCGCACGCGCCGCGGGCGTCATCTTCGCGGTGCCCGAGTACAACTATTCGATCCCCGGCGGCCTCAAGAACGCGCTCGACTGGATCTCCAGCCCGCCGAAGAATTCACCGCTGCGCGGCAAGCCGGTGGCGATCGTCGGCGCGACCAGCGGGATGAGCGGCACGATCCGCGCGCAGCTCCACATGCGCCAGATCTTGCTGTTCTCGGACTGCCAGGTGCTGTCGCAACCGGAGGTGCTCATCCCGCGCGCGCACGAGCGGTTCGACGCCACCGGCGCTCTGACCGACGAGCCGACGCGCGTGCTCCTCGGCCGCTTCGGCGAGGCGTTCGTCGCCTTCGTCAACCGTCACAAGAACGAGTCTTGATAGCCGGCGTCCTCGATCGCGAGGGCGGCCTGCGCGGTCTTGAGCGGACGCTCGGTATCGGCCATCACGGCCAGCTCGTCGGTGCGGGTGGAGCCGATCGACTTCTCGTAGGCGCCGGGGTGCGGGCCGTGCGGGATGCCCATCGGATGGTGCGAGATGCTGCCCGGGTTGACGCCGCGGCGCGACGTGAAGTTACCGGCGCAGTAGAAGATGATCTCGTCGCAGTGCGTGGAGCTGTGCGGGTACGGGCACGGGATCGCTTCGGGGTGGAAGTCGACGAGCCGCGGGACGAACGAGCAGATCAGCGCACCGCGCGCCGCGAACGTGCCGTGCCACGTGGGTGGGAGATGGATCGAGGAGACGCGCGGCTGGAAGTTGAGGATCGGGAACGCCCACGGATAGACCGTGCCGTCCCAGCCGACGACATCGAGCGGTGAGTGCTCGAGCGTGAAGCCGTGCCAGACGCCGCCGCGGCGAACCACGAGCTCGCGGATGTTCTCGTCGAGCGGACCGCGGAACTGCACGCGCTTGAAGTCGCGGTGGCAGTACGGCGCGTCCATGCGCAGCTGGCCGGCGTCGTTGCGGAACTGCCGCGGCACGTGAACGCCGCCGAGCAGCGAGAACCACAGCCAGTGCTGCCGCTCGGCGCTCGGCAGGAAGCGATGGATCATGCCGCGCGGCACCATCACGTAATCGCCCTGCGAGAACTCGAGATCGCCGAGCACGGTGCGCAGCACGCCGCCGCCGGCGTGGACATAGATCAGCTGATCGCCATCGGCGTCGGAGACGTAGACCGGATCGGGCGCGGTCGGAAACGCGACGCCGGAGATCAGATCTTCGTTGAACAGCAGCGGGATGCGCGCATCGATCTGCGGGCCGCCCTGGTTCGCCAGCTCGGGCGACTTGTAGTGGCGCTTCGCGAGCGAGCGCGGTGCGGCCTCGACGGGCGCGGCCCAGCCGTGGGCGACCGGTGCGAGCCGCTGCGTGTGCGGCCGCTGCAGGTGATAGAGGATCGAGTACGGCCCCTCGAAGCCGTCGCGCGTGAAGCACTCCTCGAAGCGCAGCTCGTTGTTCGGACCGCGAAGCTGGATGTGATGCTTGCGAGGAACCTCGCCCGCGATCATGCGGTCCAGCA
Organism: Pseudomonadota bacterium; assembly: GCA_023430775.1. GTDB lineage: Bacteria > Myxococcota_A > Polyangia > Haliangiales > Haliangiaceae > JABFXX01. The sequence goes on from JAEYYY010000012.1 coordinate 12,317, forward strand.
TTACGGCCGCGCCGATTTCTGCTGTTCGCGCTCGATGCTCTCGAACAACGCGCGGAAGTTGCCGGCACCGAAGCCGCGATCGCCCTTGCGCTGGATGATCTCGTAGAAGAACGGGCCGGCGGCGGGATCCTTGTAGAGGCCGGCGCCCTCCTTCAAGAAGATCTGCAGCATGTACGCGTGGTCGTGATCGCCATCGACGAGGATCTCGAGATCCTGGAGGGTCTTGATGTCCTCGTCGATCTTCTTGATGCCGGACTTCTCGATCCGCTCGGGCAGCATCTCGTAATAGCTGTTCGGCGTCGGCATGAATGACACGCCGGACTGCCGGAGGCCCTTGACGGTCTCGATCATGTTGCGGCAGGTCAGCGCGACGTGCTGCACGCCGTCGCCGCGCAGCTCCTCGTTGAAGATGTTGATCTGCGAGCTCTTGAAGAACGGGCGCGCCGGCTCGTTGTTCGCGAACTTCGTGTTGCTCGCCGGATCCCACATCACGATCGACTTGAGGCCCGAGCCGGTCTTGCGCGCGGGATCGACGTCGGATGTGTGGAATTCGACTTTCCACATCTGCTCGAAGCCGAGCACGTGCTCGAGCCAGAGCAGCATCGGCTTCATGGTCTGGAAGTTCGAGGTGACGTGATCGATCTCGTCGAAGCCGTACGGGTTGACGGGCCGGCCCGACGCGGGGATCGGGATCGCGCCGGGATAGAGCGCCTTGAAGCCGCGGCGCTCGCGGAACCGGAACGTGCAGTCGCCGAACGGCGTGGTGATCGAGAACTGGCGGAGCGTGCCGCCGTCGTCGGTGAAGGTCTCGATGTCGGCGATCGGGGTGCCGCCGCGCTCCTCGATGAGGGCGAACGCGCGCTCGATGTCCTCGACCTCGAAGATCAGCGTGCCGACGCCGTCGGGGTGCTTGCTCAGGAAGCGTGCGGCGCGGCCGTTTTCGGTCTTCGCGCCGAGCGGCGAGCTGACGACGATGTCGATCTTGCCGGCCGAGAAGCACACCGATTGCTGGCGACCGGCCTGGTCGAGCTCGGGCGACGACTTCCACGTCTCCTCGAAGCCGAGCTTGTCGCAGTAGAACTTCCGCGATCGCTCGAGATCGTGGACGTACCAGTGGATGCCTTCGAGGCGCTTGATTCCGATTCCCTTGGTCATGACTTCACGGCGTCCGGTTGCTGGTCCGGCATCGCATCAGCGAATGCCTTGATCGCGAGACAGTGCGCCTCGATCTCTAGCAGGCGCGACAGTTTCGGCAGCTGGTCTTTGATCCCGGGGATGCTCTGATCCCAGGCGTTGTCCTTGAGCACGTGGAACCGGCGCGCCGACGCGAGCTGCGGCACCAGGCAGCAATCCGCGATCGACGGTGCATCGCCGACGCTGAACTGACCGGCGATCCGATCGCACGCCTTCGCGTACGCGATCATGCCCTCGGCGATGAAGCTCTTCACCCACGGGGCCACGGTGACGCCGAGCGACTCGAGCTTCTTCGTGGTCGTCAGGTTCTGGTGCGGCTGGATGCCGCTGTTGATGATCTCGGCGAGGCCGCGGGCGCGGGCGCGCAGGTAATGATCGGCCGGCAGGATCGGATGATCGGCGAAGCGGTCCTCGAGGTACTCGAGGATCGGCAGCGACTGGACGAGCAAGCGCCGCGAGCCGTCGTCCTCGACGACCTCGAGCGTCGGCACCTGCGCCGAGCTGTTCATGTCGCGGTAGCTGACCTCGAGCTGGGCGCCCTGGACGATGTTGACCGCGACGTACTCGTACGCCAGCTGCTTGAGGCCGAGGCCGATGCGAACGCGATGGCTGGCCGACGAGCGCCAGTAGTTATGGAGCACGAGCTTCACGAAGCACCTCCCGCGGCGACGACGCGCTGATCGATCGCACCGAACACGCTGGCACCACCGGCATCGCGGACCTCGATCTCGATCCGATCGCCGACCACCATGAACGGCGTCGACGGCTTGCCGTGGTCGATGGTCTCGATCATCCGGCGCTCCGCGAGGCACGAGATGCCGCGCGCGCGATCGGCATTCGACACCGTGCCGCTCCCGAGGATCGTCCCCGCGGTGAACCGCCGCGTCTTGCTGACGTGGGCGATCAGATCGAAGAACGAGAAGTGCATCTCGCCGGCGTCGCAGTCGCCGTAGACCTGGCCGTTGTAGGTCGAGCGCACGTTCAGGTGCAGCCGGCCGCCGCGCCACGCATCGCCGACCTCGTCGGGGGTGACCGCGAACGGTGCGAACGCGGTCGCCGGCTTGCTCTGGAAGAAGCCGAAGCCCTTCGCGAGCTCGTCGGGGATCAGATTTCGCAGCGTGCAGTCGTTGAGCAGCACGAGCAACCGCACGTGCTTCGCGGCATCGAGGGCCGTGGTCCCGATCGGCACGTCGCCGAGGATGACGCCGATCTCGGACTCGTAATCGAGCCCCCACGCGGGGTCGTAGAGCTCGATCGCATCGCGCGGTCCGAGCAGATCGCCGGAGCCGCCCTGATAGATGAGGGGATCGGTCTCGAGGGTCTTCGGCGGCTCCGCCTTGCGAGCCTTGCGAACCAGGATGACGTGGTTCAGAAACGCCGAGCCATCGACCCACTCGTACGCGCGCGGCAACGGCGCGGCCAGCCGGTACGGATCGATCGGTGAGGTCTCGACCTTGCCGGCCTCGATGCCTTCGGAGAGCTCCCGCAGCGCGGGCTCGGCCGCGGTCCAGTCATCGAGTGCGGCCTGGAGGGTGGTCCATCGATCGTGCGGTGCTCCGGCCTCGCCGTCCTTGCGGACCACGAGGAGCCGGCCGTCGCGCGTGCCATCGCGGAGGGTCGCGAGCTTCACGGCGGGACCTTACTCGACCGCCCTCGGACGCGGAATTGGGCGCTCCCAAAACCGTCCGGGTCCGACCCCGAACGTCGCTGGATTTGGTCGAATCCACCATTCCTCTCCGTGTCCGGGGTCGGCCCCCGAACGCCGCTGGACTTGGTCGGTGTCCGGGGTCGGACCCCGAACGTTCGGCCGGTGAGGCTCGCTCGGTAGCTGTCCATCGGTGGTCAGCTGGCGATGATTATGGACTCAAGTCGCGAGGATCGTGAGTGAACACCGAGCGCACGCGGCTTGCACAAACGCGCGCGCGATATGAGGGCCGTTGGCTTCGTTCTGATCTCGCTCCTGGTCGCGTGCAGCTCGGCGACACCATCACCGCCCGGTGGGGATGACGATGACGTGCCCGGACCGGACGGCGGCAACCCCGTCGATCCGGATGCGCCCACGGTCGGTCCGCGGTTCCTCTGCCAGGGCGAGCCGCCGGCCGGCGCACCGCAGCCCGCGATCCCGCCCGCCCCGGCAGCGGGCTGCCCCACCCTCGTGCCCGGCTCGAACACGATCCAGACCGCCGATGGTCCACGCGAGTTCCTGCTGGTCGTCCCCGAGGCGACCGATCCCGGCGAGAAGCTGCCGATCCTGTTCATGTGGCACTGGCTCGGCGGCAGCGCGAACAGCTTCCTCGAGAAGGGCGACGTCCAGACCGCCGCCAACGACCAGCACTTCATTGCCGTCCTGCCCGTCAGCAAGGGGGCGACCATCTTCGGCACCTCGTTCAACACGCGCTGGCCGTTCGACATCACCCAGTCGAGTAGCCGGATGGACGAGGAGTTCGAGTTCTTCGACAACATGCTCGCCTGCGTCCAGCAGCAGTTCGAGGTCAACAGCAGCTGCGTGTCGAGCGTCGGCGTGTCGGCCGGCGCCCTGTTCAACGCGCAGCTCGCGCAGGCACGCAGCAACATGCTCGCGTCGTTCGTCTCGCTGTCGGGCGGCACGAGCGCGAACTGGATCAAGGGCTGGGATGGCGCCGCCCGCAAGCTGCCCGCCGTGGTGCTGTGGGGTGGCGATGGCTCGCCCGAGATGGACGGCAACAAGGACATCCTCGGCTGCTTCGGCATCGGCATGGACTTCTCGGTGGCATCGCGCTCGCTCGAGGAAGGTCTCGCCGACGACGGTCACTTCTTCGTCGAGTGTCGCCACAACTGCGGCCACGTCGAGCCGCCGCTGACGCCGCCCGCCGGCCAGTCGAAGTACGCCGGCATGTGGGAGTTCGCGCTCGATCACCCGTTCTGGTTGCCCGCCGGCACGTCGCCGTACACGACCGATGGTCTGCCGTCGGGCATGCCCGAGTGGTGCGCGATCGGCGCCGGCAACTCCGAGCCGCGCAGTGGTGGTGGCTGCCCGCCCGCCGAAAATCCCTGCACCCAGTAGCGCGCGGTTACTTCGGGATCAGCTCGTTCGGGTCCCACTTCGGATCGGTGGGTTTCGGCTTCTTCGGTGGCGGGCGCGGCGCTGGCTTCGTCACCGGGCGCGGCTTCGCGACGGGCTTCGGCGGGTCCTTCTTCGCTGTCGTGCTGCCGGCGGGCTTCGTCGGCTCGGTCGATTTCGCGTGACCGACCGTGGTGTCGTCGGGCTTGGTGTCGTCGGGGTTGGTCTCGTCGGGCTTCGTTTCGTGGGCCTCGTCGAGCTTGGTCTCGTCGAGCTTCGTCTCGTCGGGCTCGTCCGGCTTCGTGTCGTCCGGCTTGGTCTCGACCTCTGGCACGACCTTCGTCTCGACGACCCGCTTCGTGTCAGCCGACCTGGTGTCGGCGGTAGCCGGGTTGGTTTCGGCTGCCTTGGTGTCAGCGGTCGGCTTCGCTTCGTCCGGCTTGGTGTCGACGGGCTTCGTGCCGGTCGGCGTCTTGCCGACGGCTGACTCGGGCTCGACTGGTGCCGGCGTCGGTTCCGTCGTCGTCGTGACGGTCGGCGAGCGCAACGCGATCACCGCCGCGATGGCGCCACCCGCGGCGAGCAGCCCACCGAAGGCGAGCCACCCGCCGCGGCGCTTCGGCGGCGCGTCGATCGGTCCATCCTCGTCGCTGCGCAGCGTGACCGCGTCGGACGCGGCGCGCGGAAACTGCGCGGGATGCGTGGTGGCGCGGGTGCGCGCCTTCGCGATCGGCGACGACGGCGCCGGCGTGTCGGAGGGCAAGGCTAGCTCGCGCATCGCATCACTGCGCGGCTCGACGAGGCCACTCGCCGAGCCATCGAAGTCGCTGTCATCGGGCTCGTCGACCGGCGCATCGGCGACCCACGGCTCGGGCTGCTCGCCGAACAGCTTCCTCATGTAGGCGGCGAGCGCGGTGCCCGTCGTGCGGAGGTGGTTGGCGAGCGCGAAGTCCTCGAGCGCGGCGCGCAGCTCGTCGGCGGTCTGATAGCGGTTGGCGGCGCGGCGCGCGAGCGCCTTGACGATGATGGCCTCGAGCTCCGGCGGCAGGTCGGCGCGCAGCGACGACGGCGGCGGGATCTGGCCATCGACGATCGCGCTCATCGTCAGGAAGTCACTCTCGGCCTTGAACAGCCGCCGCGCGGTGGCGAGCTCGTAGAGGACGATGCCGAGCGAGTAGATGTCGGAGCGGCGATCGACCGGCTTGCCGAGGCATTGCTCCGGCGACATGTACGCGACCTTGCCCTTGAGCACACCGGAGCGCGTCTCCGCGGACCGCAGCACCGCCTTCGCGATGCCGAAATCGGTGACCTTCACGAAGCCGTCGTAGCCGACCATGATGTTCGACAGCGAGACATCGCGATGGACGATGCCGAGCGGCTGGCGATCGGCCCCGCGATGCTCGTGCGCGAAGTGCAGCCCAGCGGCCGCGTTCATCACGATCGCGACCACGACCTCGATCGGGAGCTGCTCCTCGCGCGCGGCGACGCGCTTCATCAGCTTCCGGAGATCCTGGCCGTGCAGGTACTCCATCGTGAAGAAGTACTCGCCAGCCTCCTCGCCGATGTCGTGGACCTGGAGGATGTTGGTGTGATGGAGCGAGGCGGCGAGCCGCGCCTCGTCGAGGAACATCTTGACGAACGAGCTATCGCGCGCCTGGTCCGCGCGGATCCGCTTGATCACGACGTGACGTTCGAAGCTACCGATGCCGGTGGCGCGACCGAGCAGCACCTCCGCCATGCCGCCCATCGCGAGGTGTTTGATCACCTCGTAACGACCGAGCGTCCCCCCGACGGGAAGCTGGGTGTTAGGTCCTGCGACCGTCACCTGGCAAGCGTGAGCCGCACGCTCACCCGCAGTCAAGTCGCGCGGTGCGCCTACACCGGCACCTATCCCGACGCACCGAATCGCCGTTGCAAAGTTTGCGTGAGCTTGTGGCCGATCCTGGGCGCGAACCGCGTCAGCGCGTGGATCACCGCGGCGTCGCGACCGACGGTGCGCACCGCCGGATTGGTGCGCACCGCATCGACGATCGCCGTCGCCACCAGATCGGGCGATGCACCGGCCTTGCGAAACGCCGCCTTCACCTTCTCGCGTCGCTCGCCCACCATCCCGCGCACGCGGCCGTCGGCCACGATCTGCGTGTTGATCATGCCGGGGCAGATCGCGGTGACGCCGATCTTGTGCGGCTCGAGCTCGGTGCGCAGCGATTGCGACATCCCGAGCACCGCGAACTTGGTGGCCACGTACGCGGTCACCGTGGGCGCCGGGTAGATGCCGAAGATGCTCGAGATGTTGACGACGTGACCGCCCTGCTTGCGCTCCACCATCTTCGGAATGAAGAAGTGACAGCCGTGCACGACGCCCTTGAGGTTGATGCCGACGATCCAGTCCCAGTCGTCGAGCGAGATCTCGAGGAACGTGCCACCGACGGCCACGCCCGCGTTGTTGACGATGACGTCGACCGCCGGCACGTGCTCGTGCACCGCATCGGCGAACGCCTTCATCTCGTCGCGCGATGACACGTCGACCTTCTCGACGAGGAGCGCCCGATCACCGAGCTCGCTCGCGAGTGAATCGAGGCGCGCGCGATCGACATCGCATGCCGCGACGCGCGCGCCCTTGTTCGCGAAGGCGAGCGCGGTGGAGCGACCGATGCCACTCCCCGCGCCGGTGACCACGACAACTCGATCTGCGATCTTCATGCAGCCTCCGGCAGCCTCATACCACGGGCGGAAAACCACGCCTCGGCGAGGCCGCGGTTGTCGATATCGTCGGGATGGAAGTCGCGCCGCAGGTACTGGCGGATGCCGCCGATGAACACCCGGCGCAGCACCGGATCGCGCTTCGGCATCGCGCGCATCTGCTTCGCCGCCTGCCACAGCGAAAGGCCATCCTGCCGCAGCAGCATGCGCGCCGCCGCGAACCAGAACCCACCGAGCGTGACCGTCGCGTAGATCAGGCCGGCGACGCGCAGCGCGTACGACGGATCGACCGCCTGCAGCACGTCGAACGCGACGTGCTTGTGCTCGATCTCCTCGGCGGCGTGCCACGCGAGCAGCAGCTGCATCCGCGGATCGCTGGCATCGAGCACCGCGTGCTTGAACGCGCCCTCGGCGAGCGTCGCCGTGAAGTGCTCGGAGGCCGCGGTGACGGCGAGCCGCAGCTTCGGCGGCGTCCGCGCCTCGAGCCAGTCGGTGAGCCGCTTGTAGGTGGCGAGGAACTCGTCGATCTCGTAGCCGTGGGCGCGCAGCACGGCGTTGAACCCGTCGTGCGCGTGGGCGTGGCGACCTTCCTGCCCGAAGAACGCCTTGATCTGCGCGCGCAGCTCCGCGTCGTCGATCCGGTCGAGGAAGTACTTCACCGACCGCACGAAGAATCGCTCGCCGTGCGGGAACAGCAGGTTGACGCCGTTCGAGATCGCCGTCGCCGCGGCGCTGTTCGCGATCCAGTGCCTCGGCACGCCGGTGAGATCGACATCGAAGTCGCGCACGCTGATCGACGCTGTCACGAGACCCAGCATAGGATTTATTGAAAATGAGTCAATAGCGCGCGTCGTCGCCACCGAATTCCGTTATGATTCCCGACAATGCCGCCGCGCCGAGCCGTCCGTCGACCGCGGAAAGTCGCCCCCAAGCGGATCCGGCTCGACACCGACGAGCGGCGCGCGCAGCTCCTGGCCCTCGCGAAGTCGTCGTTCTCCAATCGCGCCTACGACGACGTCTCGATCGATGACCTCGCGCGCGAGGCCCGGATCTCGAAGGGCCTGCTCTATCACTACTTCCCGACCAAGCGCGATCTCTACGTCGCCGGCCTCCGCGAGATCGCCGACGAGCTGGTCACCGCGATCATGGCGGTGCCCGACGACCTCGCCCCGATCGAGCGCGTGCGCGCCGGGCTCGACGCCTACCTCGATCACATCGCGCGCGTCCCGCACGCCTTCGTGTCTCTCATGCGCGGCGGCATCGGCAGCGATCCGGAAGTCGCCGGCGTCGTCGAGGGCGTGCGCGGCAAGCTGTTCGATCATTTCCTCCACGGCACGCCGTTCGCGCCGATTCTCGCCGGCAACGTCCGGTTCGAGAGCGCGGTGCGCGGCTGGATCGGCTTCGTCGAGAGCGCGACGATCGACTGGGCGGCGAATCCGCGGCTGACGCGCGAGGAGCTGCGCGAGCTGTTCACCTCGGTGCTGTTCGCGATCCTTCAGGTGGTGCTGCCGGGAATGCCGGCGATCACCTGAATCAGCCGGCTTCGAGCAGCCGCTTCAACGCGTCGTGCTCGTCGGGCGCGAGCGCCAGCAGCCGCGACGATCTGTCGGCGGCAACGATCCGGATCATGGTCTGTCCACCGGCCACCTCCCAGCTCCATGCGCTGGCCTCGAGCGCCGCCGCGTGGAGCGCGCGCACGCGACACGACGGTTCGCCGAGCGCGATCGCGAGCTCGCCTTCGACGACGCGCTGGAGTGCGGCGATCGCCCTGCGCTCGACGAAGCTCGCCACCGGTGGATTCGCCCGCCAGGTCCGCAGGTGATCGACCGCCGTGGTCAGGTCGCCCGCGAGCGCGGTCTGGAGGAACGCGTAGCGCTCGGTGGGCGGCGCGCGCGCCGGATCGAGCGGTGCGGCAAGCGCGGCGCGCAGCTCGAGCGCGCGATCTCGCGACACGATCGCGCGCATCGCTTTCTCGGTCACACCGTCGACCGGGATCACCAGCTCGGCTCCGAGCTGCGACTCCTGGACCTGCGCGACGCCGCTGTCGCGATCACCGAGCTCGATCCCCGCGGCATCGACGACCACCACGTACGCGCGGCGACCGGGCAGCGCCTTCGACTTGTCCGTGATCCGGGCGACCCGCCCGACCCCGTGGGGTGGAACCACGACCCAGTCACCGGCCCGGAAACGCTCCATCTCGCGATGGTAGCTCAGCGCTCGAACACGAGTGGCAACGTGACGGAGCTCGAGCTGCGCTGCGTGCCGAACGTCCACGCCGCGAGCTGCGCGCGGATCGTGCGCACCAGCCTGGCGCGTTCGCGATCGTCGCGCGCCGGCACCCGCGTGGTGTCCGAGAGCACCTCGACGTCGCGCGTGTGACCGCGGCGATCGACGGTGAACGCGAAGCTCACCATCCCCGCGATCGGCAGCTCGCCGAGCCAGGTGCCGAGCTGATCGGTGAGCTCCTCGATCCGCGCGCCGAGCGTCTTGATCGACAGCGGCCCCTCCACGAACGGCCGCGGCTGGACGAACCAGCCGTGGATCACGAGCCGGCCCTCGCGCGGATCGTGCGTGCCGGTGACCTCGCGCACCCCGTGCGGGATCCGCGGGTCGAACACGACCAGCCGCGAGAACTGCGGCGGCACCTCCCGGATCAACTCGCCCTCCTCGATCGAGCGCGTCGACTCGAAGCCGTGCCAGTAGTCGAGCACTTCATCGCGCACCAGCAGCGTCTCGCCGCCGCGGAACGCGCGCTGCCTCCAGTTCGTCAGCGAGAACACGAACGCCCACGGGCCGTGCGGCAGATCGCCGTGCAGCTCCTGCCGGCAGCCCTCGATGTAGTTCGACAACCACGGCGGCGATACGTCGTGACAGCCGAGGTGCGCCCTGCCCCACGCGACGAGTCGCTGGTGGAACCTGCGATAGAGCGCCGCCGGGAAGTACGTCCACGCCGGCGTCCGCAGCGCCGTGTACTGGCCGGGCACGTGCCAGTAGTCCCAGACGAAGCGATCGGCATTCGCGCGCCGCGGATCCTCGAAGCGTTGATCGAACACGCGACGCAGCTCGCTCGCCTCGGGCGCGAATCGATCGACGACGACGAGACCGCGAGACAACGGGCTACTTGCTCTGCGTGATCGTGTTCTTGTCGGGCTGGCCGCGCAGCGCCGGCTTGTCGCCGGTCTTCGCCTTCTTCCACGCGATCTTGTTCATCGAGCCGCCGACATCGATCGTGCCGACGGTGGTCACCGTGATGGTGTTCATCGCGCCGCCAACCTCGAGGCTATCGACCGCCTCGATCGTCAGCTTGTTCTGCCCGCCGCCCACCGAGATCATCTTGCACTCGCCCTTGAACGTGTACGTGCCGCGACCGTTACCGATCGAGACGAACGGATTGTTCTTCGAACAATCGTAGGTGCCGCTCTTGTCGAGCTTCTTGACGGACACTTGATCTGCCGCCGCGGGCGACGCGACCAGCAGGAGACCGACCACCAGCTTGATTCCTCGCATGGCCGGCATCTTACCCACAGTCCATGGACGGGCGACATCGGGACGACATCAGTCGTCGTTGACACCCCACCGCAGCAGCTTGCGGTAGAGCGTCTTGCGATCGAGATCCAGCATCTTCGCGGCGTCGGTGCGATTGCCGTCACACGCGGCGAGCACGCGCAGCACGTGGCGGCGCTCGACCTCCTCGAGCGTCAGCAGCTCGGCGAGCTCGGTGCCCGACATCTGCGGGTGCGGGCGCGCGGTGCGGATCTTGTCGGGCAGGTCCTCGACCTGGAGCTCCTCGAAGTGCGTCAGCGCGACGGCGCGCTCGATCGCGTTGACGAGCTCGCGCACGTTGCCCGGCCACTCGTGCTTCATCATCCGCTCGGCGGCGGAGCTCGACACGCCGGTGACCTTCTTGTTCTGCACCGTCGCGTAGTGGCGGATGAAGTGATCCGCGAGCAGCAGCACGTCGCCACCGCGTGCCCGCAGCGGCGGCAGCGGGAGGTGGATGACGTGGATGCGGTAGTAGAGGTCCTCGCGGAACTGCTTGGCCTCGACCATCTCCTCGAGATCGCGATTGGTGGCCGCGATCACGCGAACGTCGACGGTGATCTCGGCATCGCCCTGCTTGACCTTGTGATCCTGGATCGCGGCCAGCAGACGCGGCTGCAGCGCGAGCGGGACCTCGCTGATCTCGTCGAGAAACAGCGTGCCGCCACTCGCCTGCTCGAAGGCACCGCCCGGCCGGAACAGCTCGGCCTCGAGCAGCTGCTCGCCAACCGCCGCGCAGTTGACGGAGATGAACCTCGCCGCCGCGCGCTTCGAGCGATTGTGGATCTCGCGCGCGACCGTCTCCTTGCCGGTGCCGTTCTCGCCGGTGACCAGCACGCTCGCGTCGGTGCCGCTCACCTGATCGAGCAGCTCGTGGACGCGCTGCATCGCCGGGCTCGCGCCGATCACGTCGCCGCGCCCGCGCGCCGGCGAGCCGATCGAGGCCATCGCCTCGCGGAGCCGCTTGACCTCGGAGCGCAGCGCGCGATGCTCGGCGGCGCGCCGCACCGCGATCGCGAGCGCCTCGATCTCGACCGGCTTGGTGACGAAGTCGTACGCGCCGGCGCGGATCGCACCGACCGCGGTCTCGAAGCTGCCGAACGCGGTCAGCATCAGCACCGGGATGTCGGGGCGATCTGCCGCGACCTGCTCGCACAGCTGCAGGCCGGTCATCCCCTTCATGTTGAGATCGGTGACGATGACATCGACATCGTGCTGCGGGATCGCAGCGATGGCATCGGCACCGTTGGTGAACGGCGTGATCGTGAAACCGCGCTTCTTGAGGCCGAGCGCGATCAGGTCGACCATTTCGCGCTCGTCATCGACGACGAAGACGTTCGTCATATTTTTCCTTCGGTCATCTGCGACCGATCCATCGGAATGTACACGGTGAAGGTCGATCCCTCACCGACAGTGGAGACGATGTCGATCCAGCCGCCGTGCTCGCGGATGATCCCCCAGCTGACGGACAGACCGAGGCCGGTGCCATCACCGATATCCTTGGTGGTGTAGAACGGCTCGAACACGCGGACCCTGGTGGCTTCCTCCATGCCGGCACCGGTGTCCTCGACATCGATGGCCAGCCACGAGCGCACGTCCCCTCCGACGTACGGCGGCGGCGCTTGTTCGACGATCCGCGTATAAATCGCGACCTTGCCACCGGCCGGGGTCGCCTGGATGGCGTTAACGACCAGGTTCGTCAGCACTTGGGTGAGCTGGGCGTCGTCGGCCTCGATCCGGTGAGCCTCGTTTGCCACCGGTGGAACCAGGGTGATGCTCCCCTTGCGCGCGATCGTCGCGACCAGCTCGCAGACCCGGGCGGCGAGCCGGGTGACGTCCACGGGCGACATCTTGGGCGCGCGCGGGCGTGCGAAGTCGAGCAGCTCGCGGATCAGCGTGGTCATCCGCTCCGATTGCTCGACCACGATGCGCGCCGAGTTGGTGACATCCTCGCCCTCGACCTCGCCGTCGACGATCAGCTTCGCGCGCCCGCGGACGACGTTGAGCGGCGTGCCGAGCTCGTGTGCGAGCCCCGAGGCGAGCTTGCCGACGGTGGTCAACCGATCTGCATTGCGCAGCTGTTCGGTCGCCTTGTCGCGGGCGGCGCGCGCTTCTGCGAGGCGCTCGCACATCAGGTTGATCTCGGAGGCCAGCTCGCCGAGCTCGTCGCGCTGCGTGAGCACCAGCGGCCCGCTGAGATCGCCGGTGCCGACCCGGCGCGCCTTGTTCGCGCGCTTGCCGATCGGCCGCCCGCTGAACGCGACACCGAGACCGAGCGCGAGCAGCGCCGCGATCGCGACCGCGCTCGCCGAGCCGATGATCCGCGTGCGCAGCGACTCCGAGACGTACGCATCGAGCTGCTCGAGTGACTGCGCGATCTCGATCGCGCCGGGCCGTGGCTCGGTGACCTCGACGCGAATGTACGTGTAGAGATGGCGGCGCGTGTCGTCGTTGACCACGACGACCTGATCCGGTGCGAGCGCCTCGAGCTCGGCGCGTGGCGCGCGCGGTTCGTCGCGGCCCTTGGCATCGAGCCACACCCAGCGCGCTTGCAGGCGCCCGCTCTTGGTCGCCGCGACGTCGAGGAACTGGCGTGCGGCGGCTTCCCCGTCGCGCTGCCAGACGTCGGCGACGCCGCGCCCGAGTGCGCGGCCGAGCGCGGCAGCTTCGCCGCGCAGCTGGCGATCGAACAGCTCGCGCTCTCGCTGGTAGTCCAGGTAGCCCTGCACCAGGGCCACCAGCGCGACGCCGATCACCAGCGCCGCGATGAACTTGCGAGTCAGCCGCACGCGCAGGTTCTACCGCGTCCCGCGTCGCGGGCGCACGGCGTGCGCGATCCGCACGATTTCCTCCCCCACGGGCCCAGGGGAAATCGTTGGCCCGGTTCGTGAAACCTGGATCTCCGAGGACACGCCCATGCTGCCCAAAAACATCCTCGTTCCGACCGACCTCAGCGAGGGCGCCGAGGCGGCGCTCGACTACGCGTGCGAGCTGGCCACCAAGCTCGACGCTACCGTTCACCTGGTTCACGTGATCGGCATCCCCGCGCTCGGCGTCCCCGAGCTCGGCGTCGCGGTGACGAGCACCGTGATCGATCAGCTGATCGTGGAGAACCAGACGGCCGTCGACGCGCTCGCCGATGCGCGGCGGGCGAAGACCAGCATCGGTCAGGTGCTGCTCAAGACCGGCGATGCCCGCGATGTCATCGACCAGACGGCGAAGGAGCTCGGGATCGATCTGATCGTCATGGGTACCCACGGCCGCCGCGGCATCAAGCGCGCGCTGCTCGGCAGCGTCGCCGAGACCGTGGTCCGGTCGGCGCCGTGTGCGGTGCTGACGGTTCGCATCCCGCAGAAAGACAAGACCGACCGCCACGCGGCGTGATCGGCGGCGTTACGCTCGGCGGGTGACCCGCGTCCTGATCGTGTTCGGTGCCGGCGGCGCCGGGTGCACCGTGCGCTACCTGGTGTCGCTGTGGGCCGGCGACTGGTTCGGCACGGCCTTCCCGTACGGCACCTTGATCGTCAACCTCGTCGGGGCGTTTCTGATGACGTTCGTGATGGAGCTGTCGCTGCGGATCGCCAGCTTCCCCGACGACCTGCGGCTCGCGCTGACCACCGGCTTCCTCGGCGGGTTGACCACCTACTCGTCGTTCAACTACGAGAGCTCGGCGCTCGCACTCGGCGATGCGCCATCGCGATCGCTGGTCAATGTCGGCGTCACGCTTGTCGGGTGCGCGGTCGCCGGCCTGCTCGGCCTCGGGCTGGCGCGCCTGCTGGTACGCCAATAGCCGGGATCACTACGCATCGTCAGCCTCGCGCGTTAGAACGTCACGATGCGGCGGGTCGTGACGAGCGCACGCGCGGAGCTCCGGCTGCGCGAGGCTGCGGCGTGGCTGAGCGGCCGCGGCGTCGACGAGCCGATCCTGATCGTCGGCGCGAGCTACGAGGGCGCCTCGGAGCTGGTGCGGATGGTCGCCCGCGAGCGCGGCTCCGGCTTCGGCTGGCAGCGGATGACGCTCGGCCGGCTCGCTGCCGAGCTCGCGAAGCTCGAGCTGGCGGCGCGGCAACAGGCACCGATCGGCGCGCTGCCGGTCGAGGCGTTGTGCGCGCGCGTGCTCCACGCGATGCGGAATGCGGGCGCGCTCGGCCGGCTCGAGGCGGTCGTCGATCAGCCGGGCCTGCCGCGCGCGCTGGCGCGAAC
>JAEYYY010000032.1 GCA_023430775.1 Pseudomonadota bacterium
CGTGTCGGCGGTCTCGGACGCCGGGTTGTCGCGATTGCGATCGCGATCGAATCGGCGCTCCCCACGATCTCCACCCTCGGGCCGCTCGCCACGGTCACGCCACGGACGGCGCTCGCGACGCTCGCCGCGATCACCACCCTCGGCGGACCGCTCGCCACGCTCGCCACCTTCGGCGCGGTCGGGGCGCTCGAAGCGGCCGGTGCGCTCGGTGTCGCCACCGCGGTCGCGGTCACGATCGCGGAACCGCGGCCGATCACCATCGCGATCGAACCGGCGCTCGCCGCGGTCGTAACCACCGCGCTCGCCACGCTCGCCACGCTCGCCGCGGTCGCCGCGGTCGAACGACCGCTCGCCGCGCTCGCCGCGCTCCTCGCCGCCTTCATCGCGTTCGGCGCGCTCGCGCTTGGGGCGCGCCCGGGTCGACAGCTTGTCGAGCTTCTCGGCGACCAGCTTCGCGAGCACGCGCTTGCCGCTCGCCGAGGTGAGCAGCTTCTCGAAGATCTGGCGCTCGAGGTCGCTCGGCTCGCCCGAGACACCGCGGATCAGGATCTGGACCGGATCGGGCGGCTGCGGCGTGCCGACGGGCGGCAGCGGCACCTTGAGCTTGCCGACGAAGATGTCGTCCTTCGGCAGCATGCGCTCCTCCGGCTTGAGACCGAAGGTGAGCCGCACGTAGCGGAAGTTGCCGAGCTCGCGCGGACCGACCAGCGACAGGGCGACGCCCTTCTTGCCGGCGCGGCCGGTGCGGCCGGTGCGGTGGACGTAGATCTCGGGCTGCTCGGGCACCGAGTAGTTGATGACGTGCGACAGGTCGCTGATGTCGATGCCGCGCGCGGCGACGTCGGTCGCGCACAAAAAGCGCAGGTTCTTCTTCTTCATCCGGCCCATCACGCGCTCGCGATCGGCCTGCGAGAGATCGGAAGACAGCGGCTCGGCGTCGAGACCCTGCTTCTGGAGGAACTTGGCCACCATCGTGGTCTCGTCCCTCATGTTGCAGAAGATGATCGCGCTCTCCGGCTCCTCGGCGTAGATGATCTTCAGCAGGTCGCGGCTGCGCGCGATACCGCTGACGATGTAGTACGCGTGGTGGATGTCGGTGACCGTCATCGAATCCCGCGACAGCGAGATCGTCTCCGGCGCCTTCATGTGGCGGCGCGAGTAGCGCGCCACCTCGTCGGGCATGGTCGCCGAGAACAGCAGCGTCTGCTTCTTCTCGGGCAGGTGCGAGACCACGCGCTCGATGTCTTCCAGGAAGCCCATCGACAGCATCTCGTCGCACTCGTCGAGGATGAACGTCGAGATCGTCTTGCAGTCGAGCGTGCGGCGACCGATGTGATCGAGCACGCGACCCGGCGTACCGACGACGATGTGGACGCCATTCTTGAGGTTCGTGATCTGCTTGCCGATCGGCGCGCCACCGTAGATCGGCTCGACGACGATGCCGCGGTGCTTGCCGAGCTGCGTGAGCTCGCGCGACACCTGCAGCGCCAGCTCGCGGGTGGGCGCGAGGATCAGCGCCTGCGGCTGGCGGTGCGTCGGGATGATGTTGTTGACGGCGGGCAGACCGAACGCGGTGGTCTTGCCGGTGCCGGTGCGCGACTGGACCAGCAGGTCCTTGCCCTCGCTGACCGGCTTGAACACGGCGGTCTGCACCGGCGTCGGCGCGAAGTAACCCATGTCCGACAGCGCCTGGAGCACGTCGGCGTGCAGGCCGAGATCCTCGAAGCTCGGTGGCTTCGGTTCTGCGGGCTCTGCGGGGGTGTCAGTCGCGGACTCTCCGGTGACGGCCTCGATGGCCCCGGAGACAACTTCTTGGATGGAATCAACAGTCGTGAGAGCCGCGGCCACTGCCGCGTCCACCGCACTCTGATCGTGCGGCGTCGTATCGTTCGTCATCGTGCAAAACCTTCGAATGTGAGAAATCTCCGAGCTCGTCTGGTCGGAGCACCAGTCGGCGGTCATCGCGGTGAAGATTCACAGGGAGAGGACGACGTCGTCCTTCGCTGCTCCACTCGGTGCCGTCGAAGCAGAGCTTGGCGCGAGGACCGGTGTCCTCTGATGCGCTCGCTCCACGGGGATAGATCATGACTTTCGCGTAACCCTGAAAAGTGCCCGCACCTTAGTCGCCGGGGCGGGCAGGGTCAAGCAGGGTTTGGTCGCCCCGGCTAGCGGGGCAGGGTGAGCCGCGCGACGCCGTCGCTGTCCGAGATTCCGCGACCCAGCTGGAGCGCGGGGATCGGGCAGGTCGGCGGGGCGTTGGTCAGAACCTCGCAGAACTGCACGAAGGCGCTCTGGTCCTCGACCCGGAACATCTTGATCTCGGCACCTTTGACCGTCTCGAGCGACGGCGACACGATCCGGCCGTGGATGTGGGCGGCATCGGGCAACACGGTCGATCCGAGCTGGAGCTGCGCGAGCGACGGATCGCGCGGCAGCTCGATCTCGAGCCGGGTGAACTGCGGCGCGTTGATGCTCTCGGCCGGGACGAACGACAGATCGTAGAAGCCGAACACGTCCTCGGCCTCGATGTCGTTGCCTGCCTGGATGACCGGATCGACGTAGAGCACGAACTCGCCTGACTCCGACGTGTTGACCGAGGCCGCCGGGATGCCGGCGACGAACGCCTGCGGCGCCGGCGACAGGCTCCACTGGAAGCGCAGCGACGGGCTCGCCGTCACCGCGACGTCCTTGAGCGGCGTGCCGGTGACATCGAGGACGGTGCCGGCGATCGCGAGCCGGTCCGGCAGCTTGATCGTGGTCAGGCTGCCGGTGAGCTCGCGATCGAACACGGCACCGACGGTGGCGTTCGGCTGCGGGATCACCGAGACGCGGTAGCTCGATGCGAGTGCACCGCCGGGGAGGTGCAGCTCGGCGCGCCCGTTGTTGGTGTCGGTGGTGAGCGTGAACGTCGCCTCGGTCGCACCGGCGAGCTGACCACGCACCGTGACGTGCGCGGCATCGACGCCGGTGACCTCGCCACCGGTGGCCGTGCCCTTGACCTCGACGACCAGATCGATCGGCGTGTCGGTGTCGGGCTGCACGAGCTTGGGCTCGATCAGGTTGGCGGCCGCCGGATTGAGCGTCATCCGCAGCGTCGGTTGCAGCGCGTTGTTGGTCGGCTGCGCGATGATGTCGACCGAGCCGACCACGCCATCCGATAGCCGGATCGAGAACGTGTTGTCGGTCTGGCTGATGAAGTCGACCGTCGACACCTCGGAGAGCGGCGAGCTGGTATCCCAGCGACCGAGCGCGACCACGCGGTAATCGGTGGCGGGGTTGTCCTGCGCGTCGACGATCGAGCCGGTGATCACCTGGGCGTCGCCGCCGAGATCGATCGTGCGCCCGGTCTCGCTCTTGGTGATGTCGAGCGTGGTGCGCAGCGGCGGCACCAGCTGCGCGAGCGACGTCACCATCCGCGGCTGCTGCCGGCCATCGGGCGTGATCGTCACGGTGTAGCCCGGCTCGCCTTCGCCGACCGGCGGCAACACCAGCTGGAAGGTGCCGGTCTGCGGATCGGTCTCGAACACCTGGCGGAACGTCGGCCCGCCGACGAACGTCGACGGCCGCGTCACCGTGATCGTCGCCGACAGCTCCGCGGTGGTGCACTCGTTCGGGCACACGATCTGGCCGCTGAACGTCACCGGATCGCGGAGCTCGAGGTCTCCGAAGTAACCGTCGACCGGCAGGTCGGGCACGATCAGCTCGCGCGACACCAGCTCGGTCTTGCGCTCGGCCGGCGGCGTCACCAGCACGGCGAACGGGCCCGGCGGGGGATTGCCCCAGCACACGCCTTCCTCGCAGACCTCGCCGTTCGCGGTGTCGCAATCGGAGGTCACCTTGCACTCGACGGGCGGTGCGTCGGGCACCGACAGGCACCCGGTCACGAACAGGAGGGCGGCGAGCTTCTTCATGGTCAGGCCGGCTCCACGCACTTCAGGAAGTAGAACCGGCTCGTCGACAACCCGCCCTCGGGCATCGACTGGAACTGCGGATCGTCGCTCGACTCGAGCGGCTCGCGATCGAACACCATGACGCTCATGTTGCGGAACTGACCCTCCGGAAGCGCGGTGTCCTCGGACAGGCAGAGCGCGTTGGTGGTGCACGTCAGCGTGCGGTTGGCCTTGCCGTTCGCCGGCGCGGTACACAGCACGCGCGGCGCCGTCGGATCCTCGATCGTGTAGTCGACGAACACGCGCACGAACAGCTCGTCGTTGACGTCGGTGTCGATCAGCTCGGCGTTGAACGTGCCGGGGCCGCGATCGAAGATCACCGGGCCCGGCTCGGGCAGCTCCTGATCGTCGGTGCGGATGCTGAGGATCGCGGGCGGCGAGTTGACGCCGGCATCGAGGTTCTCGACGTCGAGCTTCGGCGGGAACACGCAGGCTCCCAAAAGCGCACATCCGACAGCCGAGAACCGCACGAGCACGCCCCGGTCATGCACCCGGTGCGCCAGGGTAGATCCGGCCTGCGAGATCGAGGGGTTATCCTCGATCCGGGCAGTCCTGGAGGAGCGCGATTCCGACATTCTCGTCATGGGCTGTTAACCGGCAGGGACGACCTAGGTCACATCGGCCGGACCGACCTCGTCTCCTTCCTTCTCGAGGTGGCGGAACACGGTCCGCGGATCGACCCCGAGGTCGCGCGCGGTCTTCGTGCGATTGCCGTTGTTGAGGGCGAGGACCTCGTTGATGTACTCGCGCTGGAACTTGTCCTTGGCCTCGGCGAGCGTGAGGATCTGCGGCAGCACGTCGGGCGTGAGGCCGAGATCGTCGGGGCCGATCACGCTCGACTCGCAGAGCACGATCGCCTTCTTGATCCGGTTCTCGAGCTCGCGAATGTTGCCGGGCCAGTTGTGCTTGCGGATGCCGACCGCCGCGTTCGGCGACAGGCCCTTGACCTTGGCGTCGTACTCGCGCGAGTAGCGCGACAGCAGGTAGCGCGCGATCACCAGCACGTCCTCGCCGCGGTCGCGCAGCGGCGGCAGCTCGACGTTGACGACGTTGAGCCGGTAGTAGAGATCCTCGCGAAACCGGCCGGCCTGGATCTCCTTCTCGAGCTGCCGGTTCGTCGCGGCGAGGATGCGGATGTCGCACGTCTCGGCGCGCGTGTCGCCGACGCGGAACACGACCTTCTCCTGGATCGCGCGCAGCAGCTTGACCTGCAGCTCGATCGGCATCTCGCCGATCTCGTCGAGGAACAGCGTGCCGCCATCGGCCGCCTGGAACTTGCCCTGCTTGTTGGCGACCGCGCCGGTGAACGCGCCCTTGACGTGACCGAACAGCTCGCTCTCGAGCAGGTTCTCGGGAATCGCGCCGCAGTTGATCGTGATGAACGGCTTGCCGGCGCGCGGCGAGCGGTTGTGGATCTCGCGCGCGATCAGCTCCTTGCCGGTGCCGGTCTCGCCGGTGATCAGCACCGAGATGTCGGTCGCCGCGATCTTCTCGACCTTGCGGAACACCTGCTGCATCGGCGGCGACGTGCCGACGATCTCGCCGAAGCGGTACTGCTCGAGGCGCTCGTTGAGCCGCCGGTTGTCGACCTTGAGCTCGTTCATCAACAGCGCGTTGGCGACGATCAGCGACGCCTGCGAGGCGAACACCGACAGCACGCGCAGCGTGTCCTGCTGGAACAGATCGCGGATCGAGTCGTTGCCGACGTAGATGATGCCGATCAGCCTGCCGCGATCGAGCAGCGGCACGCAGATCACGCTCGACACCTTGAGGTGCATGACGCTCTTGCTCGACGAGAACTCGTCGTCGCGCAGCGCGTCGGACACGATCACGGGCTTCCGGGTGCGCACGACCTTCGCGATGATCGAGTCGGACAGCTGCGTGATCGCGTCCGCGATGTTCTCGGCCTTGAGGTTGCGCGCCACCTTGACGTCGAGCGACTCGCCCTCGAGCAGGATCAAGAAGCCCTTGTCGGCGCTCGTCACCTCGATGACGGAGTCCATCAGCGCGTCGAGCAACTCGCCGAGATCGCGCTGGTGGATCAGCTTCTCGGAGAACTCGTAGAGCTTGGTGTAGGCGTCGAGGTCCGCGATCGTCTTCGCCGCTTCCTCCTCGGTGGCCGGCTGCTCGTCGACCATCGTGAAACGCAGCTCGACGCTGCCGATCACCAGTCGCTCGTCGTGCGACAGCTTGTGCTTGCTGCGCTTCTTGCCGTTGACCACGAACTCGGTCTTCTTGGGCGCGAACACCGTGTACATCTGGCCGTCGAAGTGCACCGAGTAGCCGTCGGTGACCAGCGGATCGGGGAGCACGATGTCGTTGTCGGGCCCCGAGCCGAGCGACGTGATCTTCTTGTAGAGGTTGAACACCGTCGGCGGGTGTCCCGGTGCGGTCATGCGAAGCGAGGGCATCTAGTCGTTCTCCCATCCAAGGCCGACGCCCACGCCGGTGGGCGTGACCATCGGTCCAAAGCGCAGGCGGTCGCGAAGCGAGGTCTTCTTCGCCGGCTTCTTCGCGGCCGGCTTGTTCGGATCGAGCAGGTCGGGCGGGATCAGCGAGTCGTCGCCCTTCACGAGCCGCGTCGACTTGTAGTTGATCATCGCGTCGACGACGCCCCACGCGTAGAGCGCGAAGAACGCGACGCCGGTCCCGATCTCGATCTGCTGGAGCTGGCGGACGCGCGGGCCGTCCTTGAGCGGCACCTGGTTCGACGACAGCCCGTACTTGCCGGCGAGGTAGATGAAGGTGACGAGCGACGTGCCACCGGTCAGCACCTGACCGCCGAGGAACAGGTAGCCCTTGCGCGGCTGCTTGTTCTGGAACTGGCCGACGCCGAACGGGATGAAGTTGACGCCGAACGAGTTGGTCTCGTAGACGCCGACGGTGTCGAGGTACTCGCGCAGCCTGCGCTCGCGCTCGGCCTGGGCGCGCCGCTCGGCCTCGCGGGCCAGCCGATCGCGGAACTTCTCCTTGGTGTCCTCGAACAGCTGCACCACCTCGGCGCGGTGGGTGTTGGTGGTGATCGTGCGCTCGGCATCGATCTGCAGGGCCTTCTGGAACTCGTCGATCGCGCGTGCGCGATTGCCGAGCTGATACGCCGCGGCACCGAGCAGCACGTACGCCTCCCAGACGTCCTCCTGGCGCGCCAGCTCGATCGTCGGATAGAGCAGGGCGTTGAGCGTCTTGTACGCGGAGTCCCAGTCCTGGTTGCGATAGGCGTCACGGCCGCGATCGAGATCCTGGCCCGGCGTGGCCGCGGCGGTGCCGGCCAGCATGACGAGCGCGAGGACGACCGCGACTACTCGCATCGGACCTCGATCTTGTCAGCGGGAGCGACGGTGACCGTCTTCGAGATCGTCCTGCCCTCGACAATGAAGTCGACGGCGACGCGCTTGGTGTCGGCGAGATCCTTGCCCCAGAAGATCGTCGAGCGCTGATCGAGCTGCGCGGGCTTGTCGTTGACGCGGACGTCGCCGCCCTTGCTGCACCTCGGCACGATCGCGGCGGTCTTGTACTCGAGCCGGATCGACAGATCCTGCTGGCCGTACGACACCGGCACCACCTGCTCGACGCACTTGGGGTGGGTGGCGCGCACGGTCACCGCGTGATCGAGCGTCTGCTTGACGATGCCGTTCTGCGCGACCACCGGGGCGGCATCGCCGATCGCGATCTCGGCGTTGACCGGGAACACCTTGATCGTCAGCTCGAACTCGATCTTCGCCGGTGGCGCGTCGTCGGGCACGACCACGGCGACATCCGGTGGCACCGTCGCACTGCCGCGGGCGTCGTCGACGATCGCGACCACGGTGTCGATTCCCGCGTCCTCGGGCGGCGGCTCGGTCAGCTGATCCTGCGCGGTGCCGCGGATCGGGGAGGGTGAGAACACGTACTCGCTGCCGGTCGGCGGCGCGATCGAGTCGGCATCGATCGGCCTGTTCTTGCGGTGCACCATGTACGCGCACACCGCGACGACACAGACCGCGGCGATGCCGAGCGCGGCCTGCTGCATCCGGCGCCGGCGATTGATGCCGTCCAGGATCGCGAGCACCTTCTCGTTGTCGGGATCGAGCGTCAGGATGCGATCGAAGATGTCGAGTGCCGGCGCGCGCTCGTTGTCGGCGAGCAGCTTGCTGCCGCGCGTGGTCAGGTGCTCGATCAGCCGGATCTCGAACGCCTGCTCGTACGCCGCCGGCCCCTGGAAGTAGCGCGCGAGCTCGGCGGCGACCTTGTCGGCCGCGACGCCGGACTCCTCGAGATACGCCTCGAGCGCGAGCGTCATCTCGCCGACATTGGCGTAGCGATCGACGGGCTCCGCCGCCATCGCCTTGAGGATGATGCGGCCGAGCCGGTTACCGATCGTCGGGTTCGCTTGCCTCGGATCGGTGAACTTGCACTCGGCGATCCGCTTGAGCACCTCGTGCGGGTTCTTGCCCTCGAACGGCAGCTTCCCGGTGGTCAGCTGGTAGAGCACGATGCCGGCGGCGAACACGTCGGTGCGGAAGTCGAGCTGGCGGCCCTCGACGTGCTCCGGTGCCATGTACGCCGGCGAGCCGAGGAGCTGGCCGGTCACCGTCAGGCGCTCGAGGTCGAGCATGTGGCTGATGCCGAAGTCCATCAGCTTGACCACGCCGTCGGACCGGATCATCACGTTCTCCGGCTTGACGTCGCGATGCAGGATGCCCGCGGCGTGGGCGTGGCCGAGCGCGCGGCAGACCTGGAGGATGATCATCGCCCCGATCTCGGGGAACTGGAGCGGGCGGTCGGTGATCGCCTGCTTGAGCGTGGTGCCGTCGATGAACTCGGTGACGATGTAGCTCGACCCGGCGGCCTTCGCCTCGTCCGCCCCGGAGTAGTCGAAGATCTCGAGGATGTTCTCGTGGCGCAGCTTCGCCACGGCCTGCGCCTCGCGCTCGAACCGATCGCGCGCCTCCTGGTAATCGGCGAGGTGCTTGTGGAGGATCTTGACCGCGACGACACGCTTCAACGATCGATCGAGCCCGCGATAGACAACGGCCATCCCGCCTTGCCCGACTCGTTCGAGCAACTCGTATTTGTCGAGAACTTCGCCAACCTGGATCGACACGCGTCGGCTCGCCGCATTCCCGCCCTGACAGTGATGTCAGAGCACTCATCCACGATCATCGGACCCGAGCTGGGTTCGAAAGGGTTGTCTAAGGTCTCAATGCTACGCCGGTTCTCGGCAGGTCACAAGCCGGGTGCCGGTGTGCCCCCTGACAGCGAATGCAGTCCTTTGAGCTACTTGATGACGTAGGTCATGGTCAGCGGCTTGCCGCGCCGGACGACGCCGACCTCGAGCTTCGTCGCCTGGCGAAGCTTCGTATAGATGTCGAGCGCCTTCTCGGTGCTGTCGAGCCGGAGGCCGTTGATGCTGACGATGGTGTCGCCGTTGGTCAGGCCGAGCCTGGCGTAGGGCGAGCTCGGGCGGATCGCGTAGAGCTTGATCCCGTCGGACTTGCCGTCCTTCATCGCCGGGATCACCCTGGCGCCCTTCATGAACGCCATCGGATTTTCGACGACCTTGGCCAGCAAGCTCTTCGCGATCTCGTAGTGGGTGTCGTCGAGCTTCTTGATGCCGGCGTCGATCGCCTTCTGAAACTCGTCCTCGGGGAGCTCGGCCCTCGGCGAGAACGGGTTGACCAGATCGCCGCCCTTCGGCGGTGGACCGGCCGGCGCCACGGTGCCCGGGCAGTTCTTGGGCATGTTCGGGCCGAGCTTGATGACGATGGTGTCGGGCTTCTGCTGGACGACGAGGCCGGTGCTCTCGACCGCGTCGACGAACAGCTGGAGCGCCTGCCTGGGGCTCATCGCCTTCGGCGCGACGACCGTCAGCTTGGTCGCGTACTTCGCGACGTCCGGCGCGACCACGATGTTCTTGCAGGTGAACCCGGCGACCCAGACCACGAGATCCTGGAGCGCGATATCCGGCTTGAACGACGCGACCAGCTTGCTGTTCGGATCAGCCTGCCGGCACGTGATCGCGGGCTCGTCCGCGTGTGCCGTGCGCGCCGACAACACGACTGCCACCACCAGGAGGGCTCTCATCCCGCGGTCGTAGCACACGCGATCGGATTCCCGCCGTTCGGTGTCTTGACTAGTCACGTTCGGTCTAGTACCCCTTCGCCACTCACATCCCAGGCACATAGCTCAGTGGGAGAGCATCACCTTGACACGGTGGGGGTCTGCGGTTCAATCCCGCATGTGCCTACGACGCGGCCGGTTCCTCGACGGGAATCGGCCGTTTTCATAACCGGCGTTGCCGGCGCGCCGATGGGAGCGCGCTAAGGTGCCCGCCCAAGGAGATCGACAGATGAGCGCAGCCGAAGTCACGATCACGTTGCCCGATGGATCCACGAAGTCCGTGGCGGCGGGCACCACCGTGGTCGACTTCGTCAAGACGGCGATCAGTCCGGGGCTCGCGAAGGCGGCGCTGTACGCGAAGTACGACGACGCCGAGGTGGATCTGTCGAAGCCGCTCGATCACGACGGCAAGCTCCAGATCTTCACGGCCAAGAACCCCGAGAGCCTCGATCTGATCCGCCACGATGCGGCGCACGTCGTCGCCAGCGTCGTCCAGCGGCTGTTCCCCGGCACGCAGGTGACGATCGGTCCGTCGACCGACGACGGCTTCTATTACGACTTCTACCGGACGGACGACCAGGGCAACCCGAAGCCGTTCACGCCCGACGATCTGGTCAAGATCGAGGAAGCGGCGAACGAAGAGGTGAAGAAGGACCTGCCGTTCATGCGCAAGGAGGTCTCGAAGGACGAGGCGCTCGCGCTGTTCGGCAAGCTCGGCGAGAAGTTCAAGCTCGAGATCGTCGAGGACATCTTCAACAAGGGAGCGAAGACGCTGTCCTTGTACTCGCACGGCGACTGGGTCGACTTCTGCCTCGGGCCACACGGTCCGTCGACGGGAAAGATCGGTGTCATCCACCTGACCAACGTGGCCGGCGCGTACTGGCGCGGCGATCACCGCAACGCCCAGCTGCAGCGGATCTACGGCACGGCGTTCCACACGAAGAAGGAGCTCGACGCCTGGAAGCACCAGCAGGAGGAAGCAAAGAAGCGCGACCACCGCCGCGTCGGCAAGGAGCTCGACCTGTTCGCGTTCCATCCCGCGGCCCCCGGCGCGGTGTTCTGGACCCACAAGGGCACGGCGATCTTCACGCAGCTCCAGACGGCGATGCGCCGGATGTGCCTCGCCAACGGCTACGAGGAGATCAAGACGCCGCTCCTCTACAACAAGTCGCTGTGGGAGACGTCGGGGCACTGGGGCAAGTACCGCGAGAACATGTTCCTCATCCTCGATCCCGAGGCAGATCCGGCGCTGCCCGAGGACGAGCGCGCGAGCTTCTCGCTCAAGCCGATGAACTGCCCGTCGCATCACCTCTACTTCGGGATGAAGCTGCGCAGCTATCGCGAGCTGCCGCTGCGTCTCCACACGCAGGACGTGCTGCATCGCAACGAGGCGACGGGCGTGCTGTCGGGGCTGACGCGCGTGCGCCAGTTCCAGCAGGACGACGCGCACATCTATCTGATGGAGTCGCAGATCACCGACGAGGTGCTCGCGCTGACGACGATGATCTCGAACGTCTACAAGGCATTCGGGCTCGAGTTCACCGCGAAGTTCGCGACCAGCCCCGAGAAGAAGATCGGCGACGACGCGCTGTGGGATCGCGCGGAGACGGCGCTCAAGGCGGCGCTCGAGAAGACGGGCCTGCCGTACGAGCTCAAGCCGGGCGACGGCGCGTTCTACGGCCCGAAGATCGACTTCGATGTCGCCGACTCGATCGGTCGCAAGTGGCAGCTCGGCACGATCCAGCTCGACTACAACGCGCCCGAGCGCTTCGACCTCGAGTACGTGACGAGCGAGAACAAGCGCGAGCGCCCGGTGGTGATCCACCGCGCGATCTACGGCTCGTTCGAGCGCTTCATCGGCATCCTGATCGAGCACTTCGCGGGCACGTTCCCGACCTGGCTCGCGCCGGAGCAGGTGCGCATCATCCCGATCGCCGAGCGCCACCTGCCGTGGGCGGCGACGGTCGAGACCACGCTGCGCGAGGCCGGCATCCGGGTCGAGGTCGATCGCTCGGCCGACAACCTCAACGCGATGATCAAGCAGGCGCAGCTCGGGCGCGTCGCCTACACGCTCGTGCTCGGTGACAAGGAGGTCGAGGCCAAGGCCGTCGCTCCGCGCACCCGCGGTACGGGCAAGGAAGCGAACCTCGGCCAGATGTCGCTCGAAGCCTTCGTCGCCCGGATCACCGCCGAAGCCGCGATCCCGTACTGAATGTTGTGAACTGTTGCGGCGGTGATGGCGGGTGATGTCCCGCCGTCCGAGCCAGCAACGAGCAGCACGGCGTATGGAGAACTGTTGCGCGGCATGACGGCCGGCACACCCGACATGTTCTGAAAGAACCGGTTCAAATGACCGCAGGTTCGCTTGGCGAACGTGCGGCCATGTCGATGCCTCCACCTGCGAAGACCGCAGCTCGCTGTCGTGCTGTCGCCACACCTGCCTCGGGGTCAGATCGCGGGCCCACGCGGTTAGCTCGCCGCGCGCTGGAACCGCGCTTGCTGGCGAGCCATCGCATGCGCCTTCCGTCGCTCGTCCTGCTCGGGTTACTGGCCAGCTGCGGTGCTTCGCTCAGCGAGCGAGCGGGCGAGGCCATGAAGCGAGGCGACTACCGCAAGGCGGCCGAGCTGTACGACGAGCTGGTCGCGAAGAACCCCAAGGACCAGGTCGCGCTCCAGAAGCGGACCGAGGCGCGACACGGCGTGCTCCGCCAGATCTTCCAGGCCAACCAGGTGGCGCGCAGCAAGAACGATCGCGCGCTGGCGATCCGCCACCTCGGCAACCTCCTCCAGCAGCGCGACGACTGGGCGATGGAGATCGAGCCGCGCTTCGCGAACGCGCTCGCGGCCGAGGTCGGCATGGCGGGCAACGACATCGCGATCGATGTCGATCACAAGACGAACACGGTCGGGCCGCTTGCCGGCGAGCACCTGCTGGTGAGCCACGCCGAGCTCCTGGGCCATCGCGACTTCGGTGGCCGCGGCGATGCGATCTACATGAAGGTGCGCGACGTCGGGCGCGGCGCCTGCTCGACGCACGCCGCCGACGTGACGCGGCCGGGGACGACGGCGACGCCGTACTGGAGGTGGCTCGTCGATCGCTACTGCGCGCACTGGGGCGAGCGCGATCGGGTGGGCGCGGTCGAGCTGCCGAATCTGCACTCCGGCTTCTACGTGGTCGGCGAGGTCGACGGCCAGACCGCGGGCGAGACCGATGCGCTCGAGAGCGCGCTGACGCAGGCGTTTCGCGCCAGCGCCTGGTATTCGCCGACGGCGCCGAACGCGGTGCACACGAAGCTGACCGGGCGGGTCGCGATCGGCTTCACGCAGCGCTCGCTGACGCAGCACACGACCTACGACGAGGAGGTACCGTACACCGACTACGAGACCCGGCAGGAGTCGTATCAGGAGCCGTACGACGACACCGAGTCGTACACCGAGCAGGTGCCGTACACCGAGACCGAGTCGCGGCCCGAGGTCTGCGAGGAGTGCTCGCCCACCGGAACGTGCCAGAGGCAGACGTGCGCGAAGACCGAGACGGTCACCAAGTACCGCACCGAGTACAAGACGCGGACGGTGACCCGGTACCGCACCGCGTGGCGAACCGTCACCGAGCCGGTCACCAAGTACCGCACCGTCACGCATCCGTACTCGTACGACGCCACCGAGGTGACCGGCAGCTACGCGACCCAGCTCGCGGTGCGCGTGGTCGAGCCCGCGACCCCGGAGGTGGTCGGCGTCGTCGCCAGCACGGCGCACGCACAGACGCTGTCGGGGATCGACCACGACGTCACGTTCGCGCCGGCAGGTGTCTATCCGTCGCGGGCGAACCTGCCGAGCCGCGAGGCCGTGCTCGCGCAGCAGCGGCGCGCGCTGCAGGAGCGCCTGGTCGCCGTGCTCGACGAGCGCTACGCGCGGCTGTACTGCACGCGGGCGACCTACGATCGCGAGGCCGCGGCGGCGTGCGCGTACCTCGATCACGCGAAGGCGCCGGCGGCCGTCCACGCGACGCTGCGCTCGGTGTTCGGTGCCGACGAGCCGTTCCTCGGGCCGGTGTTCTCGCGCGAGCTCGAGATCGCGCCGCAGACGGCGAACCGAAAATAATCCGCACGACTCGCAGACCGAGATTGGTAAGCGGTCTCTCGTGTCATCGGCGCGCACTACAAATTTCCGTCGCGAAATCGCGATCGGAAACTCTCTGTCTGTGCAAGTGCCCGACAGTGTCCGATAAAGCTCACCGAGAAATGAATCGCGTCGCTTGATACCGGCGTCGTGATGACGCGATCGAGCACGTGGGCACTCCTCGTCGGTTTTCTCATCGGCTGCGGCGCCGCACCGGATGCGAACGACCCCGACGACTACCAGAATCCGAACCCGGCGGATCCCGACGATCCGAGCGATCCGACAC
>JAEYYY010000093.1 GCA_023430775.1 Pseudomonadota bacterium
CTCGCGCGTCGAGGTGACGCGACCGAGCGCGTTGCGCTGCAGCCGCTGGATGCCGATCAGGTTCTGCGAGACCTCGACGTTGAGCACCGTGCGGCCGTTGGTCGACACGCCGCGCCCCGGCACTACCGGCCGCGCCATGTTCGCGATGCTGCGGAAGTTGTTTCCGAGCGTCCACGGCTTGAGGGCCGGCGTGATCATCTTGCTGAACTCGTTCTTGAACGCGCTCATGAAGCTGTTCGCGCCTCGCGACAGCCCCGCGCCGATGCCCGCGCTCACCGCCATCACCGCCACCTGGACACCGATCGACACCACGTTGGCGCCGAAGTCGTTCGCTTCCTTGTGGAGCAGCTGCGCGAACCGCGCGCGCGCCGCCGGATCCTTCGAGTTCCGCGCCCGGACGATCAGGATGATCATCTGGATGATGCCGAGCAGCGTGTCGATGATGTCGGTGAGCAGCTTGATCGCACCGGCGACCAGCGCGACCTCCGCCGCGATCGCCGCGATCGCACCGAGCGCGATGCCACCGATCACGGTCTCCGACAGGATCAGCGCGAGCGCACCGGTGACGAGCGCCGCGAGGCCGGCCCACGCGCTGATCACCGACGCGACGTCGCCGATGATGTGGATGACGCCACGCAGACCTTCGATCCACGCCTGCGCCGTGTCGGCCCACGAGTTGCCGCCGCGATACGCGTTGGTCGAATAGATCTGACCGAAGTGATCCTGGAACGCGTTCTTCGCGGTGAACGTCTCGACCAGCGTGTTCCACACGCCGTTCGGCGTGAACGAGAACTGCAGCGCCTGGATGCGCAGCGAGTCGACTCCGGCGACCGCCTTCGCGTAACCCGCCTTGAGCGTCGGATCGGCGCGCTGCTCGAGCTCCTGCTGGACCCGAGCCTCGAGGCTGAGCGCAGGCGTCGGGGCCGGTTGCGGGATCGGCGTCGCCGGCGTCCTCGACTCGCGATTGGGGAGTGTCGTCGGATTGGTGGCCGGCGCGCTGCCCGACGGCTGGCTGTATCCCGGCGTTCCCGGCTGCGGCGTCGCCGGTGCATTCGGCGTCGTCGTCGCGCTCGGTTGATCGTTGGGTCGCGGTTGTGGAGCGGGCGTCGCCTGTGGATTCGGCGCCGGTGCGGGCGTCGTCTGCGGCTGGTCGTTGGTCTGCGGCGTCGGCGCCGGACGAATGTCGACCGGTGGCGGATTCGTCCCCGGTACCGGCACCGGCACCGCAGCACCGGTCGGCGGATTCTCGTCGTTGCTGTAGCGCGAGATCGCCGGCAGCCGGCCGTGTGCGCTGACCTGGAAGCTCATGCCGCGAGTCAATGCTGCGGCACCGCGCTCCGCTTCCTGTTCGACCGCGCTGCCGCTCGGCCCGACCTCGGCGTGTGCCGCGAGCTCCATCGGCGATCCGCTGCGGAGGTTCTGCGCGACGTGCACCAGCTCGTGCGCGAGGACGTGGCGACCGAACGCGCTGTCGAGATCGAGACTCTCGGCGACCGCGATGTCGGTGCCGTGCGTGAACGCGGTTGCCTCGAGGCTCTTCGCCGCTGCACTCGCGGCACCGCCCTGATGGATGCGCACGCCCGAGAGATCGAGCCCGAGCAGCTGCGAGTACTCGCGCGTCATCGCACCGGGCAACGGCTTGCCATCGGAGCGCAGTGCCCCGATCGCCGCGCGGATCCGTTTCAGATCCGGCGTCCTCGGATCGACCGGCATCGCCGACGTTCGGGTCCGCTTGCCGGGCCACGACGGCGCGAGGTCGCGCTCGCGCTCGACGTCCTTGTCGGCGTCGAACGCGTGATCGTGGCGGTGCTTGCGCTCCATCCCCAGGGACATCTTTAACGAGGACAGAAGGTCCATTCTTCCCCGTTTCGCGAATCATTACAAGCATTCACATGTCTCCTGCGAGGCGACACGTGTTGCCTTCGCGTAACGTCTTGCGAGCGGGCGTATGTCCTTTCGCGGCCTTGAAGCGCCGGAGTCCGCCGGTCTAGCGTGACGGCCGTGAGCCCACACGATCTCCTCGCCCGCCTGTGGACCGAGGGTGCGGGAATCGATGACCGGCAGGCGATCATCGCCGCCCGCGAGACCGCGACCGATCCGCGGCTGCTCGACGAGCTCGCCCTGTGGAACGACTGGCTGTCGACCGAGGACGGCCACGTCACCGGCACGCACGAGGAGCTCGCCGTCCGGCTCGCCGACGATCCGGCGTGCCGCCTGTTGATCCTCGCGATCGAGCTGCGCGCCGGCGTCGCGCGTCGTGATCACCAGGCGATCGACGACGCGCTCGACGCGATCGATCGCGTGATCGGCTCGACCCCGCGCGACGATCGCGGAGCCACCGCACACGCGGCCGCGGATCTCGCGCTGGCCGAGACCGCACTCTACGGCAAGGACCTGCCGGCAGCGCGGCGCTGCCTCGAACCGATCGTGACCAGCGGTCCGCTCGCGATGCGCGTCACCGCGTACATGCGGATGGCCACGCTCGCACTCGCGAACACCGATGTCACCACGGCGCAGAAGCGCGCGCGCCAGGCCCTCACGCTCGCTCGCACCACCCACCGCACCGGCCAGGGCAATCAGGCGCAGCTGCTCGTCGGTCTGGTCTCGGCGATGGCAGGCGAATCCGAGCTGATGCGCAACGCGCTCGAGCCGCTGCTCGTCGCCGAGCCCAACAACTCGATGACACGCTTCATCCTCGCCGGCCTCGAGGACAACGATCGCGCGATCGAAATCCTCGCCGAGGGGCTCGGCACCGCGGCGCGCACCGGCGATGCCCTCGGCTACGCGCTGTGCGCGCTCGTCGGCTCGCGGCGCTACGTGACGCTCGGCAAGCGCGCCGATGCGCTGCTGACGATGTCGATGGTGCGCGTGCAGCTCGCCGATCATCAGCCGCAGCTGGTCGCCGTGCTCGATGCCGAGCTGGTGAGCTGGCGCGAGGCGTGGGGTGAAGAAGCGTTCGCGCAGGCGGAGCGCGATGCGATGGAGCTCTTGAAGCCTAGTTCGTGATCGCGTCCAGCATGCGCCAAGGCTTCGGGAACCACGCCCAGTGGTCCTTCAGGAACACCAGCCCGTCGTAGCTCATCCCGAGCTCGCCGCCGGCCTCGTAGAGCTTCCAGCAGATCCAGATCCGGTGAGGCTCGAGGTGCGCCGCGATCCCGCGATAGCCGCCGGGGAACTCGCGGGAGAACTCGTTATCGGTGAGCAGCGAGTCGGCCTCGATCGCGAACGCCTTGATGCGCGTGTGCGTGTCCTTGCCGAGTGCCTTCGGCGGACTTGCCCACAGCGCTTCGTAACCCGCGCGCGCTTGTCGTGCGGCGTCGCCGACGAACACGGCGGCGTAGTCCTCGTCGCGCGGCTTCAAGCGCTGCACCCAGATCTCGGTGGGCGCCGTCATCAGGGGAAACAGCAGCTGCTCGGCATTGCGCGCGATTCCAAACAGCTCTGAAATCTCGATCGACATCGCTCCCCCTACGCCAGGTTGTTGCGGGCCAGCGAGATGATGGCCTCGTCCGCCGTCGCGATGGTGTCGGCGACGACCTCGGGACGGCGCAGGTAGGTCACCAGCTCCGCGTTGGTGCCGTTATCGAGCCACTGCGACGACGTCGACAGGTTGGTCTCGCTGTTGATCGACAGCTCGACATACCGCCGCTCCGCCTTGCTCGGCGACGGCGCGAACCGCAGCACACCTCGCCGCCCCTTGTACTTGAGCTCGAGCTCCACCGGCTCGAAGGGCCCCGGCGGTGGGTTCAGCTTCTCGATCGTCTCCGCCATGATCGCGAGCAACCGGGTGAACAGCTTCGTCGGCTCGTACTGGCCGGTCGCGATGTACATCTTCTCGATCTCGGCGCGATCCTCGATCTCTTTCTGCGCCTCGTAGGCTTCACGCTCCGCGCTCGGCGGTTTGTTCATCTCCTCGAGCACGTCCTTCGCGAACTTTTGTGCTGGAGTCAGCTCGTCGTCGGGCACGCCTTACTGTATCAGGCCGGCTCGGCACGCCACAGCTTCGGTTCGGCCGTGGCCTCGATCCGGTACCACAGCACGTGTGTCGCACCGTGCAGTCGCACGAAGCGGGTCCCCGTGGACTTGGGCATCGGATCGATGAAGTTTCGCTCGCACAGCGCCAGCCAGTCGTGTGCGGCCACGCCGGCCGGGGCGTAATTGTTCGGAGTCCGGAACCAGTCGAGCGAGACGTGCCCGTCGGTGGGCTTGAGGGGGATCGCGTTGCCTACCAGGCGGATGCGCGACGCGGACGCGTGATAGCTCGCCATCTGCACGCATGCCTCGTGATACGCCCGCAACGTCGGGTGGCCGGCGACCCGCTTGCCGACGTCGGGCTGGCCGGTGAGCAGGCCGTAGACGTCGAGCTCGATCAGTAGCCGCTGCCGCTTCGCACCGGCGGTGATCTGCTGGTCCTCGTCACCCGCCTCGAGCTGGTCGACCTCGATCGCGAGCTTCTCGAGTCGCGCCAGCTCGCGATCCGGAACGTAGTCGTTGATCAGCGCCAGCTCGTCGGACGTCGGCGGCCACGCCGGCAGATAGCCTTCGGGCATCGCCAGCCACGGGCGCGCACCGTGCTTGGCCTCGAGGGCCTCGGCGCTCGGCGACCGGTAGCCCTCGACGTTACCGGTGTCGTCGTCCACCACGCGAGGTGTCGGGTCGACCGGGTTGTGACGGAGCGAGAGGTACTTCGCGTTGGCGAGGTACGGCGACGCCGCCAGCGCATCGACGCCGGCCTGGCCGATCGCACAGCTCGCGAGCCACACGACGACCAGGTTCGCGGCCGCCGGATTGTTCGCCAGCGCGATGGCACAGCGATCGCCGAACGCGGTCTCCGCACCGTCGAAGCCGATCGCGGTGAGCTTGCCGATCAGCGGCGACCGCGCGATGTCCTCGAGGGATCCCCACGGCGCGGTGACGTGCACGGCCTGGATCGGTTGCAGCGCGAGCAGCTGCGGCACGAGCTCGAAGAAGCGCTCGCCCGGCACGTGCACGTCGCCGACGAGGCCACGATAGAACCGATAGCGCGGCACCAGCTCGGCGACCCGCCCGGCCCACGCTCGACCGTGCTCCTTGATCAGCCGCTCGACCTCGGTCGACAGCGCCTGGGCCTCGGCAGATCGGAAGTTGGTCATCAGCCGGAGCGCGAGCTGCTTCTCGAGCAGCTCCGCCTGCGAGCTCCCCTTCGCCTTCCACTCCTCGAGTAGCGCGTAGCGTGCGCTCAGCGAGGCCGGTTGAGCCAGCACGCGTTCGAATGCAGTCACGCTCCGTTCCTACCATCCATGACGGAGACCCTCAATCGAGGTCACTTGACGGTCCCGGTCGTGGGATTGATCCCGTTGGCCTTGTCGACCGCTGCGCCCGTCGGCTCCATCACGCGTGGCGCACCGCGATCGCCGGGCGAGTCCGCGCGCCGCGACAGCGCCGCGCCACGCCGCGCGATCTCGTTGTTGTCCTCGTCGCTGCCGCGGATACCGCCGGCGGCCGGACCCATCACGCGCACGGTGTCGTTCGGCGTCGCCCACACCGGCGCGTCGGTGCCGGCCTGCGGCGCGAGCGGGAGACCCGCGGTGATGTCGCCCGACTTCGGCGCCGACGGCTGGGCCGGCGTCCGCGCGTTGGTCTCCGCCGACGGCATGCCCGCGTTGATCACCCGGTCGTAGCGCACCGGGTAGATCTCGATGTTCGGCGGCGTGCCCTTCGCGTAGTAGACGACGGCACCCTCACCGTGCGGTTCGATCTTGATGATCCGATCGGTGGTGATGTTGACCTTCGATGCCGGGTCGAGCGTCTCCTGAACGCGGTCGAGCGTCTTCAGGCCCTTGACCGAGGTCTCGTTGGTGCTGCCCTGCTGCGAGAGCTCGGCGGACGTGCCGCCCCAGTCGACGCCGGAGGCGCCGCGACGCTGCGCTTCGATGGCTGCCCACGCGCCCGTCGGGCCGAAGCCGAGGACGAGCACCTTCTGATCCTGGAACGCGGTCTCGATCCGGTTGTCGTCGCCACGGGTCACCATGGCGTCTTCACCGTTCATCATCACTTGCTTGCCGGCGGCACGCTTCGGGTTGTTGGTGAGCGTCTGCGCATCCTCGGGCGACAGGATCGAGGGATCCGGGAGTCGCGCGCTGCCGATGCCGGTCGTGACGTCGGCCGCCTTCGCGTAGACGACGACCGGCTTGCCGTTGACCTCCATGATGACGCGCACCGGGTAACCCGGCGCCGCCCAGTCCTTGCCGTTGGTGTCCTGCGTCTCGACCCGCAGCACCTTCGCCTCGGCGCGCGCGACGCCGATCCGGTTGCGCGCGTTGTCCATCGCGTCGTGCATCTGGCCGACCGTCGAGAAGTCGCCGGTATCCTCGGTCGCCTTCTGGAGCTCGCCGCCACCGCGGAAGATCGGATGCTTCGCCTCCGCACCGTCGTACACCTCGGCGCGCTGGCCCCACCGCATGTTCGGCCCGCTCTCGGCCATCTTCGCGATCAGGTCCGGACCACCGACGACGAGCATGGTCGCCGGATCGATGAAGCCATCGCCGCCCTTCTCCATCCCGTTCTTCTGGGCGAGGCCGGCGATGTTGGCCAGGCCCGTCGGGCCGTCACCGACGACGATCCGGTCGGTGGTGAACGGCTTGTCGGGCGTGTTCGAGGTCGCCTCGAGCATCTGCTCGATGTCCTTCGACTTGTCTGCCGCGCGTCGCGCGTAGTCCTTGGCGTCGCGATGCGACTCGTCCGCGGCAACGCGCTTCTCGACGCGCTTGATCACGCTGTCGCCGATCGCCTGGCGGGCGCCCGGGAACACGGCCTCGAGCTCGTCGAGCCGCGCCTGGTAGTACGCCGGATCGGTGCCACCGAGCTGCAGGTCGGCCAGCAGGCGCTGCGCCTTGGCCACCATCTCCTGGCGGCGGAGCGTCTCGCCGTCGGCGATCTTGATCTCCGGCCCATCCTTGCCGCCCTGGTGGTTGGCGGTGTCGCGCTGATCGCGCTGCGCGAGGCGCAGATCGATCTCCTTGATCGTCTCGAACACGACCTTGAGCTCGAGCACCTTGATGCGATCGGCCTCGGTGTACGCCTTCGGCTCCTTCGGCGCGCCCGGCAGCACCGTCGAGGCACGACGGCCCGCATCCTCGCTCGTGTCGTCGGCCGGCGGCGGCGGCGGCTTTCGCTTGCCGACCTCGCCCGGCTCGAAGCCGAGCTTCGCCCGCGCCTCGAGCTTCTCGCGCAGCTCCTTGGGCGCCTGCTCGATCAGCTCGGGGTGCTTCGCGATCAGCAGATCGATCTCGGCCTCGATGCGCGCCTCGCTCTCGCGCTTCGCGTTGCGCTCCGCCGCTTCGGAGCGCGCTCTCGTCACCTTCTTGGGATCGTCTCCCGGCGTCGCGGCCGGCAGCTCCTCGGGGCCGCTCTCGTTCGCCTTGCGGGTGACGTCGAGGTGCCGGAACAGCGCATCGGCCTGGCCGATCGCCGCGGCGAGCTTCGGATCGGTCGCGCCGCCGCCGTTGGTCTCCTGGACCCGCGCGACGACGCGCCCCATCACCGCGCCGAACGCGCGATGGATCTGATCGTCGGGCAGCTTGGGGGAGACCCAGATGTGGATCTCGCCACCCTCGACCCACATGCCGGACATCTGGCCGTCGACGTTCTGCGGCTTGGCCAGCTTGACCTGCTGCGTCTTCTTGGTGACGCCGTCCGGCATCGTGACTTCGATCAGGATCTCGTCGGAGCCCGCGCCCGACACCACCCTGTAGGTGGCCGACGGTTGCTGCGCGAGCTCGGTGAACGCGGCCTTGACGTGCTGCTCGCTGATGCCGCCGACGGTCGCCGCCCGCTTGGGCACCGCCGAGTCGGTATCGACGTGGCTGACGTCGCCCTCGACCGCCGCCTTGTCGGGCTTCGCCGGGGTCCGATCGAGCACGTCATCCGAGGCGGTGTCGGCGCGCTTCTGGGTCGGTAGCACCGTCGGCTTGACGGCGATGTCGACGTCGATGCCGTTGTCGCGGAGGAACTCCTGCCACTTGAGGGCCGCGAGATCCTTGCCGAGGAACCGCGCGTTCTCGCCCTCGGTCATCCGCAGGTGGAGCTCGCGCGCCTGCTCGAAGATCTTCTGGGTGGCCGCCGGCAGATCGGCGGGGACGCCCCCGGGCTCGACGTCCTTGACCTTGAGCGGCTCACCGCGCTTGGCGCCCGGGATGACGGCCGACTCGAGATACGAGCGCACGGCGGGCGGCGCATCGACCGCATCGAGCACCTTGACCTTCGACGGATCGAGCTGCTCGAGCTTGTTCGCCTTGATCGCCTTGTCGAGCGTCTCCTTGCGACGCGCGGCCTCGGGATCGCCGGCCGCGACGAGCCGGCGCCAGTCCTCGTACAGCGCGACGATCTCCTTGGCCGCCGCGATGTCGTGCGAGTGGATGTTCTTGTCGCGGTTGTTGTTGCTGCGCGTCGCGCCCGGGGTCGCCTCGTCGGTGACGGCCCTCGTGCCCGGCTTGCCGGTCGGGTGCTTCGCGGTGGTGTCCGCGATCTCGTCGAGCTCGTGACCGATCACGAACCGGATGTCGCTGAGGTGGAGCCCCTGCGCGAGATCGATGTCGGCCTTCCAGTTGCCCCCGTCCTTGGACAGCTTGAACCGCGCCGCACCGCCGTCGCCACTGTGCGCGTCGACCGGGGTCAGCTTGTCGGTGATCGTGACGTGGCACTCGACGTCCATCGTCTCGCCGGTGTCGCCGATCTTGACCTTGAGCGTCAGCGTCGCCGTGGTGTCGGTGACGTTGGTGACCTTGACGTCGTCGCGACCGGGCGCGAGGTGAGCCTGGAGCTCGGGTGCGGAGTAGCGGACGACCTGCTTGTCGGGACCATCGCCCTGGGTGCGGATCGGGAACGTGTCGGCGCCCTTGTGCGCACCGGTCACCGGCTCGTCCCCCGGTTGCTGCTTCGCCGGTGCGGGTTGATCGCTCGCGTCGGCGACGGACGCCGGCTTGGTCGGCTGGAGCGCCGGAGCGGCGGCCGCGATCTTGGTGGCGGCGCCCGGCTTGACCGGCTTGGGCTCGGCGACGTTCGGCGCGTCGACGCGCGGCTTGGTCGTCGCACCGTCGCTCGCCGCGCCCGCGTTCGGATCGAACTTCAACGGGTTGACGATGCCGCCCTCGACCCAGTGATCGATCGGCTTGCCGGCTTCCTGCTGCTTCTTGAGCCACGCCTCGAAGATCTCGACGGCGCGCTTGCTGATCTCGGTCTCGCTCGGCGGCGACGCCAGATCGTCCGCGCCGATCTTGCCCTTGTCGCCGAGCAGCCGCTGCTGTGGGAACGACTTGGTCTCCATGTCGAACTTGCCGGTGTAGACACCGGCGGTCTCGACCTCGCCACGCGCCAGTGCCGCCTTGTACTCGGGCGACTCGAGGAACGCGCGCATGTTCTCCTGGCCCTTGACGTAGGACCGCGTGAACGTCACCGGATCGACGATGCGCCCGGTGCTCTCGGCGCGATCGAGCACGCCGCCGTAGGTCACCGTCGGATCGCTCTCGACGAAGCCGAACGTCACCTTGAGGCCGCGCGCCTGCGCCGCCTTCAAGATCCAGCCGTTCTCGCTCGCGTCGCCCTCGCCTGCCGCGTCCCACACCGCGCCGAACTTGAACTTGCCCTCGTTCGCTCCCTTGACGATGCCGGTCAGCGAGCCCTTGCCCGCCGCGCAGCCACCATTGGTGACGAGGATGTCGCGCTGCGGGTGATCCGGCGGCAGCGACTTCATCGCATCGAGGTGCTGGAGGAACGCGACGCGCGCGATCGCGACCGCGGCCGGGTGCAGCGCGTGGTTCGCCGTCGCGCGCACCTGGAGCTCGTCCGCTCCAGCCGGCGCCTTGCCGGTGCCGTACGCCGCGTACATCTTCTTCGCGCCGTCGACCTCGAACACGTAGGCGCCCATCTTGTCGTCGCGCGAGCGCTGGTAGTACTGGTCGACGATCTTCGGCAGATCGGCCTCGAGCGCATTCGCGAACGCGGTCTCGTGCGCGCGCTCGTTCTGCGTCAGCGCGCCCCAGCGCGGGATGCCCTTCTCCTTGAGGATCGCCATCGCGGTGGCGGCATCGGCGTTCGCCGGGATGGTGTCGACCGGCAGACCGATCAGCGCATCGCCGGCGCCCTGCATGAGCACCGGCTTGTCCGACGGCGGACCGACGAGCTTGGTGCTCTTGGTGGCGAGTTCGTCGCCGAACGTCTTGCGCAGCCCGTCGACGGAGTCGGCGAGGTCGGCGGCGTTCTTCGCGTCGGCCTCGGTGGCCGGCGGCTTGATCACCGCGGGCTTCTTCGTCGTCGAGTCGCCAGTCTCGACCTCGGCGTCGTTGACGTTCGCCGGCTTCTTGGGATCGACGACGGCCTCGGGCTCGGGAGCCTTCACCGGCTTCGCGAGCTGCTCGAGGAGATCGGACGGAGCACCGGCGTCGGCGAGGAGCTTGCGATGGACCTCGAGGTTCTCGCCCTGGAGCTCGGCGAGCCGCTGCGCCAGCTGCGTCTTCTTCGCCTCGAGCTCGGGCGAGGTCGGCGGCAGCTTCTTGATCTCCTCGTGGAGGGCGACCAGATCCTTCGCCTTCTTCGGGTCGAGCTTGAGCGACGGACCGAAGTCATCCGCCGAGTCGTAGACGGCGGCGCCCTTCGCCGATCCGGTGACCGGCTTGCTGGCGTCGGCTTCCTTGCGCGCCTTGCTGTCGGCCTTGAGCTTCTCGAGGTCGTCGTGGATCTGCTGCAGACCCTCCATCGACAGCTGCTTGTCGATGCCGTCGGGCAGCTTCGGCGGCGTCGACTCGATGCCCATCTCGAGATCGCGGGCGTGCTTGTAGAGCGACGCGAGGTACTTCTCGTACTCGGCCTTCTTGACCGGATCGGCGTTGACCGCGCGAACCGCGTCCTCGACCGGACCGAGCACCTTGCGCATCTGCGGCTCGACGTCCGGGTGGACGTTGCGCACGATCGGCTTGCCGAGCCCGATGTCGTACGGGATGTGCTCGACCGCCGCGACCGCGAGCGCGTGCTTGCCGATGATCTGGATCTCGCCGCGCACCCCGCTCGGGTACTGGACGTAGATCATGACGCCGGTGAAGCCACCGTCCATCGGCTTACCGACGTCGCTCTTGATCTGATCGCGACCGGTCTCCTTGGCCTTGACGTTGGCCGCCTCGGCGATCTGCGTGATCTCGGCGGCGGTCATGTACGGCTTGCCTTCGGTCGCCGCGTGCAGGTTGTTGACGGCGGTGACCGTGAGCTTGCCGCTGTTGATCGCGTCGACCAGCGACTGGACGACCTTCGGCATGTTGTTCATGTCGCCGACGACGAGCCGCGTGCCGAGCGCGTCCCACGTGTTGTCGACGGCCTGATCGACGGTGGTGATGCCGTCCTTCGCCCACTTGTTGTTGATCGCGCGCTGCAGCCGGTTGGCCGCCGATTCCGGATCCTTCGGACGCCCCTGGAC
>JAEYYY010000111.1 GCA_023430775.1 Pseudomonadota bacterium
CCCATCGCGTCGCCCTGGACCTCGAGCTGACACGCGCGCTCGAACAGCTCGCCGGCGTACGCCTGTGGAGTCTGCGGCTGATCGCGATGCGCGATCGATTCGTGCTGCGCCTGCATCGCGGACGACGACGCCGCCGACTTCGCGCTGCGGTCGGTCAACCGGGCGTAGGCGCGGCTCGCCGCCTCGAAGGCCGTCGACATCCGCGGCCCGAACGTGCCGAGCTGCTTGCCGTAGTAGCGATCCGGGTGGATCTCCTTGCTGAGCATGAAGTACGCGCGCTTCAGCGTGCGCGCGTCGGCGGTCGGCGACACGCCGAGCAGCGCGTGCGGATCGCGACCATCGGCGAGCCGGCAGATCGCGAGGATGCGGCGGCGCTCGGTGTCGTCGAGCTCGTTGGTCTCGGAGAGCGCGTGGAGCTCGTCCTGCGACGGCCGCGGCAACGACAGGTCGTGACCGGGCTGATCGGTGAGCACCGGGGTCGACGCGGTGCCGCGTGGCCGATCGGGAGTCTGCCGCGGCATCGCCGTCGACGATGACGAGGCCATCGGTGCGACGCGCGGGACACCCGTCGACACGTTGCGCGGCGGCGTCGTTCCCGCCGAGGTGCCACGCACCGCGCCGCTGCCGACCGCGGGGATAGCCGTCGGTGCCGGTGCCGACGTCAC
The DNA here is from genome assembly GCA_023430775.1 of Pseudomonadota bacterium. Classification (GTDB taxonomy): domain Bacteria; phylum Myxococcota_A; class Polyangia; order Haliangiales; family Haliangiaceae; genus JABFXX01. The sequence continues at coordinate 666 of JAEYYY010000111.1, forward strand.
GCCCGGCAACAGCAGCGCACCGATCGAGCGCAGCCGCTGGACGATCGCGATGCCGCGCTCGACGGAGAGACCGGTGGCGAGCAACACCTGGCGCAGCGTCTGCGAGCCATCGATCCGCGACAGCACGAAGTACTCCTCGGGGCCGACCGCCGCCTTGAGCGGATCGAACCCGGGGCTGACACGCAGCTTCTGCTGCGTCGACCCAATCCCGGCGATCTCGGCCGGTACCGTACTCACCGACCCACCATATCACGCGGCGTCAGGCTCACGGACTCAGGACGCGCTCGAGAATTGCCTTGGCGATAGGTAACCTGTTCGCGGCCTGCACCCAGGCCAGCGAGCGTGGCCCGTCGAGGACGTCGCTGGTGATTTCCTCGCCGCGGTGCGCCGGCAGGCAGTGCAGCACGATCGAGTCGGCGGCCGACCGATCGAGCAGGGCCTGGTCGATCCGGTAGCCGGTAAATGCCTTCTTCCGCTTCGCCGTCTCGGCCTCCTGCCCCATCGACGCCCAGACATCGGTCGACAGCACGTGGGCCCCGGCCGCCGCCTCCTCTGGCCTGGTGGTCAGGGTGATCGACCCACCGGTCTGCTTCTGCTGATCGCGCGCTGCGTTGACCAGCTCGCGATCCGGCGCGTAACCATCCGGGCAGGCCACCACGAGATCGAGCCCGAACATGCCGGCCGCCTCGATCCACGACTGCGCCATGTTGTTGCCATCGCCGATCCACGCGTAGCGCAGACCCTGCAGCTTGCCGAAGTGCTGGCGCACGGTGAACAGATCGGTGGCGACCTGACAGGGGTGATGTTGATCGGTGAGCGCGTTGATCACCGGCACGTTGCTCGCCTTCGCGTACGCCGCGATCCGCTCCTGACCGAACGTGCGGACGACGATCGCCTGGCAGTACGACGCCAGCACGCGCGCGGTGTCCTCGGCGGGTTCGCCGCGCGCGATCTGCGAGCCCTCGGTCTGGATCACCACGGCGTGACCGCCGAGCTCGAACACGCCGACCTCGAACGACACCCGCGTGCGCGTCGACGACTTCTCCATCACCACCGCGACCGACTTGCCGGCGAGCGTGGATGCGAGCGGCACCGACGAGAACGATGCGGCGCGATCGAACACCGCGGGCCAGTCGGCGAGCGGAATATCGGCCAGCGTCAAGAAGTCGATCACTTCCCTACCCCCTCGGAGAGCGCGGTGCGCAGGATCGCGACGGCCTCGTCGATGTGCGCGCGCTCGACGATGTACGGCGGCGCGAACCGCACCACCTTGTCGCCGGCAACGGAGAGCAACAGGCCCTTCTCGCGGCACTTCGCCACCACGGTGGCCGGTGCATTCGCGACCGAGATGCCGCGCAGCAGGCCGCGCCCGCGGGTGTCGATCACGTGACCCGGGAACTCGCCGACGAGCTCGCCGAGCTGACTGCCGAGGTAGTTGCCCTGCTCGACCACCTTCGCGAGCAGCCCGTCCTGATCGATGATGTCGAACACCGCGTTGGCCGCGGCGCACGCCAGCGCGTTACCGCCGAACGTCGACGCGTGCGGCACCGCGCCGCCGGCCGCGGCCGCGAGCCCGAGCGCTGCCTTGTCGCTGCACGCGACCGCGCCGATCGGCACGCCGCCGCCGAGGCCCTTCGCGAGCGTCATCACGTCGGGCTCGACGTTGTCGTGCTGGTGACCGAACCAGGTGCCGGTGCGGCCGATGCCGGTCTGCACCTCGTCGAAGATCAGCAGCGTGCCCGTCTCGGTGCACAGCTGGCGGACCGCCGCGAGATAGCCGGGAGGCGCGACGACGATGCCGCCCTCGGCCTGGATCGGCTCGAGGATCACGGCGCACGCCGTGCGACCTTCGAGCTGCTTCTTCATCGCATCGAGATCGCCGTAGGTGACGAACTCGACGGGGCCGAACAGCGGACCGAAGCCGTCGCGATACTTCGGCTGACCGGTGACCGAGACGGTGCCGATCGTGCGGCCGTGGAAGCTGCCGTGCGTGGACACGATCGTGGTGCGATGCGGCGCCTCGGCGACCACCGCCTGATAGCGCCGGGCCAGCTTGAGCGCGCCCTCGTTGGCCTCGCCGCCGGAGTTGCAGAAGAACACGCGATCGGCGAACGACCGATCGACGATCGCCTTGGCGGCGAGCACCTGCTGGTCGTTGAAGTAGAGGTTGCTGACGTGGACCAGGCGCGACAGCTGCTCGGTGACGCGCGAGGTGAAGCGACTGTGCGCGTGGCCGAGCCCGCACACCGCGATGCCCGCGGTCATGTCGAGGTAGCGGTGACCGGCGACATCCCAGACCTCGCAGCCGCGGCCGCGCTCGAGCACGATCGGCTGCTGGCGGTAATTCTTGACGAAGACCTGGTCGGCGATCGCGAGGAGCTCTGCTTGAGTCGGCACGCTCCGGGTTTACCAGATTCTTTCGTCAGCGAAGGCACCTCGCGATCGCAGGGTCATCGAGGACGACGGTGGCGTCGCGGCGGGCGATCCGAGCGAGGAGCGCGTGCACGGTGGTGCAATCACCGTTGCGGGCTGCCAGCGAGGCCTGCGCCGACAGCCGGTCGATGATCTTGTCGTCGAGGTCGTCGTGCGGTGGCTCCTCGGGCGAGCCCGAGCGCGAGATCATCGCGGTGGCCAGGAGGCCCGTCGCGATCAGCGCGATCCCGCTGACCAGGAAGAGCGCGCGCATCTCCTGCCCGACCGCGCAGGCTGCACCGGAGAGATCGAACAGCTCCTCCGCCTGCATGCAGGTCTCCTTCGGGGGCGCGATCGCGATCGACCCGATCCCCGCCGCGATCATCGCCCCGGCCCCGGCGTACTTCACCCGCTTGGAGTGGCAGCCGACGAGCGCGAGCAGGAGGACCACGACGACGGCGCGCGACATGGCGCGGCGCATTCCACGATGCGTGCCATCGAGGTTTCGGTGAATTACCGCCCGGCCAGCGCCGCAACCCCGACACGTACGTCGCGGATCGCGGGAGAACCTGATTCTCGTGAGCATCCCGTGATCGCCGCGCGTCCCGTGACCGGCTCTGGCATCCTTGCCGGCATGCGTGCGCCTCTGCTGGGGCTGGCACTGATCGCCTGCTCGTCGTCGTCGATGCCCCCCGCGCCTCCCATCCCCGAAGGTCCGATCACGCGCCCGCGGGTGGTCGCCCATCGCGGTGCCTCGGAGGCTGCGCCGGAGAACACGCTGCCGGCGTTCCGGCGCGCCTGGGAGCTGGGTGTCGAGTGCGTCGAGCTCGACGTCCACGTCACCCGGGACGGTCACGTCGTGGTCATGCACGACGCGACGACCAAGCGGATCGGCGGCCGCGATCGCGAGATCGCCGACCAGACGCTCGCCGAGCTGCGCGAGCTCGATGTCGGCGGCTGGAAGAGCCCGGCATTTCGCGGCGAGAGGATTCCGACGCTCGGCGAGGTCCTCGACACCCTGCCGACCGGGCGCACGCTGTTCGTCGAGATCAAGAGCGGCAGCGAGACGATTCCGGTGATCGCGAAGGCGATCCGCGATCGTGATCCGAGACCGCGCGGTGGCAAGATCGCGCTGCAGGGCTTCGACGCGAAGACGCTCGCCGCGTTCGCGAAGGCGGTGCCCGATGCGCCGGCGTTCTGGACGGTCGACCCACCGGTCGAGGAGACCGATCCGGAACATCCGGTGGCGCTGCCCTACCCGCGCGAGATCGTCGCCCAGGCACGGCAGCACGGCTTCGCGGGGCTCGCGCTGTTCTATCAGTCGGTGACCAACGAGCTGCTACAGGATGCCGCCGCGGCCGGGCTCGAGATCGATGTCTGGACGATCAACGAGGAGGCCGAGCTGATGCGCTGGACCAGGCGCGCCGGCATCCGCTGGATCGAGACCGACCGTCCCGACCTGGTGCCGCAGCGCTAATCACCAGGCAGCTGGCCCGAGCCGGAGTGGTTGACCTTGCGGCGGAACCACGGCCGCGTCTGCTTGCGGCGGACGCGGTACATGATGACGAGGGCATTCGACAGGATCAGCGCGCCGACGATGGTCATGAAGAACAGCGACGGTCCGCCGCCGAGGTCGCTCCCGTACAGCACGCCGGTGCGCACGGCGATCTTCGAGCCCTTGCCGACGCGGTGGTAATCGCTGTCGTCGACCTCGAGCTCCTCGCGCTTGCCATCGGAGTGCGCGACCAGGACCGTGTACTTGTGCTGGGTGTCGCCGTCGCTGTCCTCGTACGTGGTGTGCTCCTTCGACAGCACCTCGACGACCTCGTCGCTCGCCATCGCGCGCGAGTAGAAGTTCGCGAACATGACCTGGAGCACCACGAGCGCGAACACGGCGAGGCGACCGTAGCGGCGATGAAACCGCGCGCGCTCCTCGAGCCCCTTGCCGAGCGGCTGCGAGGACAACATCATGCGGCCCTTCGTCGGGACCAGCTGCCACTCGTATTCCGCCTCGCGGTAGCCGGACTCGCCACCGGGCTTCATCATCCCGCCGCGCTCGAGCGTGCCCTGCGCGTGCAACGTCTCGCCCGGAATCAGCTCGGCCGACAGCACGCGGTGATCGCGCGCGATCAGCACCTTGTGATCGAGCTCGTCGGCGACCTCGACGTTCGGCGGCGCGAGCACGCGAACCCGCGTGCCGCCATCGAGCTTCAGGTAGAACGGCTTGACGACGATCTTGCGATCGACCTCGGTCCACGAATAGCTCCAGGAACCGGAGCTCAGGTTCTCGGTGCCGTGCTGGGTGACGTCGACGCGTACGGCGACCTCGTGATCGTCGGCGTGCTCGACCACGCCGGACAGCAGGACCTCGCCCTCGCGCAGCCCACCGCGGCGCAGCTCGTGGGATGGATCGAGCATGGCGGCGGCCTCGACCGCGAGCCGCTTTCTGCGCCGGGCACGCGACAGCGAGAGCACCGCCAGCACGATCATCGCGACGGTCGTGTACGCGATGATGATCCACGACAGCGTCGGACCGGCATCGGACACCGGATAGATATCCGTGAACACCACTGCCGATCAGTATCGCTCAGCGCGTGACCAGTCGGTACCGGAGGATGTCGTCGCCGGCGACCCACACGCCGTGACCGGCGCAGATGTCACAGGTCAGGCCCGACCACCGCCGGATCTGCATGAGGCGCGCACACACCGGGCACTTGCGCGGATGGAGCTGGTGCTCGACGAGCTTGCCGTGCTCGGCGAGCGACTTGCCGTCGGGCCTCGGGATCGTCGGATCCCACAGGCCGCAATCGTTCGGACAGCGAAACCCGTCGCCGTCGGGCTGTAGCGGACCCTGCTTGCAGATCAGACACTGCGACGCCGGCCCGACGCGATACGCGCTCATGGCATCTGCGTCCACATGGCGGTCTGATCGCCCTCGTAGACCAGATCGCCATCCTGCTCGAAGCGCAGCTCGTAGCGGGCGACGATCGCGGACTTGATCTTGCGGATCTGGGTGGCCTTGCAGCTCAGCAGCATCGGCGAGCCGAGCTTGCCCATCCGGCGAAACCGTGCCTGGTGGATGTGCGTGCCGTAGCCGATCCAGCCGTCGGCGTGGCGAAGCTCGAGGAGGAAGTACGCGTGTGCGAAGCCGACGATCCCGGTCGCGTGGACCATGAGACCGCCCGAGACGTGGTGCGGGTGGCGCGCGGACACTCGCTGATCGCGCGTCAGCGGCGCATCGCTGCGCGTCGGCATCGACGCCACGATCGTGCTGGTCTCGCGATCGATCGAGACGATGTCGTCGATCAGCAGACCGCTCGGTGCATACGGGCAATCGGCGACGAACTCGGCGGGCAGCGGCATCGCCCGTCTCGTATCACAGGCCGATCACAAGATGTACCGGGCGAGATCCTCGTCGGCCACCAGCGCGCCGAGCCGTTCTCGAACGTAGCTCGGTGTGATCGGGATGGTCTGAGCGCCGATGTCGGGCGCGTTGTACAAGAGGTCGTCGAGCAGCCGCTCGAGCACCGTGTGGAGGCGGCGCGCGCCGATGTCATTTGTCATCTTGTTGACGTCGGCCGCAATCCGAGCCAGCTCGGTGATCGCTTCGGGAGTCCACTCGATGGTGACGCCCTCGGTGGCGAGCAGCGCGGCGTACTGCCGGGTCAGCGCGTTCTGCGGCTCGGTCAGGATGCGCACGAAGTCGTCGGCGAGCAGCGGCTGGAGCTCGACGCGGATCGGGAAGCGGCCCTGCATCTCGGGGATCAGGTCGCTCGGCTTGCTCATGTGGAACGCGCCGGCGGCGATGAACAGCACGTGGTCGGTCTTCACCGGGCCGTACTTGGTGGTCACCGTCGAGCCCTCGACGATCGGCAGCAGGTCGCGCTGCACGCCCTCGCGCGACACGTCGACGCCGTGGCGGTCGCGGGACGTCGCGATCTTGTCGATCTCGTCGATGAACACGATGCCTGCGTTCTCGGCGCGCGACACCGCCTCGCGCGTCGCCGCCTCGTGATCGATCAGCTTCTCGACCTCCTGCTCGGTCAGCGCCCGCCACGCGACCGGTACCTTGAGCTTCTGGCGCTTCGTCTTCTTGCCGAACGCGCCGAACATGTCCTTGAGGCCCGACAGCGCGGACTCGTCGATGCCCGGCTGGCCACCGAGCACGCTCATCAGCGGATTCGATTCGTCGGCGATGTCGACCTCGACCTCGCGATCGTCGAGCTTGCCGTCGCGCAGCATCGTGCGGAGCTTCTCGCGCGTGGCGTCGCCGCTGGTCGAGGTCTCGCCCGGGCGATCGGTGAACGAGCGACCGCCGCTCTTGGGCAGCAGCAGCTCGAGCAGCCGCTCCTCGGCGGCATCCTTCGCGCGCGACCGGACCTTGACGGCCTCCTCGTCGCGCACGAGCTTGACGCTGACCTCGACGAGATCGCGGACGATCGATTCGACATCGCGGCCGACGTAGCCGACCTCGGTGAACTTGCTGGCCTCGACCTTCAGGAACGGCGCGCGTGCGAGGCGAGCGAGCCGGCGGGCGATCTCGGTCTTCCCGACGCCGGTCGGACCGATCATGATGATGTTCTTCGGCGAGATCTCGTCGCGCAGATCGCCCTCGACCTGTTGCCGCCGCCAGCGATTGCGCAGCGCGCCCGCGACCGCGCGCTTCGCCTCCTTCTGGCCGATCACGTAGCGATCGAGCTCCTCGACGATCTTCCCGGGCGTCAACATCTGCTCGGTCTTGCTCACGGCAGCTCCTCGATCGTCAGCGACGTGTTGGTGTAGATGCAGATCTCGGCGGCGATCGCCATCGCGGTCTCGGCGATCTGGCGCGGCGCCAGCTCGGTGTGGCGCACCAGCGCGCGGGCCGCCGACAGCGCGAAGCTGCCGCCGGAGCCGATCGCGCACACGCCGTCGTCGGGCTCGATGACGTCGCCGGCCCCCGACAGGATGAACGTGGCGTCGGCATCGGCGACCACCAGCATCGCCTCGAGCCGGCGCAGCGCGCGGTCCGTGCGCCACTC
>JAEYYY010000153.1 GCA_023430775.1 Pseudomonadota bacterium
GCCGGCGACACCACGCCGAAGCCCGACGACACCACGCCGAAGCCGGACGACACGGCGAAGCCCGACGACACCAAGAAGCCCGACGATGTCGCGGCGAAGCCGGATGACACGGCGAAGCCGGACGACACCAAGAAGCCCGAGGAGACCAAGAAGCCCGAGGAGACCAAGAAGCCGGCGGTGGCAGCGAAGAAGGATCCGCCGACGCGGACGAACCCGACCACGGTCGCGAAGACCGAGCCCAAGAAGACGGAGCCGAAGAAGACCGAGGAGAAGAGCAGCGGCGGCTGCGACGAGGTGTCCTGCGTGCTGTCGAACTACGAAGGCGCGTGCTGCGCGAAGTACCGCAAGGGCGGCGGCACGGCCAAGACGGCGGAGAAGCCGGCCGCCAACAGCGGTCTGCCCGAGTCGCTCGACCGCGGCATGATCGCCGAGGGTGTCGGTGCCGTGAAGGCCAGGGTCTCGGCGTGCGGCGAGCGGTCGCCGGCGAAGGGCACCGTCAAGGTGTCGGTGAAGGTGAACCCCGACGGTGGCGTTGCCAGCGTGGCCGTCAAGCAGACGCCGGATCCGGGCCTCGGCAGCTGCGTGGTCGGCGCGGTGCAGCGCGCGCGGTTCAAGAAGACGCAGACCGGTGGCAGCTTCAGCTATCCGTTCGTGTTCTGAGCCACGCGATCCGGCAGGATTCCGCTGCATCTCTTCACTCGGGCGCGCGCCTGTGTTGAAGTGCTGCGGATGAAAAACTTCTTCTTTGTCTTCGCGCTCGCGGCCTGTGGTGGTGGTGGAGGCGATGGTGGTGGTGGCGGTGCGGCCGCCGCAGCCTTCGCGGAGGACCAGATCCGGGACTTCTGTGACAAGGGCTTCGAATGCATGTCCTCGTTCCCGCAAGACATGGGCTTCGAGTTCGAAGATTTCTTCGGTGCCTCGTCAGCCGAGTGCTTCGCGAACTTCGGGCCCGACGGCACGGACAAGGCGGATCTCCAGGCCTCCGTCGATGCCGGTCGCGTGATCTTCGATTCGGCCGACGCCAGCGTCTGTGCGAACGAGCTCCAGACAGCCTCCTGCGATCAGTTCTGGAACGATGACGCGCCGCCGGAGTGCGACACGGCTCTCACCGGCACGGTGGCCGATGGCGGCACCTGCACGATCGATTTTGACTGCGTCGGCGAAGACAGCTTCTGCGACGAAGAGACGAACGTCTGCGGTCCGCTCTGAGCACTTCCCGCGGCCGCGCGGTCGTGATGAAGTGATCGGATGAGGACCTCGCCATGGATCGTGCTGGCGCTCGCCGCAGGCGCCGCGCGCTCCTCGGACAATGCCGGTAGCACCCACCGGTGATCGGCGAGCAGGTCGGCAACTTCCAGATCATCTCCCAGCTCGGCAAGGGCGGGATGGGAGAGGTCTATCTCGCCGAGCACGCGTCGCTGGGAACTCGCGTCGCGATCAAGATGCTGCTGCCGCACGTCTCCGCGGATGTCGAGCACGTGCAGCGGTTCTTCAACGAGGCGATCGCCGTCGGCAGCATCCAGCACGCCGGCACCGGCAAGATCTTCGACTCGGGGAGCCACGCCGGGCGCGCGTACCTGGTGATGGAGTACCTCGCCGGCGAGACGCTGGCCGCGCGGATCCGCCGGCTGCAGCGGTTGCCGATCGCGCAGGTCGGCGAGGTCGGCAAGCAGATCGCGGGCGTGCTCGAGGCGGTTCACCGGGCCGGCATCACGCATCGCGATCTCAAGCCCGACAACATCTTCATCGTTCCCGACGACGAGCTCGGCGAGCGGATCAAGATCGTCGACTTCGGGATCGCGAAGCTGTCGACGATCAGCGGAGGGATGACCGCGACGGGCACCGGTGCGCTGGGCACGCCGGCATACATGAGCCCGGAGCAGTGGAGGAATGCGAAGACCGTCGACTGGCGCGCCGACGCGTACTCGCTCGGCTGCCTGACGTTCGAGATGATCACCGGGCGGCCGCCGTTCTTTGCCGAGACGATCGGCGAGGCGTGCTCGAAGCACCTCACCGAGGAGCCGCCGCGCCTGGCCTCGGTGGCGGCGGTGCCGCCGGAGCTCGACGAGCTGATCGCGCGCATGCTCGAGAAGGATCCGACCAGGCGGCCCGCGTCGATGCGCGACATCGCGAACGCGTTCGCCGCGATCGCTGCCACCTCACCGATCGAGCTCGCGGCGACGCAGCCGTCGGGACACGCGATGGCGCCAGTGCAGGCGGCGATCGGTGCGACGCAGGTCACCGGCCTGGGTGATGCGCCGGGGCCAACGGTGAAGCTCTCGGAACCAGCGCCACCGCCCTCGACGACGACGCTCGCGGGTGCGAGCGCGCAGCTCGACCGATCGCAAAGGCGCGGCGTGTCGCTGTGGCTCGCGCTCGGGCTCGGTGCGGGGCTGGCAGCGGCGATCGCGGTGATCGTCGCGACGCGCGGGCCGGCGGCGCCGGAGCCGATCGCCGAACCGGCGCCAGCGCTGTCGTCCGCCCCGGTGGATGCAGCCACGCCGACGCGATCCCCCGGATCGGGGAGCGCCGTGGCGACACCACCGAAGGAGATCGAGGCGGGAAGCGGCAGTGGCGTCTCGATCACGCCACTCAGAGAACCGCAGCGCCCGATCGCGCCGCGACCGAACAAGGGTCTGATCGTGATCACCAGCGATGCGAAGGTCGAGCTGTTCCTCGACGGCAAGCCGATCGGATCCACGCCGAGGAACATCGAGGTCGATCCCGGCGAGTACCGCGTCCTCGCAAAGCTCCGCGAGAGCGTGACCAAGGATCGCCGATTCGTCGTGCGCGGCGGCGACACGCACAAGCATGCGTTCATCTGGGACAGGTCCTCAGCGCCCTCTCAGCTCGTCGATCGGTTGGATCAGAACATGATCCGGGACGACATCCACAAGGCAGCGTGGCACCAGATCCACCAGTGCAAGCAGCGCGATCCGAACAAGCACGGCCTCGTGTTCCTGCGACTCGACGTCAAGCCGGATGGCACGGTCGGTCCGGTCGTGGTGAGCGATTCGCCCAGCGAGGCGCTCACCAACTGCGTGGTGAACGTGATCCGATCGGTGAAGATCCGTTCGAGCAAGCGCGGCGGTCACGGGGCGCTCAGTTACGCCTTCTAGGTGCTGACCTCGATCGAGGCCCGCGCTCGGCGGCCAGTCGGGCAGCCAGTCGCACCGGCCAACGCAGCTGCTCGCATGTTCTGACCGTAGAGATCTACAAGCGATGTCAGGCGGTTGAGGATGGGGCTTTTTGGCACAAGTCCGGCACCCGGACGCCGACATCATGCGTTTCCGCTCCCTAGTTGTAGTTCTTGCCTCCCTCCCGCTCGCCGTCTCGTGCGCGGACGGTGGCAGCGCGGACGAAGGTCCGACCCCGTTCGACGACGATTCCGAAGTCGGACCCGACATCATCAACGACGGCGCTCCGCCGAACGATTCGATTCCGGATGACACGAAGGCCGACCAGGTGCTGCCCGAGCAGTTCGAGCTCTCGGATCAGTCGCCGGTCAAGAGCCAGGGTAGCCGCGGCGTGTGCTCGGTCTTCGCGTCGACCGCGATGATCGAGAATCTCTACATCAAGGCCGGCATGCCGGTCGCCGAGGCCGACTTCTCCGAGCAGTACCTCCAGTGGGCGGTCAAGAACCTCGACGGCGCGTTCGCGCACACCGGTGGCTCGAGCTCCGATGCGAACCTCCGTACCACGGTCGACTTCGGCACCGTCAAGGAAGCCGAGTGGCCGTACGAGTCGCTCCCGTGGGGACCCAGCGACGACGCCGACTGCACCACGGCCGAGGGCGATAACCTGCCGACCAAGTGCTACACGAACGGCGAGCCGCCGGCGAGCGTGCAGGCCGCGCGCAAGTTCAAGCTGCCGTCGTCGCGCTGGATCAACAACAACTCGATCAAGAGCCACATCTTCAACAAGAAGGTCGGCGTCAACGTCGGCATGACCTTCTTCTATCAGTCGTGGAACCACCGCAAGTCGACGCTGCCCGTCAACGCCGAGTACTGGCGCCAGGGCTACGTCACGTATCCGAACACCGACGACCGCAAGGTCTCGCTCGAGAAGCGCGCCGGCCACGCGATCCACATCGTCGGCTGGGACGACAACCTCGAGGTCTGCTCGCGCGACAAGGATGGCAACGACGTCCTCGGCGCCGACGGCAAGTGCGTCATGGAGAAGGGCTTCTACATCTTCAAGAACTCGTGGGGCACGGTCGGCTTCGGCATCGAGCACCCGTCGGGTCCGGGCTACGGCTACCTCTCGTACAAGTACGTTCGCGAGTTCGGCTCGGCGGTCACCGCCGAGATCCCGGCGCTCGAGGCACCGCGCGAGGTCTGTGACGACGCGAGCGCGAAGGACGAGGACGGTGACGGACAGGCGAACTGCAACGACGCCGACTGCCTCATGCACCCGTCGTGCAGCGGCAGTGGCACCGAGCACTCGTTCACGTCGAACGCGAACGCGCCGATCCCCGACCGCGGCGAGGTCACCGACACGATCGACGTCACCGACGACGGCACCGTGGCCGACGTCAAGGTGACGGTCGACATCACCCACACGTATCGCGGTGACCTCAAGGTCACGCTGCTCGCGGGCGGCACCTCGAAGGTGCTGTTCAACGGCGACGGCGGCTCGGCCGACGACCTCAAGCAGACGTTCACGGTGACCGGCCTCGAAGGCAAGGCACTGCGCGGCGCGTGGACCCTCAAGGTCCAGGACACCGCGGGCGCGGACATCGGCACGCTCAACAGCTGGAAGCTCGACGTCAGCACCAACTAGCTTCGCGGGGCCCCGCGTTCTGGTCGCGTTCGCGCGGCCAGAAGAATCCGGCTCCCTGCGCGACCGGCGCCCTCGTGAAGGCGCCGGTCTTTTTTTTCGGCGCGGCCTAGCGTCGGGTGTCGAACTTGATGCCTTCCTTGACCTGCGTGATCGCGTCGTTGACGAGCGAGATCGCCTTGACGCGATGACCGCCCTTGTCGGAGGTGGCGTTCTTCAGATCCGAGAGCGCCGACTCGAGGTGGCCGAGCGCCGACCTCATCTTCGGCTGCGGATCCGCACCGGCGGTGGTGATGGCGCTGTTGCCGACCACGGCAGCGAGCACGGCGGCGAGGGCGAACGAGGTGACCTTCCAGGGATTGCGCATGGTGAATCTCTCTCCTTGTGACTCGGCCCGACCCCATCGTGCGGCAGTTGGTCAAGCGCGCGTGCGGCGATCCACACCGTCGGGTAGTTTTGCCCCGTGCTCCTCGATCGCGTCGCACGCACCAGCCTCGACGTCGCGAATTCGTCGTCACGCAAGAAGAAGGTCGAGCTACTCGGGAAGCTCTTAAAGGAAGTGCCACCCGAGGAGACGGCGCCGGTCGCGCGCTACCTCGCCGGCGAGGTCGGCTACAAGACCGGTCTCGGTTACGCCACCATCGGCGAGCTGCGCGGCAGCGTGCCGCCTGCGAGCGAGCCGACGCTGACCATCACCGAGGTCGATCGCCGGCTCGCCGCGATCGCCGAGCTCGCCGGCACCGGGTCGCAGACCGCGCGCAAGCAGCAGCTCGGCGAGCTGTTCGCGCGCGCCACCGGCATCGAGCAGAGCTTCCTCGCCGCCGTGATCATCGGCGAGCTCCGGCAGGGCGCGCTCGATGCGCTGGTGATCGACGCGATCGCGCTGGTCCGCGAGCTGCCGGTCAAGACGCTGCGCACGGCGTACATGCTCGCCGGCGAGATCGGTGCGGTCGCGTCCGCCGTGCTCGCCGATCCCGCGGCAATCCACACGTTCGGCCTCACGCTGTTCCGGCCGATCCTGCCGATGCTCGCGCAGACCGCCGCCGACGCGACCGCCGCGCTCGCCGAGCTCCCCGACGCGCCGCTGTCGTTCGAGCTCAAGCTCGATGGCTTCCGCGTCCAGGTCCACAAGGACGGCGATCAGATCCGCGCCTACTCGCGCGCCCTCAACGACGTCACGCGCGAGGTCGGGCCGCTGCTCGATGTCGTGCGTGCCTTGCCCGCGCGCCGCCTGATCCTCGACGCCGAGGCGATCGCCTATCGCGCCGACGGCCGGCCGCTGCCGTTTCAGGACACCATGAAGCTCAAGGCGGGCGGCACCTCGCTGACGCTGTCCGCGTTCGACATCCTGCTCGTCGACGATCAGACCCTGCTGACCTCGCCGGCGCGCGACCGCTTCGACGCGCTGATCGCGCACGCACCGTCGCTCGCGGTGCCGCGCGTGATCACCGCCGACGCCGCCGTGGCCACCGCGTTCTACGAGCGCGCGATCGCCCAGGGTCACGAGGGCGTGATGGCCAAGGCGCTCGACGCGCCGTACGACGCCGGCTCGCGCGGTGCCGCGTGGCTCAAGATCAAGAAGGTGCGCCACCTCGACCTCGTGGTGCTCGCCGCCGAGTGGGGCTCCGGCCGGCGCAAGGGCAAGCTCTCGAACATCCACATCGGGGCGCGCTCGCCGGATGGCTTCGTCATGCTCGGCAAGACGTTCAAGGGCATGACCGACGAGATGCTCGCGTGGCAGACCACCAACTTCCTGGCGCGCGAGGTCGATCGCGACGGTCACATCGTGTTCGTACGCCCCGAGATCGTCGTCGAGATCGCGTTCAACGACGTGTTGCGCTCGACGCAGTACAAGGGCGGCCTGGCGCTGCGCCACGCGCGCGTCGTGCGCTATCGCGAGGACAAGACCGTGGCGGAGTCCGACTCGATCGAGGCCGTGCGCGCGATCGCGATCGCCGACGGCGTGATCGAGTGAAGCCCAGATCACGTTCGTGGGTGAGAGTTGACCGAGCGGCAACCATCGCGGCCATCCCGCGCCCGTGGTTTGGCATACTACGGCGCATGAGGAACGCCGCCCTGGTGATGTTCTGCCTCGCGACTCTCGCGTGCGGAAAGGTGAAAGGCACGCCGCCGAACGACGTGACGCCCGACCCGTGCGAGACCAACGTCTGCGAGTGCACGGTGGCGTCGCAGAACCTCGATTGTCCGGGCGCGCACCAGATCTGCGACGAGGTCACCACGCCGGGTCGCGTCTGCGGATGCGCGCCGGCGTACAAGGACGACGGCAGCGGCAACTGCGTATTCGATGCGGCTCCATTAAACAGCGGCTTTCAAGAGACCGGGACTTGGGAGCCCGTTGGTGCAGGCGCGACGATCAGCACGGCTGCATCCGGCAGCGTCGATCCCGGTCAAGGCGTCATGAACCGGCAGGCGATCTGCGAGTTTGCCGGCTTCAAGCAGACCTTCACGATGCCGCCGTTCGTGTTGGCCGATCAGTTCAAGATCACGGTGACGCACAACGGCGTAGATCCTGATGCGTTGTTCGGGATCCCGAACAACACCCTCCTCTCGGTGGGAGTGAACGGCGAGTTCAAGGAGACTCCGGTCGTGAAGACCGGGTTCGTGACCCAATCGTTCTGCCTCGGGCCACGCGCGTATGGTGACGGGCCCGTGGGAAGCCCCGTGGAGTTCCAGATCGGTGTGATCCCGGGCCCCAACTTTCCGTTCTTTTGTGGAAGCGATAGCCAATCGACGATCGAGATCGATCGCGTGGCACTCGAGCTTGCTGAACCGGGCGAATGCCCCAATCCCGGCACGATCCTGAACCCAGATTTCGAGCTGGCGACCGACTGGACGTTCGAGGTCGAAGATGGGGCCACGGGCGCGATCGTCGCGGGTGTTGGCGAGAACGGGACCGCGGGCGCGCGGCTGACGACGGCGAACGTGTGCTCGCAAGCGTCGATGACGGGCACGATCGCATTCCCCACCGAGATCTCTAACCCAGCCCTCGACGTGTTCTTCAGTGGAACGTTCGCGGGTCGTCTCGTTCTCCAGATCGATGGCCAGAATGTGGCCACGCTCAATGGCAGCTCGCCTCGTCATAAACGGATCTGCTTGCCGGAGTGGACACGAGGTACCACGGCGACGATGGGGTTCTTGCTGCTGCGCACGACGGACTCCGGATGCGCCGCCACGCCGCTGAGCCAGACGTTCGTCGTCGACAACATCACGATCATTGATGACCAGAACTGTCCCGCCGAGGTCCTCGCGGATCCGGGGTTCGAGCTCGACTCGATCGGCATGGGGCCCGAAATTGGCTGGGGGTTCACGGCGGGCACCGTCAATGACATCCCCGAGGGCTCGAACGCGGAGATCACCAACAGCGGTCAGCGGTCGGGCAATAGCGCGCTGCGCCTGACAGGTTCCCACGAGTGCGTGGGCGTTGGAGAGGCTGGCGCCGACTTCACGATCAACGTTCCCGCGCCTGAAGGGGCCGCGGGACCGGCGATCAAGTTCTTCGCGAACGTGGGCAACGGCAACCTGAAGACGACCACCCGGCTCGCACTCCACCCGGGGCCCCGCTTTCAGGAGCCCGGACTCCGCCACGACATCGCGGAGGTCGGCGTCTATCAACCGCAGATCATGTGCTTGCCGCCGGTTACGAGCGGACGCCGCATGACCTTCCGGTTCTCGACCGGCGATAGCGACGGTGGTGGCTGTGGGGTGCCCAAGTACACCGAGGAGGTCGCGTTGATCGACGATGTCGAGGTCACGACCGACTCCAGCTGCCCGGCCGAGTAACTAGGCGCGCGCGGCTTCGGTGCGGATGCTCGCGAGTAGCGACGTCTTCGCGGTGGCCGGCAGGAACGACGCGCGGGCGGCATTCTCGGCGACCGTCACGATCTCGGCCGGCGTCAGGTCGAGCGCATTCGCGGTCGCTCGATAGTTGTCGCCGACGTAGCCGCCGAAGTACGCCGGGTCGTCGGAGTTGATGCAGACCGCGACACCCTTGCGGAGCAGCTTGGCGAAGTTGTGATCCTTCAGATCCTTGACCACGCAGAGCTTGAGGTTGGAGAGCGGGCAGACGGTGAGCGGGATCTTGTCGCGCACGAGGCGCTCGACGAGTGCCGGATCCTCGTCGCAGCGGACACCGTGATCGATGCGCTCCACCTTGAGCAGATCGAGCGCTTCCTCGATGTAGGCCGCGGGGCCTTCCTCACCGGCGTGGGCGACCGGGCGGAGGCCGAGCGAGCGAGCCTTGGCGAACACGCGCTCGAACTTGCTCGGTGGATTGTTCTTCTCGCCGGAGTCGAGGCCGACGCCGGTGAATTCGGAGCGGAACGGCAGGGAGGCATCGAGCGTCCGCATGGCGTCTTCCTCGGAGAGGTGGCGCAAGAAGCACAGGATCAGCTCGGAGGTGATGCCGTAGCGGCGGTGCGCGTCTTCCATCGCGTCGCGCAGGCCGCCGAAGATGACCTCCATCGGGATACCGCGCACGGTGTGAGTCTGCGGATCGAAGAACAGCTCGGCGTGGACGACGCGATCGGCGTGGGCGCGCGTGAAGTAGGCCATCGCGAGGGCGTAGAAGTCGCGGCGATCGCGGAGCACGTCGCAGCCGGCGTAGTAGAGGTCGAGGAACGACTGGAGGTCGTGGAAGGCGTAGGCCTTGCGGACGGCCTCGACCGAGGCGTAGGGCAGCTTGACCCCGTGCTTGGAGGCCAGGCTGAACATCATCTCGGGCTCGAGGGTGCCCTCGATGTGGAGGTGCAGCTCGACCTTGGGGAGGCGGCGGATCAGGCGGTCGCGGTCCGTGGGCATGCGGGGACGCTATCACCGCCCGTGCGCGCTTGCCGCCCGGCGGAGGCGTGGGTAGGGTCGGACGCTCATGCCCGACGAGACCGCCACCACTCCCGTGGATTTCGATCCGATTCCCGCGATCGCATCTCATCTCGGGCTCGCGCCCAACGCCGTGGCAGCGGTGATCGCACTGCTCGATGAAGGCGGCACGGTGCCGTTCATCGCGCGCTATCGCAAGGAGCGCACCGGCGGTCTCGACGAGGTCCAGATCCGCAACATCGAGGAGCACCGCGAGTACGTGGTGGAGCTCGAGACCCGGCGGGCCGCGATCCTCGCGTCGGTGACCGAGCAGGGGAAGCTGACCCCGGAGCTCGAGGGCAAGCTGAAGGCGGCCACCAGCAAGGCCGAGCTCGAGGACCTCTACGCGCCGTTCCGGCCGCGCCGCAAGACGCGCGCGTCGGTGGCCCGCGAGAAGGGGCTCGAGCCGCTGGCGCAGAAGATCGCGGCGCAGGCTGCCGAGGGCGATCCGCTGGCCGACGCCGCGGCGTTCGTCAACGAGCAGGTGGCGAGTGCGGAGGATGCGCTCGCGGGCGCCCGCGACATCGTCGCCGAGCAGATCGCCGATACCGCCGAGGTTCGCGCGTACGTCCGTCGCGAGTACGCCGAATCCGGCGAGCTGCGCTCCGAGGTCGTGCCCGGCAAGGATGCCGAGCCGACGAAGTTCGAGCAGTACTACAAGTTCGGCGAGGCGGTGCGGACGATCCCGTCGCATCGCTTCCTCGCGATCCATCGCGGCGAGGCCGAGGGCGTGCTGCGTGCCCACGTCGCCGTCGATGGGGCGAAGGTGACCGGCGCGATCGAGAACCTCGCGAAGCTCGATCCGGCATCGCCGTGGGCGGAGCAGCTGCGGCTGGCGATCGCCGATGCGTTCAAGCGCTTGCTCGCGCCGAGCGTCGAGAACGACGTCCGCGCCGAGCTGAAGCTGCGCTCGGATACCGCCGCCGTCGAGATCTTCGCCGGCAACCTGCGCAACCTGCTGCTGGCCGCACCGCTCGGGACGGCGAGCGTGATCGGCATCGATCCGGGCCTGCGCACCGGCTGCAAGTGCGCCGCGATCGACGCCACCGGCAAGTTCCTCGGCACGATCACGATCTATGTCACCCAGGGCGATGCCCAGGCGGCGAAGGCGAAGGAGGAGCTCCTCGCGTTCGTCCACAAGTACACGCCGCGCGCGATCGCGATCGGCAACGGCACCGGCGGCCGCGAGGCGGAGCAATTCGTCAAGAAGACGCTGGGCGATGCCGGGCTGCGCGACGGTCACCCGGGGGCATCGCCTGATGGCCCTCAGGCGCCGTTCATCGTCCAGGTCAACGAGGCCGGCGCGAGCGTGTACTCGGCGTCGGACCTCGCGCGCGAGGAGTTCCCCGAGCTCGATCTGACGATCCGCGGCGCGATCTCGATCGCCCGCCGGCTCCAGGATCCGCTCGCCGAGCTGGTCAAGATCGATCCGAAGTCGATCGGCGTCGGCCAGTACCAGCACGACGTCCAGGAGAAGCTGCTCGGCAAGAAGCTCGGCGACGTCGTCGAGGACTGCGTCAACCACGTCGGCGTCGAGCTCAACACCGCGAGCGCGCAGCTGCTCGGCTACGTGGCCGGCATCGGCAAGTCGCTGGCGAAGAAGCTGGTGGTCCATCGCGACACCAACGGCAAGTTCGCGTCGCGCCAGCAGCTGCTCGAGGTCTCGGGGCTCGGCCCCAAGGCGTTCGAGCAGTGCGCGGGCTTCCTGCGGATCGCGAACGCGCAGCACCCGCTCGACACGTCGGCCGTTCACCCCGAGCGCTACGCCCTCGTCGAACAGATGGCGAAGGATGTCGATGCGCCGTTGTGGCGGCTGATCGGCAACCAGGAGCTGGTCGACAAGATCGATCTCTCGAAGTACGTCAGCGACGAGGTCGGCGAGCCGACGCTGCGCGACATCCTCGCGGAGCTCGCGAAGCCGGGCCGCGATCCGCGCGCCGAGTTCGAGCCGCCGAGGTTCCGCGACGACGTCTCCACGGTCGAGGATCTCAAGCAGGGCATGGTGCTCGAGGGCATCGTCACCAACGTCACCGCGTTCGGTGCGTTCGTCGATATCGGCGTCCACAACGACGGCCTCGTCCACGTCAGCCAGCTGTCGGAGCAGTTCGTCAAGGATCCGTCCGAGGTCGTCAAGGTCGGCCAGAAGCTCACCGTGCGCGTGCTCGAGGTCGATCTCGCGCGGAAGCGAATCGCGCTGTCGGCGAAGCGGGGTGGGCAGCCGAGGCCGAGGGGAGAGCAGCAGCAACAGCAGCAGCGCCCGCGGGGAGGGCAGGGGCAAGGGCAGGGGCAGGGGCAGCAGAACCAGAACCGGCGCGGCGGTCGCGGCAGGGGGCGTGGTGGTGATCAGCCGCAGCAGTTCCAGGGCGGCGATCCGAACCAGCAGCAGCAGAATCGCGAGCGCCGGCAGTGGCAGGACCGCGGGCCGGAGGGCGGACCGCCGCCCGAGGGCATGGCACCCGACCAGCAGCAGATGAACGGCGACGCGCCGCGTGGCGATCGCGGTCCGCGCAACAACGATCGCGGCCCTCGTCAGGGGCAGGGTGGTGGCCCGCGTGGTCCGCGTCAGGGTGGTCCGAACGATCGTGGTCCGAACGATCGCAACTTCAATGATCGTGGTCCTCGTCGCGACGATCGCGGTCCGCGCCGCGGTCCCAACGATCGCGGCCCGCAGAACAATGACCGCCCGAGGGAGCCGCCGCCGAACTGGGGCGTCTCCGGCTTCACGAATAATCCGTTCGCGAAGCTCAAGGGCGACGAAGACAAGAAGTAGATGTTCGTCGACGCGGCGCTCGCCCGCCGACTCGAACGGGCCGAGGGGCTCGTCGGCTCCTCGTTCGTCGAGGCGCGGCGCTCGCCGAGCTCCGAGTGGCGCGAGCTCGGCGGTGCGATCGCGAACTGCGATGGCGCCGATTCGCCGATGACGCAGACCTTCGCCCTCGGCCTCTGCGATCCGATCGACCTGGCCGCGATCGAGGACTTCTTCACCGCTCGCGGTACCGACACCATGCACGAGGTGTCGCCGTTCGCGGGCGTCGAGACCACGGCGGCGCTGGTCGAGCGCGGCTATCGGCCGATCGAGATGTCGAACGTGCTGGTCCAGCAGATCGACGACCCACGACCCTCGCCAGCCGTTCGCGTGATCGATCCCGGCGAGGCTGCGACCTGGATCGAGACCTCGGTGGCCGGCTGGTCCTCCGATCCCGAGGCGGTCGCATTCCTCCGCGGCTTCGCGGAGCTCAGCCTCAACAATCGCCGGATGACGCAGTACCTCGGCACGGTCGATGGCGCACCAGCAGCCACCGGCGTGCTCGCCATCGAGGATGGGATTGCCGTGCTTGCGGGCGCGAGCACCGTCCCGTCAGCACGCGGTCGCGGTGCGCAAGCAGCGCTGCTCGCCACGCGACTCGCCGACGCGAAACATCGCGGCTGCGCGATCGCGATGATGGTCGCCGCCGTCGGCTCGACCTCGCAACGCAACGCCGAGCGCAACGGGTTTCGCGTCGCGTACACCCGCACCAAGTGGCGGCGGGCTAGGAGCCTGTAGCGCATAGCACCTCGTGCTCGTGCCTCGTGCTCGTGCTTCGTACGCGAGAACAGTCGCGGTTACGCAGCGCAGGCCGCCGTCGCGCCACCTGCTTGCTCCTGCGCGCCAGCTTCAGCACTTTGTGTGTAGCTACAACGAGGAGCCATGCAGCGCACCTTCGGTAGCCCTCGCAGCGAAAACGACTGAAATCGACGCGCTCGGATTTGGCGGATCACCGGTTCCACCGTCGCTTTCGACGATCATGGCGAGCGCGTCCGGTAGGTCTTCACGTCTCGATTCGATCAGTGTCCCGCCTGTCCGATCCATCCGGATCGTGTGTAGTCCGGAGGCCCGAGCACGAGCACGTGCACGTGCACGAGCACGAGCACGTGCACGAGCACGTCTAACGAGCTCTATGCCCTCAGGCCCTAAGTCGCGACGGCAGGCTCGGGCATCGCCGGCACGATCGACTGCTTCTCGATCGTCCGATCCTTGTCGCTGATCGTCACGGTGACGCGCAGCGCGAACTTCTTGCTCGCTGCATTCCACCGGCCGTTCGTCAGCTTCGCCCAGTCCGGCGCCGACAGCTTGTAGCTCACCGCGAGGTCGGCCTGCGCGGCGGCGACCGCCTCGTCCCACGTCACGTACGCGCCCTTGCCGTCCCACTTGCTCGGCGCGCGCGCGGTCAGCACGCCGACGACCTTGCCGCTGTCGAGCAACTCGACCTGCTTGATCTGGATCTTCGTCGCGGACGCGCCGGCCGGCACCTGCACGGCGAGCTGCATCGCGGTCTGTTCGCAGGCAGGCTGCGGCGGACCACCGCAGTGCACCCCGGGTGCACACGCACCGGCCGCCAGCTTCGGCATTGCCGCCGCGGGTTCGCTGGCAGCCGTCGCCGCGCTACCGGCGCTCGCCGGATTCGCCGTCGCCGGTGGGGCGAGCGGCTTGGTCGGCACGCCGTCGGGGCAATCCTCGGCGAGCGTGACCCCGGCCAGCGCGACGTTGATCTGAGGAGCGCGCGGGGACAGGCCGGGCTTGTCGTCGGGCGTCGCCGACGGAGGTTCTGCCTTCGAGCACGCGACCACCACGAGCAGCCAGCCGAGACGCATCATGGCCACCAGGGTAACCCGGGAGCCACGCCATGCGCCGCTGATCAGTGGTGCAGGTGGAACCCGATCTGGGTGCCCATGCCGAGCCCGTAGCCGAGCTGGATGTTCAGAAACGCCATCGATTCGATCATCCGCGCGTTCGCGAGCGGGCCGGCGTCGACGGGATCGAAGCCGATGCCACTGGCGAGCTCGATCACGGCTTGCTTCGCCTGCACGTCGTCGCCGGCGATCAGCGCGGTCAGCGGCTTGTCACCGACCCTGCCGGTGTCCATGTGCTGCGCGAACACCGTGTTGAACGCCTTGATGACCCTGGCGTGCGGGATCATCGCCTGGAGGCGCTCGGCGCCGCTCGAGTGCGAGAGCTCCGCGAACTTGTGGTCGGGGGTCAGGGTGTTGGTGACGTCGATGACGATCTTGCCGTCGAAGCCATCGCCGATCCGGTTGACCACCGACTCGATCGCCGTGAACGGGATCGCGAGGACGATCGCGTCGGCCCACTGGACGGCCTCGCGCATCGCGGCGGGATCGCGATGGACGAGCTGAACCTCGTGACCGGCGCGCGTGACGCCGCGGCTCAGCGCTTTTCCGACGTTGCCACTGCCGAGGATTCCGATCTTCATGATCGAAGAGACCGAGCATCGGTCGTGCCACCGGCGTGCTGTAGCGCCAACCGCCCACCGCTGGTGAGCGCGGTCTGCGGGTTGCTGGCGAACCACGACAGGGCGCGCTCGGCCTCGCGGATCAGGGGTTCTCGCTGTGCGATCAGGTCGTCGCAGAACCGGAACAGCCGGATCTCGTCCTCGCGATGGGCGACCTCGCGCAGCAGGCGCGCGGTGTCGAGGCCGTGCTGGAGCCCGAGCAGCGTCGCGCGGTAGGAGCGCTCGGTGCTGAGGAAGCGATCGACGGCGTAGTGGCGGATCGCGGAGAACGTCCGGCCGACCAGCCGACCGGCGCGAACGCCGAACGGCTGGCGTGGCAGGAGCAGGGCATCGAGCCGCGGCCGCAGGTGCGCGGCGTGCGCGGCGATCTCGCGCAGCATCGCGGCGGGCGGTTTTTTCCCGAGGCGGCTGGCTTCGCGGGTGGTGTGAAGCACGGCATCCTGCTCGCTCTGCGCGAGCTCGCGACACAGCTTGCGGCGCAGCTTGGCGAGATCGTCGTCCATATCCCGACGTGCTGCAGTCCGCGTGCCGTCACGAGCGCAGGATGATCTTCATGACCTCGTCCTGCTTGTGCAT
This sequence comes from Pseudomonadota bacterium, assembly GCA_023430775.1. Classification (GTDB taxonomy): domain Bacteria; phylum Myxococcota_A; class Polyangia; order Haliangiales; family Haliangiaceae; genus JABFXX01. The sequence continues at coordinate 15,522 of JAEYYY010000153.1, forward strand.
GAACATGTCGTAGCCGCGCGCGGCCTCGTCGAGGTTCATGTAGTGCGAGATCACGAAGCTCGGATCGATCTCGCCGCGCTCGATGCGCTCGAGGAGCGGGCGCATGTAGCGCTGGACGTGGCACTGACCGGTCTTGATCGTCAGGCCGCGATTCATCAGCGCGCCGAGCGGGAACTTGTCGACCAGCCCCGCGTAGACGCCGACGATCGACACGATGCCGCCCGAGCGGCACGCCATGATCGCCTCGCGCACGGCCAGCGGACGATCCATCTGGATCTTCATCGTCTGCTTGACCTTGTCGTGCGCGTACTGGAGACCGTGGCCGTGCGCTTCGAGGCCGACGGCATCGATGCACGCGTCGGGACCGCGGCCGGCGGTCAGCTCGCGCAGCGCCTCCTGGACCGATTGCTCCTCGTAGTTGATCGCGTCGGTCGCGCCGGCCTTCTCGATCGCCATCTTCAGGCGATACGGGAACCGGTCGATCGCGATCACGCGCTCGGCACCGAGCAGGCGCGCGCTCGCGATCGCGAACTGGCCGACCGGACCGGCGCCCCACACCGCGACCACCTTGCGCGGCGTGATCTCGCAGAACTCCGCCGCCATGTAGCC
>JAEYYY010000169.1 GCA_023430775.1 Pseudomonadota bacterium
ACCCTGCACTCGCCCTTCATCTTGAAGATCTTGCCCTTGCGGAGCGGCACGACCTCGATGATCAGCTGATCGCCCGGGACCACCGCCTTGCGGAACTTCACGCCGTCGATGCCCATGAACAGCATGACGTGGGTGTCGGGATCGAAGGTCACGGACTTCGAGGCGAGGATGCCGCCCGCCTGCGCCATCGCCTCGATCTGGAGCACTCCGGGCATCACCGGGACGCCGGGGAAGTGGCCCTGGAAGAACGGCTCGTTGAACGACACGTTCTTGAGCGCGACGACCTTGTCCTCGCCGACCTCGAGCACGCGGTCGATCAGAAGAAACGGATAGCGATGCGGCAGGAGACCGAGGATCCCCTCGGCCTTCAGGGCCGGCGCGGCCGGCGTGGGTGGCGTGGCTCCATCGGTCATCGACCGTTGGAGTAACACGCCACGCAGCTCACTTCATCTCGGCGTTCAACTTCGCGGTCAGGTCGACCGCGGGATCCGCCCACACCGTGGCGCTCTGATCGAGGATCACGGTGACGCCCTCGGCCTTCGCCAGCGCCTGGATCTTCGGCTCCGCCTGCTTGAGCAGGCCCTGGATCAGCTTGGTGCGATCCTGCGCCAGCTCGCGCTCGAGCTTGACGTACGTCTGCTGCAGCGCGACGAACTTCTTCTCGAGCTCCTCGCGCTTCTGCTTGAACACCTCGGGCTTGAGCACCGCCGCTTGCTTCTCGAGATCGGCGCCGGCCTTCTTGAGCTCGGTCTGCTGCTTGTCGAGCGTGGCCTGCTTGGCCTTGCGCGTCTTCTCGAACGAGTCGTTCGCGCGCTTGCCGGCCGGCGTCTGCGACAGCGTGTTCTCGATGTCGATGATGCCGATCTTCGGGTTGGAGGGAACGGCACTCGTGGCCATGCCGCCGAGCAGCGGCGACACCATCAACCCGAGACCGAGACAACCGAGAGCCAGGTAGCGATTCATGAAGACCTCACGCGGTACATACGACGACTTCGACGGTGTTCAAAGCGAAGATCTTCAGCGAGGCAACGTGCCCCGGGGAGCCCGCGAGCTTCGGGGTTACAGGAAGTTGCCGATCGTGAACTCGAACACGAGGGGATCCTCGCCGCGCTGAGCGTCGAGCGGGATGCCCCACTCGAACCGGAGCGGGCCGATCGGCGAGAACCAGCGGAACCCGAAGCCGACCGACTTGCGGATGCCGTTGACCAGCGACTCGGGCAACCGGAAGCACGGGTCGAACTTGATCGAGATCGTCGCGTTCTTGCGCTGCAGGCCCGAGCAGTAGCGATCCTCGAGGTTGTACGCGTTGCCCATGTCGAAGAACACGACGCCGGAGATGCCGACCTTCTTGAACAGCGGGAACTCGACCTCGTTGTTGACGATTACCTGCATGTTGCCGCCGAGCGGCAGGCTGCCGAGCGACTGACCGACATCACCGGGTGGCTGCGTGAGGAGCAGCGGACCGAGGGTGCGCGGCGCGTAGCCACGGATGTCGTAGATGCCACCGACCAGGTAGCGCTCGGAGATCGGCACGCCGAGCGGGTCGGTCGACGTGGTGAAGCCGAGCTCGATGTTGCCGTGATAGACGAACGGGCCCCACAGCTGGCGGTAGTGGCGAGCGAAGCCACCCAGCGCACGAACTTGTTCTCCGAGCCGGTGTACTGGCTCGCGTACTCGGCGAACAGCGTGTGGTACCAGCCGTCCGACGGGAACAGGCGGTTGTTGCGCGAGTCCCACGACAGCGACGCACGCAGCGACGACGTGACGCCACCGCGGAACAGGTTGGCGACGCTGGTGGCCTCGATCGGCGCGCTGGTCGCACCGAGGTTCGCGATGCCGCCGGTGCCGGTCGAGATATCGACGTCCTCGAGCTTGTAGGTCAAGAACGCGCGCGCCTCGTATGACAGCGGGTAGCCCCACGTCAGCGTGCCGCCGGACGCGTTGCGGAAGAACGTGCCGAAGCCGCGGCTCTGGTTGTAGAGGTCGAACGCGAACGTCCATCGGGTGTCGAGAAAGTACGGCTCGACGAAGCGCAGCAGGAACAGCTGGCGGAGCGAGCTGAGCTGCGCCTGCAAGGCGAGCGTCTGGCCGCGGCCGAACAGGTTGTTCTGGCTGATCTGCGCCTGGGCGATGAAGTTCTCGACGCTCGAGAAGCCGGCGCCGATCTGGAACGTGCCGGTGGGGCGCTCGCTGACCTCGACGTTGACCTCGACGAACTCGTCGGAGGAGCCGCGCTTGGTGGAGACGACGACGTTCTCGAAGAAGCCGAGCGCGTTGATGCGGCGCTTGCTGATCTCGAGGTTGGTGTTGTTGAACAGCTCGCCCTCGGAGATCTTCATCTCGCGACGGATCACCTTGTCGCGCGTCTTGCTGTTGCCGCGGATGTTGATCCGCTCGAAGTAGGCGCGCTTGCCGCGCGCGACCTCGAAGGTCAGGTTGATCTTGCGGTTCGGTAGATCGACCTTGGTCAGCGGCAGGACGTTCGCGTACGCGTAGCCCTGGTCCTGGTAGTAGTTCGAGAGCTTCTCGCGATCCTCGGCGATCCGCGTGCGCGAGAACCGCATGCCCTGGCGGATCCGGATCTTCTCGAGGTTCTTCTCCTTCGATCCGATGAGGTCGCCCTTGAACTTGACCTCGCCGATCGTGAACACCGGGCCCTCGTCGACGGGAATCGACAGGTACATGTACTGCTTGTCGCGCGACAGCCGGAGTTGCGGCGTGCCGACCTTGACGTTGGCGTAGCCGCGGTCCCAGTAGTACGCGCTGACCAGCAACAGGTCGCGCTCGAACGCTTCCTGCGAGTACACGCCGGAGTCGTTCAGGAACGACAGTGAGTCGGCGCGGCGGGTCGCGATCGCGCTGCGCAGCTCGTCATCGGACACCTGGTTGTTGCCGATGAACTGGACGTCGCGGATCTTGACCTTGGCCTTCTCGTCGACCTTGAAGTAGACGTCGACCTCGCTCTCGTTGACCGGCTTGATCTCGTAATCGACGGTGGCGAGGTAGAAGCCCTTCTGGACGTAGAGGTCGGCGATCTTCTCGCGGTTCTTCTTGACCTTCGAGATGTCGACGATGGCGTCGAGCTCGAGATCGATCACCTCGTTGATCTTGTCGAGGCCCATCTCCGAGTGACCGGCGACCAGCACCTTGCGGATCGACGGCTTCTCCTTGACCGCGAACGTCAGGATGACGCCGCCCGACGTGGCGACCTCGGCCTCGACGTCGATGTCGGCGAAGAAGCCCATCTTCCACATCGTGCGGAGATCTTCGCGGAGCTTCGCCGCGTCGAGCAGCGTGCCCGGCTTGCTGAGCAGCTGGACGCGGATCGCGTCGTCCTCGACCTTGCGGTTGCCGCGGAACTGCACGCGCTCGATCGCGCGCGACTGGAGGTTCAGTGCGGGTGCGGTGGGTGCCGGCGGCGGGGCTCCGCTACCGGCGTTCGGATCGGCCGGATCGGGCGCGGGCGCGGGCTGCGCGAGCGCGTTACCGACGAGCGCCAGGCCGAGCACGACGACGATCAGCCGCGCGAACGAGCGGATTCCCCGGCGGGGCTTCACGGGTGGCCTTCCTTCGCGGAGGGCTCCGCAGCAGCTTCGGGCGACGGGTCCGGCACGGCGCGTTCGACCGCGCTCCCCACCTGATCGTTCGCCGGTTCCTTGGGTGGAATGTCATCGACGAGCTTGCCGCCGTCGATCATCCGCATGCGGCGCGGCATCAGGCGCGCGAGCTCGGGGTTGTGGGTGACGACGAGCAGCGTGGAACCGCGCTCGCGGTTGAGCTCGAGGAACAGCTCGTGGATCGACTCGCCGGTGTGGCGATCGAGGTTGCCGGTGGGCTCGTCGGCGAGCAGCAGCGACGGCTCGAGCACCATCGCGCGTGCGAGCGCGACGCGCTGTTGCTCGCCACCCGACAGCTCGCTCGGCCGGTGGGTCAGACGATGCGAGAGGCCGACGCGGCCGAGGATGTCGCGCGCCTTGGCCTGCGCCGTGGTCACCGTCATCCGCTGGATCAGCGCCGGCATCATCACGTTCTCGAGCGCCGAGAACTCGGGGAGCAGGTGGTGGATCTGGAAGACGAAGCCGATCTTGCGGTTGCGAAACTCGGCGAGCCGGCCCGCGCTCATCGTGGTGAGCTCCTCGCCGTCGAACCGGATCGAGCCCGAGGTGGGCAGATCGAGCGTGCCGAGGATCTGGAGGAACGTCGACTTGCCGACGCCGGAGGCGCCGACGCACGCGACCATGTCGCCCGGAGCGAGGGACAGATCGACGTCCCACAGGACCGGCAGCGCCTGGCCATTGTGGACGTACGCCTTGCCGAGCTTCTTGACCTCGATCCGCGCGCCGCGACCAGTGGAAGGCGCAGGGTCTCCAGGCCTGGGTGAAGGGGTAGAAGTCGTCTCGGCCACAGGAGAATCTCTAAACGGCGCAGGAACTTACTCAGGGGGTTCCTGGCTGTCAACGCTTCGGACCGCCCGCAAGCGGAGAGGGTTGCCCGGTCCGAGATTCTCTAGCGAGATTCAGATCCCGATCGTCAGGCCGAGCATCCAGGTCCGGGTCGTGAAGTCGCCCAGCTCCTTGTCGGACTCGTTGACCATCGAGGCGCGGTTGATCGTGTAGTCGACGAAGATCGAGCCGCCCCCGACGCCGAGGTTCAGCTTGTACTCGAAGCCGGCGCCGAACAGCAGGCCGTTGCCGCTCTGGTTGAACTGCTCGTTGTCGGCGCGCACGACGAGGTGGTTGAGACCCAGCTTGCCGAACGCCTCGAAGTTGTTGCCGAGCGGCAGGTTGAACTTGGCGTTGGCGCCGAGCACGTAGAGGTCGCCGTGCGGGTTGAACACCGTGCCCGCCTGGTTCAAGCGGACCAGCTCGTTGGTGCCGATGGTGCCTTCGATCGACCACTGGCCCCAGCGCATGCCGAGGATGCCCTTGAGCGCGCGCGAGTCCGAATCGACGCGATCGGTGTCCTCGCTGATCGCGGGAGCGGTGCCGATCCCGAGGCCGATATACGTGCCGCCGGCCGATGCAGTGCCAGCAGTTGCCGCGAGGAGACCGGTGATGAGGGCAGCGCGCTTCAGCATACGCGCGCGAGTACGAGCATCCCGCGTGCCACGCGCCAACACGGTGAATTCACGCGGCCCGCGATCGCGGATCGTGGCCAGCTTTTCACACATCGCACGACGCGCAGGGCGTCGGGAGCACGTTCAGTGGCGCATCCCGATCGCGGGGCGAACGCGCGCGGCCAAAAGTGCCGGGTACAGGGTCGCGCCGATCGAGATCAGGACGCCCGTGATCGCCGCCGCAAACACCGACTGCGGGTCGACGTGAATCGGCAACCGATCGATGTAGTAGACGTCCGGGTTGAGCGGCAGCCCGAACTTCTCCATCAGCAGACAGACGGTGAGCCCGGTGGAGATGCCGAGGAACGTGCCGATCAGACCGATGATCATCCCCTGGACGGCGAACAGCTGCATGACGCCGACGTCCGAGGCACCGAGCGTCTTGAGCAACGCGATCTCGCGCTGCTTCTCGACGACGACCATGATCAGGTTGCCGATGATCGAGAACGACGCGACCAGGATGACGATGCCGAGCACGAGGAACATGGCGATCTTCTCGAGCTTCAGCGCCGAGAACAGCGAGCGGTTGAGCTCGCGCCAGTCCTGGATGCGATAGCCCGGTCCGAGCGCCTGGCGGATCAACCCCGGCCTCGCGCCCGCCGGCACGTACGCCTCGGTCGCGTCGTCGGACTCGAGGCGGATCTCGATGCCGTCGACGGCGTCGCCGCGATCGAGGAAGTCCTGGAGCGACTCGAGCGTGACGTAGACGAACTTGAGGTCGTACTCGTACATGCCGGTGAAGAACACGCCGGCAACCCGGTAGTCGCGGTTGAATGGAATCGGCGTGCCGGTGGCGTCGGGGTTCGACGGATCCGACAGCGGCGACACCACGCGGACTTCTTCTCCGGTGTACAGGTGAGTCTGCTTGACCAGCTCGCGACCGACGAGGATGCCGGGCAGCGCCTGCGTGCGGCGCGACAGCGTCGGTTCGGATTCGATGATGCGAACCACCGGCGCCTCCTCGCGACCGACCATCCAGTCGATCAGCTCCGAGTCGAGCATGTCGAGTGTGTCCTCCTCGACGTCGGTGCCGAGCACCTTCGCTGCATCGCCGCCATACGGCGTGATGACCTCCACGTCGCCGCCCGAGCCCTGATCCGAGCCCGAGCCCGAGCCCGAGCCCGAGCCCGGACCTGGACTTGCTGCGGATCCCGATCCCGCGCCGGGATCCGGTGCCGGTGCCTGATCCCCCGAGAAGTCGATCGGATCGCCACCCGTGATCATGTCATCCGGTGGCGGATCGACACCGTCTGGCTGCGTGTGCGTCGCCGCATCCACCGTCGTTCGATCCTTCCCCAGATCGATCAGCGGCTCGAGCCGCCGCATCGCGTCCTTGTCCTCCAGGCTGTCCACCAGCTTGGTGACCTTGCCGATGGTGTCCGGATCGATGCCCTTGATGATGACGTTCATGCCGTTGTTGTTGGCCGCGATCACGACCTCCGAGACGGCATACGGGGTCGACGCGACGATCCCGGGAATGTTGTCGATCTTCTTCTTCACCTCGCGCCACTCGACGAACTCGCCATCCTCCTTGGTGACCTGGATGTGAGCGTTGGAGCCGAGGATCTTGTCGCGCAGGTCGGTCTCGAAGCCGCTCATCACGGCGAGCACGATGACGAGCGCGGCGGTGCCGATCCAGACGCCGGCGACCGGCACGGTGGTGAAGAACGTGAAGGCGGCGCGCAGCGTGCCGAGGAACGCGGCGAGGAACGCGATGACGCCGAACCCGATCTTCGTGACGCCCACACCCTGCAACATCATGCGCGACGCTTCGAGGTCGACGAACGGCATCTTGCCGGCGAGGCACAGCCGCTCGATCTCGAAGCAGTGCAGCATGCTCATGACGCTGAACACGAAGAAGATCGAGGCCAGCGCCGAGTGGCGGATGACGCCGAACCAGAAGCTGATCACCAGGATGCCGTCGAAGACGAACCCGATGATCGCGATCGGCGATGACGGATCGGCAGGCACGATCGTCATGCCGACGGTGAACGCCAGCAGCAGGCGGAGCGCGAGCATCCCGAGAAGGATGAGAACGACCCGCAGCGTGACGTGCGGCGTGTGGACCAGGAGATAGCGCCACGCGACGAACGCGCGATAGCCGACGCCGGGCACGACGCGCAGCGCGAGCGGGACCGCGGAGCGTTGCGGTGCGGCGACGGTCTGCGATGCCGGCCGCGTCGTCGGGCCTGCGATCAGCTGGCGGTCGCGCCGGTGGCGGCGCAGCCGCGCGAGCCCCCAGGCCACGAGCGAGAAGCCGATCAGCAGGACGAGCAGCGACGGCACGTAGCTCGCGAACGTGGTCGGGCTCGGCTGGAAGAACTTGTCGCCGGCGAACTGTGGCGTGGCATCCGGCAGCGCCCACAGCAGGTAGATGACCGGCAGGGTGTCGAGCACGACAAACGCGCCGCAGGACATCAGGATGATGCCCACGGCCTTGTTGTGGTCGCGTTGCGATCCGCTCATCTACTCGGGCTTCATCAGAGGGAACAGGATGACATCGCGGATCGACGGTTGCCCGGTCAAAAGCATCGCCAGGCGATCGATGCCGATGCCCTCGCCTGCCGTCGGTGGCATCCCGATCTCGAGCGCGCGGCAGTAATCCTCGTCGTAGTCCATGGTCTCGTCGGCGCCGACCGCCTTGGCATCGACCTGGGCCTGGAAGCGCGAGCGCTGATCGTCGGGATCGTTGAGCTCGGAGAAGCCGTTCGCGAGCTCCTTGCCCTTCACGAACAGCTCGAAGCGATCGCAGAACGCGGGATCCTTGTCGTTGCGGCGCGCCAGCGGCGACACCGCGAGCGGGAACTCGGTGAGGAACGTGGGCTCGACCAGGTGCTCCTCGGCTGTGGCCTCGAACAGCAGGTAACCGAGGTGACCGGCGGTGATGCGGCGCTGCGCCGGCGCGATGCGCTCGACGATCGTGCTCACCACTGCCTCCCGCTCGCTCGCATTCTTGAACCGCTGAACCAGATCGCCGCCGTCGGCATTCCCCTCGGCTGCGGGCAACCCTTCGAGCAGCACACCGATCAACTTGTTCGGCGCGACCCTGCGCTCGAGGCAGACCTGCGCGGCAAACGCGGGCTCCTCGAACACCCGGTTCGCGTCGGTGATGCCGCCGAGCGTGCGGCACGCCTCGCGGATCGACAGCCGGCGCCATGGTCGCTTCAGATCGATGTCGACGCCATCCCACACCGCCTTGGTGGTGCCGTTGATCGACTCGGCGAGCCCCACCACCATCTCCTCGGTGAGATCCATCAGGTCGTTGTAGTCCGCGTACGCCCAGTAGAACTCGAGCATCGTGAACTCGGGGTTGTGGCTCCGGTCCATGCCCTCGTTGCGGAAGTTGCGGTTGATCTCGTACACCCGCTCGAAGCCACCGACGACGAGCCGCTTCAAGTACAGCTCCGGCGCGATGCGCATGTAGAGCTGCATGTCGAGCGTGTTGTGGTGGGTGATGAAGGGCCGCGCGGCGGCGCCGCCGATGATCGTGTGCATCATCGGCGTCTCGACCTCGAGGAAGTCGCGCTTGTCGAGGAACGCGCGGATGCCGCTGACGATCTGCGATCGCTTGCGGAACACCGTCTGCACCTCGGGGCGCACGATCATGTCGACGTAGCGCTGGCGATAGCGATCATCGATATCGGTGAGGCCGCCGCGCTTCTCGCCCTTGTCGGTGACGAAGCCCTTGGCGGGAAGCGGACGCAGCGACTTGGTGGCGATCCACAGCCGGTTGACGAGGATCGACATCTCGCCCGTCTTGGTCCAGCACACCGGCCCTTCGGCGATCACGTGATCACCGACGTCGAGGCGAGGCAACACGTCCGTGAAGTCCTTCGGATCGAGCGCGGCATCGGAGATGTAGAGCTGGATCTCGGCGCTGCGATCGCGGATCGGCGCGAACATCAGCTGGGCGCTGGTGCCGCGCTTGACGAGCACGCGACCCGCCACGCGGACCGCTTCGCCATCGACCGGCGTGGGCAGCACGACCGGCGCCTTGGGCGCGTTGGGATCGCGCGCGGGCTTGGGCGCGTTCGGATCGCGCGCGACCTTGGGCGCGGGTGGTGGACGCGAGGGCTCGTAGCGCGCGCGCACCTCGGCGATCGTGCCGGTCGGCTTGACGTCGTTGCGAAACGGCTCGTGCCCGGCCTCGCGGAGCTCACGCGCTTTGGCCCGCCGCTCGGCCATGATCGAGTCGAGCTTGGATTCGGCGGGTGGAGGGTTCGGATGCGCCATGGAGAGTCCCGCACCATACAACATCCCCGACGAAGTGAAGCCGTGCTAAGAGGCCGCCATGCGCTTCAGCATCGCGCTCGCGATCGCTCTGCTCGCGTGCGGAAAATCCGAGTCGAGTGGCCCGGCACCGAAGCCCGAGCAGCAGCCGACCGCGGCGAAACCGGACCCGTGCTCGAAGGCGAAGCAGCACGGTGCGATGAAGTGGATCGAGGACGACTTCGCGTCCGCGCTGGCGTGCGCCGAATCCACCAGGCGTCCGATCGTGCTCGACCTGTGGGCGCCGTGGTGCCACACGTGCCTGTCGATGCAGTCGGAGGTGTTCACCGACAAGTCGTTCGAGGCCGAGGACAACAACTTCGTGTTCGTCGCGCTCGACACCGACCGCGATCAGAACGCCGCCGCGGTCGCCAAGTATCCGCCGTCGGCGTGGCCCACGTTCTACGTGATCGGCCACGACGGCCAGGTGCTGTCGCGGTTCATCGGCGCTGCGAGCGTGGCGCAGTTCCACGCGTTCCTCGACACCGGGCTCGCCGCGGCGAAGGGAGGCGTCGAAGGTGCCGCCGCGCACCTGCTCGCCGCGGATCGCCACATGGCGGCGAAGCAGTACGCCGATGCCGAGCGCGAGCTCCTCGGTGCGCTCACCGATGCGCCGGCGGAGTGGCCGCGCAAGCCCGATGCGCTGGTCACGCTGGTCACCGCGCTCCGCAAGCAGAACAAGCACGCCGACTGCCTCGCCCTCGTCGAGAAGTCGATGAACGACACCGGCAACACCGCGAGCGCGAGCGACTTCCTCGCGAGCGCGATGGACTGCGCGAACGAGCTCGAGAAGAAGGAGCCCGATCGCGTGAAGCAGTTCCGCGACAAGGCGGTCGCGAAGTGGCAGGCGCTGCTCGCCGATCCGAAGGCGCCGCTGTCGGTCGACGATCGCAGCGACGCGATGATGTATCAGCGCGAGGCACTCGCCGCGCTCGGCAAGCCAGACGAGGCGAAGGCGCTCGCCGAGAAGCAGCGCGCGCTGCTCGACGACACCGCGGCCAAGGCGAGCTCGCCGATGGTGGCGATGACCTACAACTGGCCGCGCGCCGAGGTCTACGCGTACCTCGGCAAGCCGCTCGAGCTGGTGCCCGCGCTCGAGAAGTCGGCGGCGGATCTCCCGAAGGAGTACGACCCGCGTGCGCGCCTCGGCTGGATCTATCTCAAGGGCGACAAGCTCGCCGAAGCGGCGACGTGGACCGACGAGGCGCTGAAGCTGGTCTACGGCCCGCGAAAGATCCGCGTGCTCACCCAGCGCGCCGAGATCGCGGCCAAGCAAGGCGACAAGGCGGGCGAGAAGCGGTTCAAGGAAGCGATCGTGAAGACCCTCGAGGCGCTACCCGCCGGCCAGACCACGCCCGAGGCGATCGCGAAGGCAAAGCAGGCGGTCGCCGACCTCGACAAGCCCGCGACGGCCGGCAAGTGATCGCCAGGTTCCACGCGATGTCGGGTTCCACGACGTCGCGAACCAGTTGCAATCGCGAGCATTAACGGCCGTTCACGGCGGATTTGGCGACACTTCACACCGCCAACCCGTTGACCGTCCGTCGACCGGAGCTGGTCCGCCGGTTGAACCAGCACCGGACCATGAAGCTCGCCGCGATTCGCCTGCTCTCGATCACCACCGCCCTGCCCCTGATGATGGCCGCCCAGGGTGACGGCTGCGCCGCCAACTCGACGTCGGACGCACCCGATGTCTCCGGCGTGTGGAACATCGAGTACGACGACCGGATCGGCGTCGAGATCAAGATCGGGGGCGCGGTCTATAGCGAGGAGCTCGGCGCGGCCGGCGGCACGATCACGATCGATCACGCGGGCAAGCCGTACACGTTCGCGCTCGACTGCGCGCGGCCCGACATCGTGTGCCCGAGCGAAGCGTGGCCGAGCCGGGTGGTGATCGAACAACGGAACACCGCGCGAGAGCACCAGATGATCGTGAACTTGCCGAGCGCCGAGTGCGACGGTTCGCTCGAGAAGCCGGAGCCGGCCGACTGCGGCGCCGGGACGTCGAACCCGAACTGCGATCTGGTCTGCGAGGGCGACGTCACGGTGGCGACGCGCGAGACGTTCGGGGTGATCGGCGAGGCCGGCAACTCGTTCCGGCTGTTCCTCGGCGCCGGCATCGTCACCAACGGCATCAACTGCGCGCTGCTCGGCTACTCGGTCGCCGATGCCGATCTGATCACCGAGGATCGCAACACGCCGGACTGGACGGCGACCGCGATGGAGCGCGGCCTGGTCACCATCGGCTACAGCGGTGGCTGCCTGTTCGCGGGGACGCTCGATAGCAACGACGAGGCGCTGGTGGTCGGCGCCGAGGTGAAGTTCACGACCGGCTTCACGGGAACGCGCTGAAATCGGCTCGGCTCCGGACAGTTGTCGGCCGGCTTCGACAATTGTCCGGGAATCGACCGTGGTAAGACCCGGGTTGCCCGCGTCAGGGACCCCGATGTGGAACCGGCTCTCGCTCCTCGCGCTCGGCGCGGCCCTCGTCGGCCTCGGTGCCAGCATCGCCAGCGCGATCGATGATCTCGGACCGGCCCTGACGTTCTGCGCCGAGACCGGCTGCCAGACCGTCAAGCAATCGTGGTGGGCGGCGCCGTTCGGCATCCCGATGTCGCTCGTCGGGGTCGCCTACTTCGCGACGATGGTCGCGCTGATGTTCGTCGCCAAGCCACGGCTGCGCATCGCGCTCGGCATCGCCGGTGCGGTGTGGGCGGTGTTCCTGATCGTGCTGCAGGGCTTCGTGATCGAGGCGTGGTGCAAGCTCTGCATGATCGCCGATCCGTCGGCGATCGTCCTCGGCATCACCGTCGCGATCGGCGCCGAGACCTTGCCGCGCGACAAGCGTGCGCTGCTCGCCGTGCCGGCGCTGGCCGCGATCGTCGTCGGGCTCGCGCTATGGAGCAAGCCGCCGAAGCTGCCCGAGCCGCCCAAGGACACGCCGCAGTTCGTGCTCGATCTGCAGGTCAAGGATCAGGTCACCATCGTCGACCTGATCGACTTCGAGTGTCCGTTCTGTCGCGCCATGCACGAGCGACTCGACGAGGCGATCAAGAAGACGTCGGTGCCGGTGCGCATCGTCTACAAGATGATCCCGCTACCGATCCACAAGCACTCGGTGCCGCCGGCACTCGCGTGGGTCGCCGCCGACATGCAGGGCAAGGGCACGCCGATGGCGCACGAGCTGTTCACCGCCGAGCCGGAGAAGCTGACGGCCTACGACGTCGAGCGGATCGCCGAGAAGCTCGGGCTCGATCTCGAGAAGTACCGCAAGGACATCCCGGCCGCGATCGAGCGCGTCAAGGCCGACCTCGCGGATGCCGAGGCCGCCGGCGTGACGGCGCTCCCGACGATGTTCATCGGCACCGCGCGCCACGTCGGCGCCGAGCTGACGGTCGACCAGATCGTCGCCGAGATCGAGAAGTACGATCCACGGTGAGGCAGCCCCCAGCGGTTGTCTCCCGCGGATGACAGCAAGCGCGCGTGGCGGATGTGATCACGCGCAGGTGCGATGGCACTCGCGGTGCAGCCGGTCGGCGCATGCAGCAGCTAGAGGATGGGGACCTCGAGAGCGTCGCCGGCGGCAAGAAGCTCGTCCGCACGATCGGCCTCCTCGGGACGATCATCGCCGGCGAGAAGCTCGACGAGCTGCCGATGCCGAAGCAGCTCGACCCGAACCCGATCACCACGATCATGGATCGGATCCAGCCACAGCCGCTCCCCGGCGGCGCGGAGATCGTGACGCGATGACTGTCAGCGTCGAGGCGTGACCCACTCGAAGCTCTTGCTCTTCGAGGGCGGATTCGGCCACTTCGACACCGGCGTCCGCAGGTACATCTCGGAGAAGCCGCAGTCACCGCAGGTGTAGAGCTGCGCGTCGAGGCCGTCGACAACGCGGCGTCCCTGCTCGTTCGAGCACCCGATGGTGACGTGAGGGAACAGGCCGACCGTCGTCGAGTTGCAGTGCGGACACGTCTGCTTGGTACGGAGCGACATCAGTTCCTCGCGTTCGCGTTCTTGAGGAGGTAGGTGCGGATCAGCTCGTCGAGATCGCCGTCGAGCACGCCGTTGACATCGCTGGTCTTGAGCTCGGTGCGGTGATCGTTGACCTGCTGGTACGGGAACAGCACGTAGCTGCGGATCTGCGAGCCCCACTCGATCTTGAGGCGCGCCTTCGCATCCTCGGCTGCCTTCGCCTCGCGCTTCGCCAGCTCGAAGTCGTAGAGCTTCGCGCGCAGCAGCTTGAACGCCTTGTCCTTGTTGGCGTGCTGGCTGCGCTCGTTCTGACACTGCACGACGATGCCGGTGGGCATGTGCGTGATGCGCACCGCCGAGTCGGTCTTGTTGACGTGCTGGCCACCGGCGCCGCCGGCGCGATAGGTATCGATCCGCAGGTCGACGTCGTTGATCGCGACCTCGATGTCGTCGTCGATATCGGCGGTCACGGTGACCGCGGCGAACGACGTCTGGCGGCGGCCGTTACCGTCGAACGGTGACACCCGGACCAGGCGATGGACGCCGTTCTCGGCCTTGAGCAGGCCGTACGCGAAGTCGCCGGCGACCGTGAACGTGGCGCTCTTGATGCCGGCTTCCTCGGCGGGCGTCTCGTCGAGCACCTCGACCTTCCAGCTCTTGCGATCGGCGTAGCGGATCAGCATGCGCATCAGCATCTGCGCCCAGTCGCTGGCGTCGACGCCACCGGCACCGGAGGTGACCTGCAC
>JAEYYY010000216.1 GCA_023430775.1 Pseudomonadota bacterium
CGCACAGACCGAGCTCGCGGCGGCGCACAAGGCGTTCGCGGCCGGCGATCGCGCGAAGACCATGCGCCACGCCGGCCGGGCGATGAACCTCGACCCGCAATGCGGCGAGGCGGCGGAGCTCGCGACCCGCCTCGTGCTCGAGCTCCCGGAGGAGCTACCGCCCGAGATCGAGGCGCGCGTCGCCCAGGAAGAGGTCCGGCAGACCCGCGAGCGCAGCAAGCGCGCGATCCCACCGTTTTTGACGTTCTTCATCTTCCTCGCGGTGACACCGCTGATCGGCGTCGACAACTGGACCTCGCTGACCTTCGTCGCGCTGGCGATGACCGGGCAGATCGTGCTCGCGTTCATCAACTGGAAGCTGCGGCCGGTGCACGCGCTGGTCTACATCAGCTACCAGGTGATCACGATCTTCGCGTGCTCGCGCTTCGTCGGCCCGTTCGTGTTCACGCCGGTGCTCGCCTGCGCGCTGATGCTGTCCTTCACCTCGATGCCGTTCATCAACGATCGACCTTGGATCGTGGTGCTGTGGTGCGCGGCCGCGCTGCTGTTCCCGATGCTCGCGGAATCGATCGGAGCCGCGGAGCAATCCTGGCACCTCAGCATGGAAGGCGTGGTGTCCTACGGCTCGGTGTTCGTGCACGGCGGCATGGGTGATCGCATCGGCGTGGTCGCTGCCAACGTCATGCTCGTCGTGCTGACCGGGCTCTACGCGCTCGGCATCGCGCGCGACCGGCGCGTCGCGCAGCGCACGGTGTTCGCGCAGGCCTGGCACCTCGAGCAGCTGATCCCCAAGCCGGGCGCGCGCAGCGCGGGCTGATCGCGTGTTAGGTTTTCCCGTATGGCTGGACCTCCTCCGAAGAAAATGCGCTGGGACCGCGTCATCCTCGTGCTGCTGATCCTCGTCGGCCTCGGCGTCGGCGGGTACCTGCTCGCGACGCGCTGACGATCCGGTCCAACCTGGCTGGACCTCACACTCAGTCCGGCGGCAGCGGATCGTCCTTGTCGCGGAACAGGCGCATGCGCACGCGCTCGTGCTGGCGTGCCTTGTAAGCCTCGTGGCTCGATGCGCCCGATTCGTTGCGCAGCGCCGTCGCCGTGTCGGCGATCTGGAACTCGGTCAGCCCGAACACCACGTGGGTGAGGTCGAGCGGGATCTCGCTCTTCGGTAGCAAGCGTTCGACGCGGATCGGCAGGTCGGCGACGAAGTTGACGATCCGGTACTCGGGGCCGGAGAACTCGTTGAGGGGCGGCGGCACGCGCACCATGCCGGAGGCCGAGCTCGCGGGCTCGTGCACCTTCTTGATCGCCTCCTCGAGATCGACGAGCTGGTTGAGCGACTCGCCCGGCACCACGTAGTTGAACGGGATCAGCTGGCGGGTCAGCGTGGCGAGCATCGGCACCAGATCCTCTGGAGCCGGCACGATCAGGCGGAAGCGCAGCTTGTCGTAGATGTTGGCGGCGAGCGTCGAGCGCTTCGCGAGCAGCTTGGTGATCTGCGAATCGCGCGGCTTGCGGCTCCACTCCCACTCCGCCAGCGGAGCTCCGGCGGCGCGCAGCTGCTCGACGACCTGCATCACCTTGAGCTCGATCTCGCGGAAGATGATCTCGTCGGACACGCTCATCTTGAGCAGCCCGGCGCGACCGTTGATGTGCTGGATGATGTGCATCACCTTCAGCACCACGCACGCCCACTTCTGGTGCGGACCGTGGCTCGAGGCGACCAGGAACAAATCGCGAGCGGGCAGGTCGGCGGCCACCTCGTCGGGGATCGCCATCGCGAACGCGCGCGACAGGTAATCGACGGCGTCGGCGCGAATATCCTCGAGCCGGCCCATCTCCTCGTCGGACTCGGGGTCGAGCTCGTTGAGGCGAAGGAACCTGTCGACCTCGGCGTGATCTGCGAACTGCAGGCGATGCCAGTCGATCACCGACTCGCCGCTGAGCAGGAGACGCACGGCATCGACATCCGCGAGCGTCAGCTCGTCGGTGGATCGAATGGCGCGGCCGCGCTGCGGCAAGACGGTGCTGACCACGCGATCAGTCTATCTCAAGCGCGCTACTTTGGATCTCGTCCGGGCTTGGTCAGGCGCAACGTCGCGGTGAAAAGCGAGAGCACTCCGAGGCCGGCGAGGACATTCCCGATGACGGCGAGCATCTACTTCACTTCTTTCTTCGTCAGGCCGGAAAACGGCCCCGACGCAGCCCTTGTTCCACAAACGATCTTCGCAGCGCTACCCCGCGGAGTCTAATTTCCGTCTCCCGACGATCCCCCACTCCCGAGCACACGGGCACACCTTCGGGGCGCGCGGCGCGCGACGACGGGTAACATCGAAGCGTGAGCCGGGCGGCCGACATCGAGACGCACCCGCCGACCTTCTCGTGCGGGAATTGCGGCGCCAGCCTCGCGTTCTCCGGCGTGCGCACCGAGACCTGCCCGTACTGCGCGAGCCCGAACTTCGTCGAGCGTCCGCCCGCGGCGAACCGACCCGAGCCGCACTTCGTGGTCGCGTTCACCGGCGACAGCAACGCGGCCAAGCTCGCGCTCGATCGCTGGCTCGGCAAGCGCTCGCTGTTCGCCGACGGCAAGCTGCGCCACGCCGCGGTCGACGACATCCGCGGGGTCTACGTGCCGGCCTATCTGTACTCGGCGGTCGCGCGCACGGCCTACACCGCGCAGATCGGCGAGCACTACAAGGAGACCGAGACCTATACCGCGAAGGACGAGCACGGCAATCGCGTCGAGAAGACGCGCACGGTGACCAAGACCGAGTACCGCTCGCTGTCGGGCCACCACGTCGGTTACGTCGCCGATATCGTGGTCAGCGCGTCGGCCGGGCTCGCGAACGCGGAGCTGTCGCGGGTCGAGCCGTTCGATCTGCGCAAGATGCGGCGCTACTCGCCCGCGTTGGTGTCGGGCTGGATCACCGAGGAGTGGGCGCGCGAGGCCGACGACTGCAGGCGGCTGTCGCGCGGGGCCGCCGTCGAGGAGGTCGGGATGCGGCTGCGCCGGTTCATGCCCGGCGACTCGTACAGCGACCTGGCGTGGCGAACCACCGTCGACTGGGAGTCGCTCGATCCGATCCTCGTCCCGGTGTGGGTGCTCGCGCTGCGCTATCGCGAGGACAAGCCGCTGCTCCGCGTGGTGATCAACGGTCAGACCGGCGCGGTCCACGGCAAGGCGCCGATCGCGTGGTGGAAGGTGGCGATCGCGATCGCGCTCGGGCTCGCCGTGCTCGCCGCGATCCTCTACTTCGGGGTCGAGCGATGAGCTGCACGCGCTGCGAATCGCCGCTCGAGGAAGGCGATCTGCGCTGCGCGATCTGCGCGCTGCCGGTGCCGGTCACGCCGCGGACCCACGAGGGCACCGTACGCGCCCAGGTGCTGCGCTGCACCGAATGCCACGCCGCGGTGGCGTTCTCCGCCGAGGCCCAGGCGCCGCGCTGTGCGTTCTGCGGCGCGACGATGGCGATCGAGCAGCCGGTCGATCCGATCGAGGTGGCCGAGCTGCGCGTTCCGTTCGCGGTGTCGCGCGAGGCCGCGGAACAGGCGCTGCGCGGCTGGCTCGGCCGGCGCGGCTGGTTCGCACCGAAGACGCTGCGCGACGAGGCGGTGGTCGAGACGCTCCAGCCGTTGTGCTGGGCGGCCTGGATCGTCGATGCCAAGGCGCAGGTCGCGTGGACGGCCGATTCGGATCACAACTCGCATCGCTCGGCGTGGGCACCCCACGCGGGTCAGGTCGCGCTGTCGTTCGACGGCATCTGCGTGCCGGCGTCGCGCGGCCTCGATCACGGCGAGTGCTCCGCGCTGGTGCCGTTCTACGACCTGCGGCGCGCCGTCCCGGTCGGCAAGGCGATCGAGGGCGAGGAGCCCGCGATGATCGAGTCGTTCGATGCCCAGCGCAGCGCCGCGCGCACGATCGTCCAGCGCGGCATCGAGGCGGTCGCGCGCACGCGCGTCGAGCCGTACATCCCGGGGCGCAAGTTCCGCAACGTCCACGTCGCCTGCCTGCTCGAGCGCCAGAACACGCGCCGCGTCGCGCTGCCGGCGTGGGTGCTCGCGTATCGCTATCGCGGCTCGCCGTACCGCGCGATCATCCACGGCCAGCGCGACGAGGTGGTGTTCGGTAGCTCGCCGACCGACTGGAAGAAGGTGCTCTCGCTCGTCGGCGGCATCCTGCTGGCGATCGCCGCGATCGCCGCGATCATCATCTTGCTGAATCGCCAATGACGCCGGCCGGTTCCGGCGTCGAATAGCGCTCCTGGCGCACGCGTTGCCTGGAGAGATGCGAGGACTCCTGGTTGCCGCGGCGCTGACCGGCTGCTGGTCCGCCTCGCAGCCGGCCTGGGTCGCGCCGCCGACCACCGTCGAGGAAGCGCCGCTGCCGGAGTGTCCGATCCGGCTCGCCGACGATAACCACGTGTTCGTGTGGGAGGTCGACCTCGGAGCGATCACGACGGCGTCGCGCAAGCACGCGCTCGCGACCTACCAGACCGGCTCCGAGGCGTACGTCGCGCTGCGCGGCGGAGACACGCTGTGGAAGGTCAGCTGCGACGGCAAGAAGCTCGACACGCTGACGATCGCCGGTGCCGACTTCGGAGCCGCGGCGCTGCACGCGGATCGGCGCCGGCTGTTCTTCTCGCACGGCGGGGTCGCGGAGCTCGATCTCGTGACGAAGCGGCATCGCCAGCTCACCACGCCGAAACCCGCCTCGTGCGGTCCGTCGCACGACGTCGTGACGCGGGTGACCCGCGATCATGTCGAGTTCACGCGCGGCTCGCCGTGCGGCTTCGAAGGCGAGATCGTGACGACGCTGATGCGGCGCCACATGTCGTCCGGGCGCGAGGAGAAGGCGACGCCGATCACCGGTCTCGTCGTCAACGACGGTCAGATCTGGCTCGCCGCCGGCGACTGCGGCGAGGCCGCGATCTTTCGCTCGACCGACTGGCAGACCTGGAAGCGGTTTCCCGTCCCCGGCGTACAGGGTCGGATCACGCTGGTCTCCGCTGCGCCGCACACGCTGGTGATGGCGACCGGGTTGTGCTCCGGCACCGCGGGCGGCAAGCCGGCGACGATGACGCGCGATGGCGGGCGGACGTGGAGCTCGATCTCGAAGCAGATCGCCGTCGAGTGGGTGCGCGGCGATGCGCTCGCCAACGTCCGCGCGGGTGCGGCGAGCGGCGATCAACTGCGGTGGTCCGACAAGGACGGCGAGCTGCGCGCCGGACCGACCCAGTGGACCGAAACCCCGGCGTTACCCGCGACGGTGACGCTCGAGGGCCGCACGGTGCGGCCGACCGTGTTCGGGCTCTACGATGCCGCCACCGACGAGCGCCTGTTCCCGCGGTAGTCGCTGTACGCTCGCGCGATGCAGTCCACCGCGGGACGCCCCCGCAAGCGCCTGTTCCGCCGCGAGCCCTCGCAGGCGCGCTCGCGCGCGCTGGTCGATGCGATCGTGACGGCGTTCGATCAGATGCTGCGCACGTTCGGCCACGAGGATGACGTCACGGTCGAGAAGCTCGTCGATCGCGCGGGTGTGTCGATCGGCTCGTTCTACGAGTACTTCCGGAACAAGGACGGGCTGCTCGGCATGGTGGTCGAGCGCGCGACGCGGGAGAACTTCGATACGCTGCTGCGCGCGTTCGACGCCAGCCCGAGGCACGATCTCGAATCGACGATCCGCTTCCTGGCGGACCACGTCGCGAGCACGTACCTCGCGCATCCCGTGCGCACGCGGATGCTGCTGTCGGGCATCGGCCGGTTGAACTGGATGCGCACGATCACGGCCGAGCGCGATCGGTTCGCGGTCGAGATGGCCAAGCGCGCGGCGCCGCTGCTGCCGGAGTTCCCGCGCGAGCACCTGGTCGACAAGATGATCGAGCTGTGCGACGTCGCGATGGGCGTCGTGATCAGCCACCTCTATCGCGAGCCACGATCGGTCGACGCGGTCGCGAAGCAACTGACGGCGCTCGGGCTCGCGATCGTGTCGGCGCCGCCGCCCAAACCCGAGGGTGTGCGGGCGATCGTCGATTAGTCCAGTCGCTGCGCGGCCTTGCGGATCTCCGGACCCGAGTGGTGAAACGTAGGCAACGCGCGCTTACTGGACGGCATGAAGAAGCTCGCTCTCGTTGTCCTGATGTCCACGGCGTGCGGCGGCTCCACCGACCTCGCCTCCTCGACCGATACCCGCGGCGCCAGCGGATCGCCGGAGGCGACCGCGAAGGCACCGGCTGCCAAGCCGACCAAGCCGACCCCCAAGGCCAAACCGAAGACGATCGCGTTCGCGCCGAGCGAGCCAGGACCGGCCTACATCGTGGTCAGTGACGGCATCGTCACGCTGCTTCCGGACGGCACCGCGACCAAGGTGGCGGGGCTCTCGAAGTACCCCGGGCTGCTGGCGCTCGGGCTCGACGGCGCGGTGTACGCGACGGGTCGGTCGGGGCTCGCTCCGAACATCACCCTGTTCAAGCTCGATGGCGCCAAGGCCATCAAGCTCGGCACGGTCCCCGGAGTGACGGCAACGGGACTCGCGGCCGGCAAGGACGGCGTCGTCTACGTCTCGACCTACGACGACGTGTTCCGGTTCGACGGCAAGACCACGAAGCTCGAACGACCGAGCAAGCCCGAGGACGTCACGCAGCTGGCGCTGACCCCCGACGGCAAGGTCGTCGCGGCGGGCACCGGCGGCGCGAGCCTGCTCGCCGGCGATGCGTGGACGGCGCTCGAGATCCCCGAGCTCGACTCGTACGATCAGGTCTGGCTCGCCGGTGATGGTGAGCGCCTCGTCGTCGCCACCGGCGATGGCGTGTTCGAGCTCGCGGGCGACAAGCTGACGCGCATCCTCGGCGAGACCACCGCACGCCGGAGACCTGCGCTGACCAGCGGCATCCTCGGGCTCTACCAGTACGGCCAGAAGAAGCTCGGTCAGAACCACCCGGTCACCGACCTCTACGATCGCGACGGCGTGAAGACGACGAGCCTGCGCTACTCGGGCAGCACGGGCACCGTGTTCGATGCGCGCGGGCGGCTGTGGTACGTCGCCGGTGGCACGCTCGTGGTCGAGTCGCTGCTCGGTGACGAGCGCACCGCGTATCCGCCGGGCACGCTGTCGGCGCTGGTCAAGGTCGGCGACGGTACCGCCAACGATCAGCTGGTCGTCGTCGGCGGCGGTCCCACGACCCTGCCGGCGATCGGCGAGGTCCAGATGGTCGACACCGTCACCGGCAAGATCGTGATCGGCGCGACCCCACTCGCGAACGCCGAGGTCGAGATCTGCTCGTACGCGTCGTTCAGCTACCGGACGAGCCCGTGTGGCGACCAGGAGACCCGCAAGGTCGTCACCACCAACGCCGACGGCGAGTTCTCGTTCGCGAAGGTGCCGGTCGGCATCTACTCGCTGGCGTTCAAGACCGGCGACAAGTGGGGCATCAGCGACTCGAAGATCTCGCTGCCGAAACCCGCGCCGACGAAGGCCGTCGGCACGCTCCGCTACAACTAACGCTTGCGCAAGAGGTTCCGCGACGACCACCAGCTCCACACCAGCATCACGCCCGCGACGCGCGCCGTCCACCACGCCCACTCGGCGCGCCCGTCCTGCCGGCCCTCGAGCACGAGCGCGAAGCCGGCGCTCGCGATCCCGACGCTGGCGAAGATCAACTGGTGCCCGAGCCGGTACATCAGCTGCGCGGGCGCCTCGATGTTCTTGAACTTGAGCTGCAGATCGCCCGAGTGAGCGGACCGCATGAACTTGCGGATGTCGGCGGGCAGGGCGGTCACCGACATCACCAGATCCTTCGACGTCTCCATCAGGAGCTGCGACCAGTCGCCCTCGTCGCCGAGCACGAAGCGCTCGAGGTAAGGCCGGATCACCGTCATCGGATTGAGTGTCGGATCGAGCTCGGTGCAGAGACCCATCAGCAGGAGCAGCGTGCGCTCGAGGATGATGATCTCCTTCGGCACGTGGAAGTTCTCGGACAGCTCGCGCAGCGAGATATCCATCTTCCGTAGATCCGCGACGCTCTCGAGGCCCTTCTGCGGATCGAACTTGATGTCCTTCAGGTTGAGCGAGTCGAGCGAGATGTTCTCCTGGAACCGCTCGTGGAAGTACTCGATCACCTGCTCGAACATCTGCTCGTTGGCACCGCGCGCGACGAAGCCCATCGTCTTCATCGCCTGGACGATGCGCCGCGTGTCGCGGGTCAGCGCGCCCTGGATCAGCTCGACGATGCCGGCGCGCACGGTCGCCGGGATCTCGGCGACCGCGCCGAAATCGAGAAACGTGATCGTCGGGGGGCCACTCTCGTTCGCGCGGACGAGCAGGTTTCCGGGGTGCGGATCGGCGTGATAGATGCCGTCGGTGAAGATCTGCTGGCAGTAGATCTCGACGACCTGGCGCGCGAGCTGCGTGCGATCGATGTCGAGCTGCTTGGCGGCGAGCTTGTCGGTGATCTTGAAGCCGGTCTCGAAGTGAGTGACCAGCACGCGCGACGTCGACAGCTCCTCGACGACCGTCGGGAACGCGACGTCGGTGCGGCCATCGAAGTTCGCCGAGATCCGGCTGACGTTGCTCGCCTCGGCCTTGTAGTCGAGCTCCTCCATCACGATCGCGCGGATCTCGCGATACAGCTCGTCGAGCCCCTGGTAGGGCACGAACCACTCGATGATGTGGAAGATCCGGCGCAGCGTGTTGAGGTCGCGGCGCACGATCTCCTCGATGTCGGGGTACTGGACCTTGACCGCGACCTTGGTGTTGTCCTTGAGCCGCGCGAGGTGAACTTGCCCGATCGAGGCCGACGCGAGCGGGCGCTGATCGAACTGCGCGAACACCTCCTCGGGGCCCGTGCCGTACTCCTCGCGCAGGCGCTCCTCGATGTCCTTGTAGGGGCGCGGTGGCACCGAGTCCTGCAGGCCCTCGAGCTCGCGACGGAACTCCTCGGGGAGGAAGTTCGTCATGATCGAGATCAGCTGGCCGACCTTGATGAACAGGCCCTGGAGCTCGATGATCGTGCGCTCGATCCGGCACGCGTTCTTGAGGTGGACCTTGCGGAGCTTGTCCTCGACCCACGCATCCGAGTGCCAGCGCGCGCGGAACCGTAGCCAGAGGTAGCTCGCGATCACGATCCACGTCGTCCAGTACGCGCGGATGCTGCGGATACGGAGCGGCGGCCGGCGGCTGACCCGATCGTCGCGGTAGTTGCGCTTCTGCGCGGTCAGCGTGTGGACCGAGTCGCCTGGGTTGCGCAGGCGGGGCAGCGGCTGGCTGTGCGTGACGGGAGGCAGCGGCTCCGGAACGGACTGCTCCCCTCTCGGCGCCGGCTCGGCCATGACACGAGGATATCACCGTGGTACCCACGTCGTATGGCCTCCGAGGAAGACAAGCCGGGCGACGACAAGGAGCTGCCCGAGACGATCCGGAGGCGGTTGGAGAGCCTGGTCCCCGAGCTGGTCAAGAAGACGTTCGCGGCCGGCATGGGCGCGGTGTTCTCGACGGAGGAGGGCATCCGCAAGCTGGCGCGCGAGAGTTTGCCCGAGGTCGCCGGTTACCTCGCCGAGAAGGGCGATGGTGCCAAGGACAAGGTGTTCGAGATCATCGCGCGCGAGACCCGCGAGTTCCTCGCGAACCTCAACCTCACCGACGAGATCGCGAAGATCCTCACGACGCTATCGTTCGAGATCAAGACGGAGATCCGGTTCATCCCGAACGCCGAGCGCTTCACCGGCGCGGAGCCGGACGTGAAGGCGTCCGTCCGGCTCAAGAAGAGCGACAAGGTGTTCGAGCGCGAGAAGGACAAGGAGCGCGCGGACCGCGACAACCGCGAGCCCGAGCGCGCCGAGGC
>JAEYYY010000289.1 GCA_023430775.1 Pseudomonadota bacterium
GGTGTCGACAACGACGGAATCTCGAGAAGCGACGGAGCGACGGTCAGGGGCGGTTTATCCGGCTCGTCGGCTTTTTTCGGCTCGCTTGGCTTCGGCGGCGGCGGCGGGACGGCTCGAGCTTCGTCGGGCTTCGACGTATCGGGCGGCGAGGCGACGCCGATCGAGACGTCGGGGTCCGACGCCACCGACATCATCTTCGATTCGGTCTCGGTGGTCGTCGCCACGATCGCCGCCGTCTCGACCGGCTGCGTGTTCTCGATCGGGATCGGCGCGATCGTCGGAGCCGACTCGAGGCTCGCGGCGGGTGCGACGACGGGCTCGGAGTCGCGCGCGACCTCGGGCTCGGAGTCGCGCGTGACGGCAGGCTCGGAGTCGCGCGTGACCGCGGGCTCGGAGTCGCGCGTGACTTCGGGCGCGGAGTCGCGCGTTGCGGGCGCGCCGGCGGCAGGCGTCTGCGTCTTCTTGCGCGACTTCTTCCCCTTCGCCGGCGGCTTGCTCTTGCGGGTCACTGCGGCCTCCGGAACGGCGACTTCGATAGCAGGTGCTGCGAGACCAGCCAGATGCCGAGGAAGACGGCCGAGGCGCAGGCGGCCGCGTAGCCGACGGCGCGCCACGGGTGCTGCGCCATGCCGGATTGCTGGACCCAGTTCTCGACGATCGCGAACTGACCGTTGAGCACGGCGGCGCCCAGCAGGCCGAGGAACAGGAGAATTCCACGCACCGGCGCCGAGCGCCGCGAGAACTTGGCGCGACCCATGACGTAGCCGAGGGCGCCCGCGAAGGAGGCGTGCGCGAGCGTGGTGACCACGCACTGCGCGGCGGCGGTGGAGAGCTGCGCGTTGAGGCCCTGGTCGGAGAGCCGGTGGTAGTTGACCCAGACGGCGAAGCCGGTGCCGCAGGCCATCATGTAGACGATGCCGTCCATCGGCTCGTCGAACTCGCGCGACAGGTAGACCGTGTAGCGAACGACGGCGTACTTGCACATCTCCTGGGCGAGGCCGGCGATCAGGACCGCGTAGACGACGCGATCGAGCGACATCGCGGACAGACCGTGGACCTCGAGCGCGACCGGCGGTACCGCCTGGTACTCGACGAACGAGGCCAGCGGCGCGGCGATCATGGTGCCGAGCACGCAGACGCCCGCGACCAGGGCCTTGGGCTCCGGTTCGTGACGGTCCATCAGGTAGAAGAAGCCGAGCCACAGGCCCGCCGGGATCGCCGCCATCGCGAGCGCGATCAGGGGGCCGAGGTGGACGGCGCGATCGAGGCCCGTGATGAGCTCGACGAGCCACGTGACGAGGACGAACCCGATGAGCCCTGCGATGAGCAGGAACTTGGTCCCGACCAGTACACGGGCTCGGCGGAGCGACCACCGCGGCCTTTGCATCCCGAAATCTTACGCTGCCAGGGGCGAACGCGCGCGTTCCCACATAGAATCGCCGCGCCCATGGCCAAAAAGAGCGCTCCCGACGCGCAGTTGCTGACGA
Organism: Pseudomonadota bacterium; assembly: GCA_023430775.1. Classification (GTDB taxonomy): domain Bacteria; phylum Myxococcota_A; class Polyangia; order Haliangiales; family Haliangiaceae; genus JABFXX01. The sequence goes on from JAEYYY010000289.1 coordinate 1,488, forward strand.
TGCCCGAGCTGGCGAGCTACCTCCATCTCGACGAGGCGACGGTCAGCAAGCTGGTGACGACGGGCAAGATCCCGTCGCTCCAGGTCGATCGCCAGTGGCGGTTCAAACGCACCTCCATCGATGCGTGGATCGAGGAGCAGCTGGTCGGCGACGAAGAGAATTTTGCTGACGTGCCGGACGGCATGAAGTTGCCGCTCGAGGACCTGCTCCCCGACCAGGCGATCATCCCGGCCCTGCGGTCGAAGAACCCGATGTCGGTGATCGAGGAGCTGGCGGCCCGCGCGTACACCAACGGCTGGTTGGTCGACAAGCCGTGGTTCGTCGGTGCGGTCGTCGAGCGCGAGTCGCTGTCGTCGACCGCGATGGAAGGCGGCGTCGCGTTCCTCCACACCCGGGCCAAGGACAAGGGGAAGATCGGCCGGCCGTTCATGGTGGTCGGCCGGTCGTACGAGGGCATCGACTTCGGCGCCCCCGACGGCAACCCGACCTATCTGTTCTTCTTGCTCGGCCTCAAGTACGACCGGCTCCACCTGCCGATCCTCGGCCGGCTCGCGCGCGCGCTGCGCAACCCGGCAACCATCGCGAAGCTCCGCTCGCTCAGCTCCCCGGACCAGGTGCGCGCGCTGCTCCTCAAGGAGGACGCCGCGGCGCGCTCCGGCCTGGTCCCCGCGATGGCGGACCCGGAGGCCTTTAAACCCAAGCTCGACCGCACGTTGCGGCTGCGCGCGATCCGCCGCCTGCAGACCCAGCGGGTTGCCGACGCGCAGCCGGAGCCACCGGCACCCAAGAAGAAGACGAGGGCGACCAAGCCCAAGGCCGACAAGGCGAAGCCGGTCAAGAAGTGATGCACGCGCCGAGCGTGTGATTTAGCTCTCCGGTGATCGGCGGCGTCTCGGCTACAGTTCGAGAATGGGCCGCACTGCCCTCTATCGCGATCCCGTGCCGTTTCATACGGCGCGCGCGGACGTGCAGCTCGATGCCGAGATCCTGATCGTCCGCATGCCCGACGGTCGGTTGCGGCGGATGACGCTCGATGGCGTCGAGCCGTACGCGATCGATGGCTGCATGCGCGCGCATATCGACGTCCACGACGAGCGTCGCTTCGTGCGGATGCTGGTGCTCGCGCACGAGCCCGCGAACGACGTGTTGATCACACCGCCCGAGCACGGCGCGGTGGCTCCGGGCGTGGTGCGGTTGCCCGAGGCGCCCACCGACGCGGCGATCATCGATGCTCACGCGTGGGAAGCGCTGGCCGACTGGGTGATCGGCGGCGGGCGCCTCGGCGCGTGCACGATCGTCGAGCTGGCGCGGCTGTCGACGATCGCGACGCCGAGCTTCGCCGTGCTGATCGGCGAGGTCGCGGCCCAGCGGGCACTCGAGCTCGCGTGGGTCGCTCGCGGTCCGTTGCGCGGCGGCGGCAACGATCTCGACACCGCGCTCCATCCGTTCGTCGTCGCCGCACGTTTTTCGCCGCGGGCGGCCGAGGCGCTGGTCAGCGCGCTCGCCCATGCCGCAGGCGCCACCCGCCGTCGCCGGCGCTGAAGGCCGTTAACTGGATCCGCTGATCGCCGCGCGGTAGCTTCGCGCCATGCGGGGCGCACTCTTCGCGGCGATCACGTGCTTGTCGACCGTCGCGCACGCGGACGATCTGACCGTCACCTCGGCTGCCGACGAGATCGGCGATCAAGGCATCGGTGCCACCACCGGGCTCGCCACCGGCGGGCGCGTCACCGCGGGCGGCGTGCGCGTCGCCGGCAGCTATCTGTACCAGCTGTCGTCGCAAGACTGGTTCGATGGCATCGCCGCGTTCACGTTCGGCGGCGGCGACGCCGGCTGCGTCGTCGATCGGATGGCCGTGACCACGTGCGAGCACGGGCTCGCCGACGGCGCGTCGGTCGAGATCGCCGCGGGCGTGCGCCGGATGTTCGCGGCGCAGCGTGGGTTCCGGCCGTTCGCGCGCGCCGCGATCGGCATCTCGTACACGCGGTTTGCCGCGGATGATCTCGCCGGCGTCGCGTTCCCGCTGCACCTCGGCGGTGGCGTTCGCGCGAAGGTGTCCGAGGGTGTCGCGCTGGTCGGCATCACCGAGCTGACCGTCGGGCTCGGACGCTTCGGGCGCGGGCTCGAGACCGAGCCGCAGCTCGGCCTGGCGGTCACCGCCGGCGCCGAGTTCCGACTGCGGTGAAGCGCGCGCTGGTGATCGGTGGGCTGGTGATCGCCGCGGTGATCGCGGTGCTCGCCTGGCCACGATCGCCGCCACCACCGAGCCCGCCCGACGCCGCGCCACCACCACCGGACGGGCCGGCGCGGTCGACGACGACGCTCGCGGTCACCATCACCGATCGCGGCAAGCCGGTCGCCGCGCGCGTCATGCTGTCGATCAAGGGCGCGCCGCTGCGCATGGGATCGATCGACATCTACGGCGAGCGCCAGGGCGGCGCCGCCTGCGAGATCGCGCCCGACGTCATCGGCTCGTGGGACGGCCTGATCTTCGGGCGCGGGATCGGTGAGGTGCCGGTCGGCGTCGATCAGTGCTCGCCCTCACCCTCGATCCCGTACGGCACCTACGACGTGCTCGCGTGGCGCGGCATCGAGTACGAGCTGTGGCGAGGCACCGTCGATGTGGCGGCGAATCGCGGTCGCGTCGAGCTGGCGATCGCGCTCGAGCGCGCGTGGGCACCACCCGGTACGCTCGCCGCCGATCTCCACGTCCACGCGAAGGCCTCGAACGATTCGCAGGTGCCCAACCCGCAGCGCGTGATCGCGCAGGCCGCCGCCGGGATCCAGGTGATCGCGCTCTCCGATCACAACCACGCCGGCGACCTCGCCGCCGATATTGCCGCGCTCGCGCTCGAGGATGTCGTCGCGTCGATCCCGTCGAACGAGCTGTCCTCCGACGTGCTCCACGCGGGCGTCTATCCGGTCGTCATCGATCCCGGCAAGCCGCTCAACGGCAGCCCGACCGTCGACGCGGTCAACGCCGCCACCCTCGACGAGTTCTTCAAGCTGGCGCGCGATCAGACGCCGAAGGGCATCGTCCAGCTCAACCATCCCCGGCTGCGCTCGGCCTCGCTGTTCGATGCCGCGGCCTGGGATGGCCTCGCGTGGCCGCCGCCGTTTCCGCTCGCCTGGGATGCCGTCGAGGTCATCGCCGGTCACACCATGTTCAACGTCGAGGGCGATCGCCGCCTCGACGAGTGCGTGCGCGACTACTACACGCTCGTCGATCACGGCTTTCTCTCCGCACCGCTCGGCAACAGCGATACCCACGATCTCAACTGGATCCTCGACGGCAGCGCGCGCACCTACGTGTTCGTCGACGAGGTGCGACCACGCAAGCTCGATCCCGCACGCTTTGTCGCCGCGATCAAGGCGCGCCGGGTGGTCGCCACCAATGGACCATGGCTCGACGTCGAGGTGGCCTCCGCCGAGGGCAAGCGTGGTGTCGGTCCGGGCGAGTCGCTCCAGGCCACCGGCTCGGTGTGGGTCGACCTCGCGCTCGAGCGAGCGGCCTTCGTCGAGGTCGAGAAGATCCGGATCACGATCGGCGGTCCGAAAGGCCCGCAACTGGTGACCACGATCGACGTCCCGCGCGGGCAGCGCCGGTTCACCTGGGCCGGCAAGGTCGAGCTGCCGCGCGGAGATACCTGGATCGGCATCACCGCCGAGGGCGATGGTCCGCTGCCGGTCGAGGTCACCGGGTCCTATCACTACGATCGCAAGCGCCGGGTTACCCCCTACGCGATCGCCAGCCCGATCCTGGTCGATGCCGACGGTGACCGGAGGTGGCGTCGCGGCAGCTTCGTGGTGCCTCTGCGGTAGGCCGCTTGCTACTATCGAGACGTGCGCGCGCTGCTGCTGGTGATCGCGATCTGCCAGGTTGCGGCGTGCGCGACCACGGTCTCCGGCACGGTGTTCCTCGATCGCAATCGCGATCGCATCCGCCAGGCCGACGAGCCCGGCATCGCCGATGTCGTGGTCACACTCGATCGCACCACCTCGGTGCGCACGCGCGCCGATGGATCGTTTTTGCTGTCGTCGCCGTCGCCGGATGGTGCGGTGTGGGCACGCGTGCCCGACGGCTTCCGCCCCGGATCGATCTGGGCGCGCGCCAACGACACCGGCAAGGTGTCGCTCGCGCTCCAGCCGCTCAGCGATGAGGAGCTCGCGGGCCCGCTGACCTTCGTGGTCGCCTCCGATACCCACACCACCGCGCCCGGTCATCCATCCGAGAACGGCAAGTGGGATGGCGGCGATCTCGACGACGCCATCGCACAGGCCGTGTCGCTGCCGGCGCCACCGCGCTTCTTCACCATCCTCGGCGATGTCACGCACGGCAACACCGAGGGAGAGTTCGCGCGCGTCGAGGATGCGCTCGCCGCTTCTTCCGGCGGCGTGCCGTGGGTCCCGGTGCCCGGCAACCACGACTGGTACGACGGCGGCGCGACGTGGCGTCGCAAGTGGGGTCCCGACAACTACAGCTTCGACACCGGCAACCTCCACGTCGTCGTCTGGGACACCAACCTGTCCGAGGAGGATCAGCTCGCGTTCTTCGCCAACGACCTCGCCTTCGTCGATCCATCGCAGGTCGTCGTCGCGCTCGGTCACGTGTCGCCCACCGATGCGGTCGCCGATCAGCTCGCCGCGCTCGGCGTCGACTACATGTTCACGGGTCACTGGCACGCCAACCGCCGCGTCGAACGCACCGGCCTCGTCGAGTGGGGCACGCAGACGATGGTGATGGGCACGATCGATCAATCGCCGTCGGGTTATCGCGTGGTCACGTTCAACGACGGCGTCCCCACCGTCGAACATCGCGCGCGCGTCACCGCGCCACACGTCGCCGTGTCGTCGCCGCATCGCGGCAGCTGCGCGACGCCGGGCAGCCAGCTCCTGGTGTCGGCGGCGCTCGATGCCTCGCTACCGACGGTGCGCGCCCGCATCGATTGCGGCGAGGAGATCGAGCTCCAGCCGATCTCGTCGGCCGGTGGCAGCTGGAGCTTCGGCGCGCCACTGCCCGCGCTCACCGCCGGCACGCACACCGTCGATATCGAGGCGACCTCGCCGGGGCGCCGGATGACCACGCGGCTCGACTTCGCCGTCTGCACGCCGCCCGCGGTCGCCCCCGTCGACGCGGACTGGCTCCAGGTCGGTGGCGATGCCAAGCACACCGGTGCCACCGCGCACGCGATCACGCCGCCGCTCGTCCAGCGCTGGGCGACGTCGGTCGGCGGCAACGTCCTGCTCGGCACGCCGGTGATCAAGGGATCGACGGTGGTCGTCGGCGTCTGGGATCTCGGTGCCGGCGATCGCGGCGGCCTCGTCGCGCTCGATCTCGCGACCGGCGCGGAGAAGTGGCGCGCCACCACGCCGTACTCGGTGCGCGCCGCGCCCGCGATCGGGACGTCGTCGACCGGCGATGTCGTGGTCGCGTCGCTCGAGAACGGCGAGGTCCACGCGTTCGCGCTCGCCGACGGCGCGCCGCGCTGGACGTTCGATCTCGCCGCTGGCATCGACAGCCTCGCCGCGTCGCAATGGGGACCGCCCGCGATCGAGGGCGATACCGCGTACATCGCGATCCAGGGCCGGATCGCGGCGCTCGCGCTCGACGACGGCACACCGCGCTGGAAGACAGATCTGTTTCCCGAGTACGCGTGGCTATCCTCGCTGGCGGCGATCGCGATCTCGAATGGCTCGGCGGTCGCGAACGTGTCGCGCAACGACGGCATGACGTCGTGGAACACCGCGACCGGCGACATGAAGTGGCGGCTCAAGAGCGGCAAGACGATCGCGATCCACTCGACGCCGGTGATCGAGGGCGACGACATGTTCTTCATCAACTCCGCGGGCACGGTGACGCGCGCGTCCCTGCTCACCGCGCAGGAGAAGTGGTCGCGGTCGCTGATCGTCGACGGCAACGAGTGGGCGTACTCGATCACCGCCACGCCGGCGCTCGCCAACGGCCGGCTGTTCGTCCCCACGCAGCACAGCGATCTGATCGCGCTCGACGCCACCACCGGTCACGAGCTGTGGCGCAAGACGGCGCGGCCCGGCCCGCTCAACTTCGCCCACTATCGCGGTTCCGAGCCAGGCTTCGCCGCCAGCCCGGTGGTCACCGGCGACCTCGTCTGGATCCCCGGTCCCGACGGCACGCTCACCGCGGTCGCGGCCGCGACGGGGCAGGAGGTCTGGAAGACCTCGCTCGGTGCGCCGATCGTCAGTGCGCCCGCACCGGCCGGCGACACGCTCGTGGTGGCGTCGTTCGATGGCGTCGTCCGCGCGCTGGTGCCGGCGCGCGATGCGATCCCGGGACCGTCGACCTGCAGCGATCCGTACGCGACGCCGCCGAGTGAAGAGCTGCCCGCCGAGGCCGCCGGGTGCTGCAACAGCGGCGCGAGCTCGTCGCTGCTGCTCGCGCTCGCCGTCGTGTTGCCGCTGCGTCGCCGGCGCCGTCGCTAGACCTGCAACTCGTCGGACGAGAGCAGCTCGATCATCGCCTCGACCATCTCCGGCTTCAGCTTGAGCAGGCACTGTCCCGATGCGAAGTCGATCGTCAGCTCGACGAGCGGCCCGATCGGTTTGACCTGCGCGACCACGCCGGTTCCCCAGGCGGCCTGCTTGCGGTGGCGGACACGTTGGCCTGGCTCGAGCACGGCCCGAGCTTACCCACGCGCACGGCTCGCGATCGAGTTAGCCTGCCGTCCTGTCGACCACGCAGCTCCTCTCGCGCTTCCTGGCGGACCCCGGCTCGGATGACGTGCTGGCGGTCCTCGCCGACGCCTTGTCCGAGGCCGGCGATCCGCGCGGCGAGCTGATCGCGCTGCAGACCGCGCCGCAGACGCCGGCGATCGCGCGCAAGATCGCGAAGCTCGTCAAGGCGCACCTGCCGCACCTGCTCGGCGCGCTCGCGCCCGTCGTGCGCGACGTCGAGTTTCGCCGCGGCTTCCTCGCGCGCGCCAAGCTCGCCGCGCCACCCGGCAAGACGATCGGCGATCCGCTGTGGGCCACGGTCGAGCACCTCGAGGGGAAGGTCACCACCGCGATCGTCGAGCATCCGGTGATGAAGTCGCTGCGCTCGCTCGGCATGACCGACCTCGGCATCGCGACGCTGGCGAGCTACGACTGGCTCGAGGCGCTGACGGTGCACCTGTTCGATCACCGCGTGGTGTTCGAGAAGCGGGGCAACTTCCCGGCGCTGCGCGAGCTGACGGTGCACATGAGCTACGTGCACTCGTGCGACTACGAGATCTCGGATCTGGTGAAGTGCTCGATCCTGGAGCGGCTCGCGAAGCTGACGATCGATGTCGCGATCGGCACCGACATGCTGGGGAGGCACGGGCTCGACGAGGGCGACCTCGAAGACCTGCCGAGCTGGCTCGAGAGCGTCGCGAAGCTCCGCGTCCCCGAGGTCACGCTGGCGACCGCGCAGGGCAAGGTGGTCACCCGCTACCGGTTCACGCCCGACGGCGCGACCGTGACGATCCCGAGGTTCCCGAAGCACGATGCGGCGGAGCTGCGCGCGAGCGTCGAGCCGATGATCGAGATCGTGCGCCGGCTGCGCGCGACCGTCGAAGTCAGCGAGCCTGTGGCACGCTGATTCAGCGGTCGAGATCGACGACGAACGATTCGCGCTCCAGATCCCAGCGCTTGTCGAGCCGCACGTTCCACGTGGCCTCCAGCAGGCAGGTCGCGAGCGCGCCGGCGCCACCGGTGACCGCGACATCGACGATCTCGTCGCGCGTGGTCTCGACGGTCAGCTGCACCTTCCAGCCGGCAGCGGGCTTGTGCTGCGCGACGCACGCCCTGGTATCGATCAGCGATCCGAGATCGGGCAGGCGCCGCATCCGGCCGGACCCCGAGCCGTAGCCGCTGCCGGAGCCAGATCCGTGGCCGATCGTGCCGTAGCGACCGAGCCCGATCACCGACGGTCGCGTGCCGGGCTCGTACGCGACATACGACGTCACCGGCGAGACGGCGCGTCCCATGAACGCGACCTTGAGCTGCTCGGCCTCCGAGAGGTCGTGATACTCGTCCTCGCCGAACACGAATGCTGCGGTCGAGCGGGAGAACGCCTCGCCGACGTTCACCTGCTTCTTGACCGGATCGCTCCACAAGAACCCCGACAGCGTCACCCGGTTCGGTGCCGTCTTGCCCTTCGCGAACAGCCGAAGTCCCTCGCCCTCGCGAAGCACCGTGTCGTCGAGCTTGAAGCCGCCATCGACGGTCAGCTTCTCGATCCGCGTCGGCCGAACGAGCTCGAGGATCGCCGGCAGCAGCAGCTTCTCCGTCGGCGCCAGCTTCTCGAGCGTGGTCGGCAGCCCGGTGAGCGTCGTGTAGATGCCGTGATGCTTGGTCGCGATCGTCGCCAGCGGATCCTTGTCGTCGCGCGCGAGCGTCACGCGATCGTCGTCGTCGAGGTGCGGGCGGATGACGTGGACGACGATGTCGCGCGGGATGCCATCGAGCGCGGCCGCGACCCTCGGCTCGGCGAGCGAGCTGCGCAGCAGGTGGTCCGTCATCACGATGATCCGGCGCGGTCCGGTGCGCTTCGCGAGCGCCTGCGCGGCGACCTTCAACCCGCTGTCGAGCGCACTGCCGTTGCCGAGTGCGAGCATGCCGGCCTTGCGCGCGCCGGCGAGCTGGTCGCGCAGCGTCGCCGCCGGCACGAACGCCGGCCACAGCGCCTTGGCCTCGCGCCGATAGACCACGAGCTGGACGTCGGCATCCGGCACGTGCGACGCGTACGTCCGCACGATCGCGAGCTGGGTCTCGATCATCTGCTCGGTGACCGAGTACGAGCCATCGATCACGAACACCAGCTGCGCGCGCCTGGGCAGCGGCACGAGCTGTGGCGCGGTATCGACCTCGAGCCGCCCGAACGCGTGCTTCTCGGAGGCGACGACCTTGCCGAGCCGGGCGTTCCACATCTCGATCTTCGGCGGCGCCACGGCGATCGCTGCCAGCCCGGCATCGTTGCCGTTCTCCGGCGCGTCGGGGATGAACACCGGCGTATCCGACGCCGCCACGGTGTCCGCGCCGAGCTGCAGCGACCACGAGTCGAGCGAGCCGTTGTCGAGCCCGACGTGATCGGACACCACCAGCCGCCACGTCCCCGCGCCCTTGATCGGCCTGGGAAACGTCACCGGGAACGTGCCGGTGATGTTGTTGTCGCCACCGCCCTTGCGGTCGACCAGCGTGACGTGATCGCCGGTCGGTGCGAGCAGCTCGATCCGGACGTCGCTCTTGTACGTGTGCGACACCTTGAGCGTGACCTTCGCCGTCGAGAACGCCTCGTTCGTGCGCTTGCTCGGCGCGATCTCGATCGCCGATGCGACGTAGCTCGCCTCCGTCGTGCCATCGATCGCGTCCAGCCACGGCTGCCGCACCGGCGGCGTCAACACCACCGGGGTGTCGGGCGCGGCGCGCTTGCCGTCGACGGTGATCGACGTCAGCGCGTTGCCCCATCCCGGATGAACCGTGAGGATCGGCGTCGCGAGCGGCAGCCCGCGCTCGTCCGCATCGCCGCTGGTCGCCGCGGCGGTGCGCGGATACGACACCCAGTAGCGTCCACCCGCATAGCGCGTCGGCACGGTCAGCGTGTACTCCACCGTCGAGACCTGCCCCGGCATCACCGGGAACACCTGCAGCGACAGCTTGTCGGCCCACATCCACGCGAGCAGGGCAGGGTCCTTCGGCTGCGCGGCGCCGTACCCGGTGAGCTCCTCGTAGAGCTTCGCCGCCTTCTCGCGCTCCATCAGCTCGCCGTCGTACCAGCGATCCTTCGCGCGGATCCTGAGGCCGGTGGCGGCGGCGCCGGTCGGCAGATCGATCTCGAGCACCGCCTGATCGGCGACCTTGCCGGGATTCGAGAACTGCCGCTTCACCTTGTAGGTGGCGACGCCGTCCTCGATCCGGACGTCGACCGTGTGCGAGACCTCGAACATCGGTTGCTCGCGGGTCGCGCGAAGCACGTCCGCGTGACCGACGCCGAGACCCGACACGAGCGCACCCACGACAAGCGACCAGCTGTGCATCGGCCGTTCGACACCAGGATTGGAGTCCGGTTCCGGCGTGACTCGGCGACGACGCTGACGCAGCAACGCATCAGCGGGAGCCGCCCAACCACGCGAACTGCCGCGGCCGGCCCTTGGCATGTCGCGTGCGTGGTGCTGCCGGGTGCTTCGCGCGTTCGTGGTGACCGCCCTCGTCGTGGGGTGCGGTCCAACCTCCGTGCGACAACCGCTGCCGGACCTCGTCGTCGTCCAGCGCCCGGAGGATCCGGCGAGCGTGGCGTTCCGCGAGCGCACCGCACTGCTCCGCGCCACACTCGCGCGCAGCAACATCGCCCTCGACGCGACCGCCGGCACGATCGATACCTGCGAGACGCCGACCGATGGCTGCATTCGCTGCGAGGTCGCCACCGGGATGGATGGCGTCGACCCCGACCTCATCGACCGGATCGCGATCGCGATCGCGCTCTATCCGCCGAAGGTGCTCGATGCGTCGGTGATCTCGCACGTCGCGTTGTGCCGCCGCTTGCGCACCCACGGCAAGCTCGTGGGCGCCGACGACAGTCCACAGGGCGTCGCGGATCCGAACACCCGCCGGCTGATGGTCAGCGTCGAGGCGTTCGTCGGTCAGCATGATCCGGGCGCGTACTCGGTCGAGCAGATCGTCCACCACGAGCTGTTTCATCTGTTCGATCCCAGCCCGCGCGGCGAGGACACCGAATGGACCGCGCTGCAGCCACCCGGCTTCGAGTATCGCGATCCGGCTCCGCGCGACGGCATCCGCCCGGCCGGCTTCGTCAACCGCTACTCGACCACGAACGATCGCGAGGATCGCGCGAGCGTCTTCGAGTACCTGATGTCGCACGCCGATCGCCTGTGCCAGTACGCGAAGGCCGATCCGATCGTCGCCGAGAAGGCGAAGATGGTGTGGCGACGCATGGCGAGCGTCGGAGGCGATGCGTTCCTGCGACGCCAGGCGCCGTGCATCGACTGGGTCGAGATCGGTCCACGTCCCGCGAAGCCGAGGCTCCGGATGAGAGCGACGGCCCGCTGAGCAGTCAGGCTCACCTCCCGCGACGTGGCGGAGGATCACGGACCAGGCTCGTGCTCCAGGCTCGGCTCGCCGCCGCCTTCGTAGGGCTGGAGGGGCTCGTCCGTGTGTTCCGGAAGTTGATACTCGTAGTTGCGAAGCAGCTCGCGGTAACGCTGGCTGTCGTAGTCGAACCCGCGCGGTGTCCTGTAGGACGGCGCCTCGAAGGTCGACGACTTGTCGCAGCCGTTTCCGGCGCGGATCAACGCGAGGATGAGGCCGATCACGACGACGATGATCCGACCGGCTCCCCACTCCGATTCCTGGCGGATCGGCTCCTGATACTGGGTGGTGTAGATCGCCTCGTAGTCGCGCTGGATCCGCGACTGCACGGTGGCCGCGTTCTTCCCGTGTAGCCGGTGCAGACCGTCATCGTCGAGGTTGTGCGCCTCGTCGCGCAGCCACTGGAACATCGACAGCGCGGTCGTGTGATCGATGTCGTCGTTGAACAGCTCGACCGCGAGCTCGCCGATGCCGGCGTTCATCGCCTGAAACGCGGCGCGCCGCAGATGGTCGCCGCGGCCGCTGACCGTGGTCGCGTACTCCTTGACGAGCCCGGTCCACTGCTGGCGGCGCTGCTGCTGCTGCAACTTGGTCTTCGAGATCCGCGAGCACGCGAGCTCGATGAGCTCGACCTTGCGATCGGCAAACTCGTGGGCCACCTCGGTGGCGAGCTCCGACTCGAGCTTGTCGAGATCGACGACGGGACCACGCTCGAACATCGTCCGCAGCTGGTTGCGAACCTCGTCGCGGAGCTCGTCGAAGACCTCGCTCTCGTCGACCTCGAGCTCGAGCTCGTCCGCGCGCGCCACGATCCGGTCGAAGATCCAGTTCGCCGCGAACACCTCGTCCCAGGCGGAGCCCAGCTCGTCGAGCTCCTCGACGCCAAACGCGATCCCCTTGTCGGTCTCCTTCAGCAGCTGGGAGTGGAGGACGAGCGCGCGCCGCATCGCCGCGGCATCGGCATCGTCCTCGACCTCCTCGTCGGACGGCTGGACCCACAGCTCCCAGCCGAGCCGCGACCGCGGGCGCTCGAGCTCCTGCGCCGCGGTGCGCACCAGATCGGCGGTGCGCTCCCGGTCACCGACCGACGACGTGTAGCGCTTCGCGCGATCGAGGCCGAGCTCGAGCATGCCGAGCAGCTTGTCCTTCTGGCGCGTGACCTCGCGGCCGCTCGCCGTGGCCGGGAGCTCGAGAACCTCGAACGGGTTGTGGTGGTCGTTCGATGCCGCCGCCGTCTCCATCACCGGACTCCGGAATCGAACCCCATGCGGCGCGTCTTGGGGTCGACCGGGAACAGGTCCCACATCTGTTCCACGACGCTTCGCAGCTCGTCGTTATTCGACGTTTCGATCGCCTTGCGCCCGCGCGCCTCGAGCTTCTTCGCGCGCCCCAGATCGGTGGTCTCCTCGATCCGCGACACGCAGTTCTCGAACTGGATCTGCCACGCCTTCGGATGCCTCCGGAAGGCAACGCGGCCGAGGCGCAGGATCACGAGGAGCTGGCGGTTGGCCTCCGCGACGCTCCGCCGATCGAGTGCACGCTCGAGGCCGGCGCCCGCCCTCTCGAGAGCGGTCTGCTCGGATGGCTTGCCGTACTCGCTGACCCACGTCACCGCCCATGCATACGAGTCGCGCGCGTCCGCCTCGAACTCGGGCCACTGCTGCTCGTTCTCGATGTCGTCGATCACGGCGTCGGCATCGAGCAACGCGATCGCGGCGCGCTGGCCGGCATCGCGATCGCCGCCGCGCACCGCCGCGATCTGCGACTCGACACTCGCGAGCCGCTGCTGCGCCGTCTGCAGGCGTTCGATCGTCTCGCTGTCGCCGTTGCGAAACGCGGTGGCGAGCGCATCGTCGCAACGCGCGCGCGCGGCGGCGAGGCTGCGCTCGAGCGATTCGGCGTCGGGCTCGGGCATCACCAGCTGGGCCACGCCCTCGAACTGCTGGGTGTGGCCCTCGGTGGTGACGCGCGCCGTCGCCGCGAGCTTGCCGCCGCGATCGATCACGATCGTGACCTCGACCGGGGTGCCGGCCGGAATCGCCCGCTTCAGCTGGCCGCCGCCGATCTCGATCCGCCCGACGACGCGACACATGTGCGCGATCTCGAACTCGCCCTGCACGATCGGGATCGACAGCGCCATGCCGGCGCTGCCCGGTGCGATCGAATCCACCGTGTAGTGGGTGAACGTGCGGCGCGCCGGCAACGCGGTGCCGCGATCGAAGTACACCTGGACCATGTCGTTCGCGAGCGCGACGCCGGTGGTGCGGCTGAGCGGCGGGTCGCCGATCGTGATGCCGTGGATGATCGAGATCTCGTCGGGATCGGTGGCCATCACGACACCTGATGCCGACCGCGCGATGAACTTGAATCGACTCGTCTTGCGCGGCGCCAGGACCGCGGTGGCGACGAACGATCGATCGCTCTCGACGGTGATCTTGCTGCTGCGCCAGCTCTCCTTGCCGTCGCTGTCGATCCGCACCAGCTCCACGGTGGCCGGGATCGCGTCGCCGGTGTCGAAGCGACCGATCACGTTCGGCTCGAGATCCGCGGTCACCGGCGGGTACTGGCACCACACCTTGCAGCCACCTGCCTGCTCGCTGCGCTTCGCCGCACGATTGGAGTCGAGGCCCGCGGTCGCCGCATAGAGCGCCGCGCCCTCGGCGACGAGCGTCATCGGATCGTGGCCGGTGGCGATCCGGGTCTGCAGCGTGTCCTCGACCGCGCGCCGCACCATCGGCATCAGCGACGGGCCGCCGACGAGCACGACGCGAGACAGCTGATCGACACGCAACCCGTGCTCGCCGAGCAGCCGCAGGCAGACGTGGACGGTGCGCTGCACGAGCGGCGCGCACAGCTTCTCGAGCGTCGCGCGATCGAGCGACACGTCCACCTCGACCTCGCGGCCGTCGACCACCAGCGGTGTCTCGAGAGCGAGCGCGGTCTCCTTGATCCGGCTGAGCTCGATCTTCCCGGCTTCCGCCACCCGGCGCAGCGCTGCGAACGCCGGTGCATGCGTGGGCTCCTCGCGCCGCGGAATCTTCTCGCCCTGCGCCGCGAGCTGCTCGACGATCCAGTCGACGATCGCGCGGTCGAAGTCGCGACCGCCGAGGAAGTTGTCGCCGTCGTGGCCGACCACGCGCAGCAGGCCATCGCGCGTCTCGAGGAGCGAGACGTCGAACGTGCCGCCGCCGAGGTCGTACACCATCCATGCGCCGGGCTCGTCGTTCGTCCACCCCGCCGCGAGCGCCGACGCGATCGGCTCCTGCAACAGCTCGACGTGCTCGAAGCCGGCGAGCTGCGCGGCCGTCGCGGTGGCCTTGTTCTGCGGCAGCTCGAACAGCGCCGGCACCGAGATCACCGCGCGCGACGGCAGTACGCCCGTCAGATCTTTCACGTCCTCGCGCAGCGACTCGAGCACCAGCGCGCTGAGCTGCTCGGGCGTCTTGGTCAGGCTCGCAGCGGGGAAGGCGATCTGCTCCGCCATTCCCATCAGGCGCTTGAACTCGCCGCGCGCGTTCTTCGGATCGCGCTCCGCCGCCGCGGCCGCCTTCTGCCCGACGCTGACGCGCCCCTGCCGATCGATCCGCACCACCGAGGGCGTCAGGTTCGCGCCATCGCGGTTGCGGACCACGCGCACCTGATCGCCATCGAACACGGCAGCCGCCGAGTTGGTCGTTCCGAGATCGATGCCCGCGAACAACGGCCTGGATGGCGAGTCGGCCATGGGCCGGCGAATCTAATGAGGTCGCCTGCCGGGTGCAACGAGCAAATAGAGTCATCGATCCAACGTCTTCGGTGACCCGGTATCGTCGATCACGCGAAGATCACGAATCGTCGAATCGCGTCTGGATCCTGACGTCGCCGCGGCGTGGATTCGCGAGCTTGCCGCGGCATGCGCACTGCAGCATCGCGGGGCATGTACCGCATGATCGTCCTGCTGGTCGCCGGCTGCACCGACATCGCCACCGACGTGCCCTTCCAGGGCGAGCTGGTGGTCACCGAGCTCGAGGACCTGATCGATCTCGATGTCACCGGTTCCACGATCCGCTGGACGACCAACTCGACCGACGGATCGCAGCTCCACACCGCTGACCTCGCAGACCGTCCCATCCTCGCCCGCAACATCTCGCCGCACGGCACGACCACGGCGAACCTCCTCGTCGATGGCGACACCGTCTACGTGACCGACTACTTCGGTGTCATGGCGATCACCGACGACGGGACCGCGCAGGTCATCAAGGACGACTTCGTGTCGACGCTCGCGCTCGACGACAACCACGACCTGGTCTGGGGACACGTCGGCTTCGTGTCGTGGTTCGACGGCGGCGTCGCGGACGTCGGGATCGCCACGATCAGCCACATCGAAGACCTCGTGGTCTCCGGCGACCGGATCTACGCGAGCACTCGCACGGTCCGGGCCAATGGCCTCGTCTACGGCAGCCTCTATCGCATCGACAAACCGACGCGCACGCTGAAGTTGATCGCCCACGCTCCCTCCTTCGCCTCGGAGTTCGACGAGGTCTCCGATCAGCAGCTCGGGTGCGGGCTCCACGTGATCGCGGACACCGTCTACTGGTGCGTCGAAGGCGAGCGGGGCGTCGAGGGTGGGCCGCGCAAGCTGATCGCCGAGGGCAGGCCGCGCGGGCTCGAGCTCGTGTTGCCGCCGCAACGGGCCAGCCGCTTCGTCGATCACGAGGGCACGATCTACTGGACGGCCTCCGAGGAAGGCGCGCCGCTGTGGGGACTGACGCCGGGCGAAGCGCCGCGGGAGCTACTTCCGGAAAGCGGCATCGGTTCCCTCAGGACGATCACCGACGGCTACCTCTACGGCGTGAAGGTGTCGCCGTATCCCGGCGAGCTCCAGATCCGCCGCGTTCCGATCCCGTGAGGCTGGCACCGATACTCGCGATCGTCGCGATCGCAGGAGCGTGCAAGGAGCTATCGCTTCAAGATCACCTGGCCGGGCAAGGGATGGAAGCTGGGCATCGTAGCGTTCCGTCTGCGCGATTGACCATCGCGCATCCACGCGGGTATCACCCACGCATGTCCAGCGCTCCACGGTGGCTCGAGCAATGGCGCGCCGGCACGCTCCCCGCCGCGGAGCGCAAGCTCGGCAAGCTCGCGGTGCCTTCGGGCGCGATCGTCGCGTGCGATCCGCTCACCTCGCTCGGTCACGAGCGCCCCTACACGCGCACGGTACCTCCCGGCACCTACGAGGTTTCGATCGGTCTCGTCCAGGGTGATGTCGCCTTCGCGGTGCTCCGCCTCGACGATGCGCCCGTCGCGACCTGGGAGCTCGCGCGCAGCGAAGGTGCCACGGGCGAGCGCCCTGGCTTCGGTGTCGATGCGGGCACGGCCTGCTTCGTGGATGCCCAGGTCGCCGCTGCACACCGCGCGGCTCGCGACGCGCTGGCCGCCCAGATCTCCGCCGGCATCGTCGCGTCGCCGGAGGACGCTGGCGCCTGGCACGCGGAGTACACGCAGGCACAGGAGGCCCACCCCGATCCGGTGCGCGTCCTGATCCGGCGCATCCCGCACGTGCTGCCGCTCGAGGGCGGCAACCTGATCGCGTTCGTCAGTGGCGCAGGTGATGGGTGCTATCCCGCGTTCTGGGGCCTCACCGCGGCGGGCGCGCCGGCCGTGCTGATCATCGACTTCCACATGTTCGACGAGGACGAAGCCGAGGAAGCCGACGACGAAGCGCACCCCGACGATGCGAGTGCGCGCAGCCGCGCGAAGGAGCTGCTCGAGCGCTGGGAGCGCGACGAGCTTCTCGTCCTCACCCCACGAGCGAAGCGCGACGCCTTCGTCGCCGCGCTGGCCGAGGATCTCGCCGATCTCGAAGACGACGACGATGTCGGCGCTTCGCTGTCAGCGTGGCTGATCGATCGCCCCGAGATCGCCGACGTCTTTGCAACCGACGAGCAGCTCGAAGCCTCGCTTCGCAGCTAGAGCGTCGCCCGGCGCTCCGGGCATCGAAGCGTTCCGCCTGCTCGATTGATCGCCCTCAATTGCGGAGCCGTTCGAGCAGCTCGGAGATCGCCTGCAGCGATACCGGCTTGACCATGTGCATGTCGAAGCCCAGCGACTTCGTGCGCTGCTTGTCTGTCTCCTGACCGTAGCCAGTCACCGCCACCAGCATCGTCTTTGCTGCGAGCTGCTCGCGAAGCCGCCGTCCCACCTCGTACCCGTCCATGATCGGCAGGCCGATATCGAGCAGCGCGACGTCCGGGCTGAACTCCGAGGCGACGCGCAGCGCTGATGGGCCATCGTACGCGACCTCGGCGACGTGCCCGAGCTGTCGCAACATGTCACCGAGCAGATCCGCCGCATCGGCGTTGTCGTCGACGACGAGCACGCGCACACCCGCGGGAGCCGCGATCTGGCCGGCCTGCGGTGTCGTCGGAGAGCCAGCTCGATCGTCGATGACCAGTGGCAACCGCACGACGAACTCGCTGCCACGTCCGCGGCCGAAACTGCGAGCGCTGACCGTGCCACCGTGCATGGTGACCAGATTCCGCACGATCGCGAGGCCGAGGCCGAGGCCACCTTGCGATCGCTCGATCGATTGCCGCTCCTGGACGAACAGATCGAAGACGTGGGGGAGGATCTCGGGAGCGATGCCGACGCCCGTGTCGCGCACGCTGATCACGGCGTGATCTCGATCCCGGCTGGCAGTGATCGTGATCCGACCGCGTGCTTCGGTGTACTTCGCCGCGTTGGTCAGCAGGTTGGCGATCACCTGCGCGAGCCGCCGCGGGTCTCCATCGACGGTGAGGCCGTGCGACGGGACGGAGATCTCGAGCTCGTGCTGGCGTTGCTCGACGAGCGGCGCCGTCATCTCGATCGCCTGCGCCACCACGGAAGATAGCTCCACGTGGCTACGCTTGAGCTCGAACACCCCGCGCGCGATCCGCGCCACGTCGAGCAGGTCGTCGACCAGGCTCACCATGTGGTTGACGTGCCGCTCGATGATCGCGCGTTCCTTGCTGGACTTGTCGTGATCCCGCAGCTGCATCAGCTGCAGCGCGGTGAGGATCGGCGCCAGTGGATTGCGCAGCTCGTGTCCGAGCATCGCCAGGAACTCGTCCTTCGCGCGATTCGCCGACTCCGCCGCGCGTCGCGCGAGGACCTGAGCAGTGACGTCCGTGCAGAACACCATCGCTCTGTCGATGGCACCCTCCGTGCTCCGGAGCGGCGTGTAGAGGAACGTGAAGTACATGTCCTCGTACTCACCGGTCCCCCGTCGATCGAGGCGAACCAGGGTCTCTGACCCGTAGTGCGGTTCTCCTGTTCGCATCACCTCGCGCAGCAGCTCGTCGAAGCCCTGGCCCGTCAGCTCGGGCAACGCGACGAGGAGAGGCTTTCCGATCAGCGGGCGGTGTCCGGTGACCTGCTCGTACAACGGATTCGCCATCTCGAACACGCAGTCGGGCCCGCGCACGACGCAGATCGGCGCAGGCGCTTGCATGAAGAGCTGATAGAGCTGGTCTCGCAGCTCCATCATGACGCGACGCGCTTTCGAGAGCGCGAGTTGCGATTTGATGCGCGCGCTCAGCTCGCGAGCGGAGAACGGCTTGACGAGATAGTCGTCCGCTCCGGCGTCGATCGACTCGAGACGTGCTTCTTCACCCGCACGTGCGGACACCATGACCACCGGGATCCCCTCGGTCGCCGGATCGCTACGGAGGGCGTGGAGGACCTCGAAGCCATCCACCTTCGGCATCATGACGTCGGTGACGACGAGATCTGGCGGGTGCTGGCGCACGGCTTCGAGGAGCGCCTCGCCATCTGCGTAGGCCTCGACCGTCCAGTGATTCGCTTGCAGCAAGCGCTGGATGTACGCGCGCATGTCCGCGTTGTCATCGGCGAGAGCGATGCGTGCGGGCAACGGCGAAGGCTCGAGACGCTCGTCGTGGGGAGCTGTCCACTCCGGCGTGTTCGGAAGCCAGCGCAGCGCTTCTTCGACGAAGGGAGCGCTGCCGAGCGCGGTCGGCGCGAGGGTCGAACGTGCAACGACGTGATCCTTCGGCAGGTGTGCCGACCCCGTCGGGATCGTGACGACGAACGTCGTGCCCTTGCCAGGCTGGCTCTCCGCGCGAATGGTCCCGCCGTGCATTCTCACGAGCTCGTGCACGAGCGCGAGCCCGATGCCCGATCCTTCGTGGGTGCGGCAGCGAGCCCCTTCGACGCGATGAAAGCGCTCGAACAGGCGCGGGACCTCGTGTGCCTCGATGCCGATGCCCGTGTCGCTGACGACGAGCTCGAAGTGATCGCGAGTGCAGCGCGTGTCGACCCGGATCTCCCCTTCGAACGTGAACTTGAATGCGTTCGAGAGCAGGTTCAGAACGATCTTCTCCCACATCTCGCGGTCGACGAACGTCGGCTCGGGAAGCTCGTCGCAGGACACGACGAGCCGAAGCCCGGCGCGCTCGATCGCAGATCGAAACTGACTGGCGAGATCCACCGTCAATGCGGAGACGTCGGTGCGCTCGAACGAAGCGTGCACACGGCCTGCCTCGATGCGCGAGAAGTCGAGCAACGAGTTCACGAGCTTGAGCAGTCGCAATGCATTGCGATGCGCGGTCTGCAGCGCGTCGGGATGGATCGTCCCCGAGGTCACGGCGTCCTCGAGCGGACCGAGCAGCAGCGTCAACGGCGTCCGGAACTCGTGGCTGATGTTGCTGAAGAACGCCGTCTTCGCGCGATCGATCTCGGCGAGTGCCTCGGCCCGCGCACGCGCCTCCTCGAAAGCACGGGCACTGCCGATCGCACTCGCGATCTGCGCGGCCACCAGCTCGAGGAACCCTCGATAGCGTGCATCGACCATCAGTCGCGGGCTGAGGCCGCAGACGAGCACACCGGCTGCACGGCTCTCGCCAGCCTGCGCGATCGGAAGCGAGATCGAACGCAGCGGCGGGTCTTGATCTGGCGTCGGCTCGACCGTGACGGGCAACGAGATGGTTTGCTCGACGGCACGGTTCGTCCGCAGCACCTCGCTGACGTTCCAGGCGTCCGAGCTCGTCAGGTCGATGACCTCGGGACACACCGCATGATCGCGTTCGATTCGCGACGACCCGGCGAGCCGAGTCTGCCTGCCGTCGGCGTCCACGAGATAGATCAGCGAGAACGGGATGTCGTTCGGGTTGGTCGCCAGCGTCGCGCTCGCGATCGCCGCGGCGGTCGACACCGACTTCGTATCGACCGTCTTCGCGGACATCTCGCCGAGCATCTTGAGCCGCCGCTCCCCGAGCACGCGCTCCGTGGTCTCGGTGACGGTCACGAGCACGCCCCCGACCGTTCCGGTTTCATCGCGGATCGGGCTGTACGAGAAGATGAAGTAGCACTCCTCGGCGAAGCCATGTCGCTCGAGTGGCAGCAGGAAGTCTTCGAACCCGACGGCGGTCCCCTGCATCACGCCTTCGAACATCGGCCCGATCAGCGGCCAGATCTCGCGAAACGTCTCGCGCGTGCTGAGGCCGAGCGCCGCGGGATGCTTCGTCGATCCGAGGATCGGCCGATACCCATCGTTGTAGAACTGCGTGAACTCCGGCCCCCACGCGATGTACATCGGGAAGCGAGACTCGAGGAGCATGCTGACGGCCGTGCGCAAGCTCTGAGGCCAGTGCTCCACCGGCCCGAGTGGTGTCTTCGACCAGTCGAGCGCGCGCATCATCGCACCCATCTCGCCACCGCCGCTGAGACAGTCCGTTGCGTGCGCTCTTCGTTGCATCGCCCCAGCCTAGCGTAGCTAGTTCTGCACATGAGAAGACAGACGCTCGCTTGAGGTGACCACCGAGGTCAGCGTGCGCGTGGGCCCGGTGCGGGCGCGTGCGCACGCTTCCGATTCGATCGATCCGGTCCGACGGGTCGCGCTCGAAGGGGCGACGATCGCGATCGATCGGTCCCCGAGATCGCCCCCGCTTCGACGATCGTGCGCGTGGCCGACCACCGCCCAGCCGATCGGGGGGGGGATCGCGCGCGCCACGCGTCGATACGGGTACGCTGGTCGTCCGGTATCTTCACCGCCCGTGGAGAAGTCGACCTCGATCGTCAGCGTGTCCGGCGTCAGCAAGACGTATGCGAGCGGGGTCAAGGCGCTCCACCGCGTCGATCTCGAGATCCGGCGCGGCGAGATCCTCGCGCTGCTCGGCCCGAACGGGGCCGGCAAGACGACGCTGATCGGCATCATCTGCGGGCTCGTCAAGCCGAGCTCCGGCACGATCGCGGTCGATGGCCACGACATCATCCGCAACTACCGCGCGGCCCGCAGCGCGATCGGGCTCGTCCCGCAGGAGCTGTCGACCGACGCGTTCGAGACCGTGTGGGCGACGGTGAAGTTCAGCCGCGGGCTGTTCGGCAAGCGCAAGGATCCGGCGTATCTCGAGACGGTGCTGCGGGCGCTCGCGCTGTGGGACAAGCGCGACGCGAAGATCATGACCCTGTCGGGCGGTATGAAGCGGCGCGTGCTGATCGCCAAGGCGCTGTCGCACGAGCCGCAGGTGCTGTTCCTCGACGAGCCCACCGCCGGGGTCGACGTGTCGCTCCGCCACGAGATGTGGGAGATGGTCCGCGAGCTGCGCGCGCGCGGCACCACCATCATCCTGACGACGCACTACCTCGAGGAGGCCGAGGAGATGGCCGACCGGATCGGCGTCATCGACAAGGGCAAGCTCGTGCTCGTCGAGGACAAGACCACGCTGATGCGCAAGCTCGGCAAGCGAACGCTGACGCTGACGCTGCAGGCGCGGCTCGAGCGGGTGCCCGAGGGGCTCTCCGATTACGCACTCGAGCTCGCCGACGACGGCGCGACGCTGGTCTACACGTTCGACGTCCAGCGCGAGCAGACGGGCATCGCCCCGCTGTTGCAGAAGCTCGCCGCGCTCGGCATCGACTTCAAGGATCTGCGCACGACGGAGAGCTCGCTCGAGGACATCTTCGTCGACCTGGTCAAGGGGGCCGCATGAACGTCCACGCGATCAAGGCGATCTACTGGTTCGAGATGGCGCGGACGTTCCGCACGGTCGTGCAGAGCATCGCGTCTCCCGTGCTTTCGACCTCGCTGTACTTCGTCGTGTTCGGCTCGGCGATCGGCGCGCGCATGGGCGAGGTCGGCGGCGTCGATTACGGCGCGTTCATCATCCCGGGGCTCGTCATGCTGTCCGTCCTCGGCGAGAGCATCTCGAACGCGTCCTTCGGGATCTACCTGCCGAAGTGGTCCGGCACCATCTACGAGCTCCTGTCTGCACCGGTGTCACCGGTCGAGGCGGTGATCGGGTACGTCGGCGCGGCTGCGACGAAGTCGATCATGCTCGCGACCCTGACCCTGATCACCGCGCGCGTGTTCGTGCCCTACGAGATCGCGCACCCGGTGTGGATGGTGCTCTTCCTCGTCCTGACCTGCGTCACGTTCTCGCTGTTCGGCTTCGTGATCGGGCTGTGGGCCGACAGCTTCCAGAAGCTGCAGCTGATCCCGCTGATGGTCGTCACGCCGCTGACGTTCCTGGGCGGCGCCTTCTACTCGATCAACATGCTGCCGCCGCTGTGGCAGAAGATCACGCTCGCGAACCCCGTCGTGTATTTGATCTCGGGCTTCCGCTGGAGCTTCTATGGCAGCGCGGATGTCGACATCCGGGTCAGCCTCGCGATGACGCTCGTGTTCCTCGCGCTGTGCCTCGGCGCGGTGATCTGGGTGTTCCGCACCGGCTACAAGCTCCGCACCTGACGATCAGGCCGGTGACAACGCGAGTGCCCAGCTCCCGACGACCAGCCCGGCGGTCGCCAGCCCGAGCACCGTCTGTCCCGGCCATGCCGGTCGCCACCGCGTCACCCCGACGGCCAGGCCCGCTGCGAGTCCCGTCATCGTGCCGAACAGGTGCGCCAGCATGTCGGTGCGCTCGCTCGCGCCGAGCATCGCGAGGAGCCCGAGCGTCCCGGCGATCGCCGTCCACGCCGGGCGGCGGCGCCGCGGGCCGCCGCGCACGAGACTGACGTACGTCAGCCCGCCGAGGATGCCGATCGCGGCGAACACGCCCGTCGAGAATCCGATCGAGCGGTGCTCGAGGCCGTAGCCCCACGCGTTGACGAGATTGCCGGCGGCGCCGGCCACGACGACGAGCGCCGCGCCGTAGCCGACGCCGGTCCGTCGCATCACCGCACCGACGACGATCGCCCCGAGTGCGACGTTCGACAGCACGTGGTTCGAGTCGGCGTGCAACGTCAGCGCGGTCACCGTGCGCCACCACTCCCCGTCGAGCACGCGCGCCGCATCCGATGCACCCTCGGTGAACCACACCGCGCGCGTCGCGCTCGGCCCGGTCACCCAGAAAAATCCGATCAGCGCGAGCCCGAACAACACCGCGCCCAGCGGGGCCCACGCGCTGTGGAACTGCTCGTCCGGCGCCACGACCGCAGCTTTGTGCTGCGCCTCCACGTCCTCCTCCGCATCGATCGCATCGAGCTCCTCCCGCGCCGCCGCGAGGTGCATCGGCATCACGTGCAGCTCGGTGCCGCGCTCGCCCTGTCGAACGAAGGCCGGGATCCCGCGCGATTGCAGCGCGAGCATCCACGCGGCGAGCCGCCGTCCGTCGTTGGTGACGCGAATGGTGAACGTTGTTGGAGCGAGGATCGGCGAGCCGTCCGACGGGGTGCTCGAGCCGATCATGGCGTCACCTGGATCCACATCTAAGCACGTAATGTCGGGCCTGCTCCTGGCCCACCTGCCCGAGCGGCCAGAAGCCAAGTCCGAAGTGCGAAGTGAGGGTCAGACACTACTTCACCACTTGTGAGGCCTGCGAACCCGACCCTAGGCTTGTCGGTTGTCCACGCAGCGGGAAAAACGAAGTGAGGGTCAGACACTACTTCACCACTTGTGAGGCCTGCGACGGATCCGCATCCGTTCGCCGGCTGGGACCGGGTCCGGATCCGCATCCGTTCGCCGACCGGGACCGGGACCGGGTCCGGGGCCGCATCCGTTCGCCGGCCGGGACCGGGGCCGGGTCCGGATCCGCACCCGTTCGCCGGCCAGGTCCGGATCCGCAGTTCGCCGGTTGGGTCCGGTCCAGGGCACATCCGTTCGCGGGCTCCGGTCGACGCGCCGAGGTCGCACCTGATTCTCGGCGCTCTTGCGTGCGGCTCGTCGAAAGCCGCCATCGGCATTCGCCCGGCGAGGCGTGATCGACGCTTCGTCTCGCGGCTCGATCCCGTGTCACACTTCTCGCTGGTGGCTCTCGGACCTCGGCCGGGCGCTCTCGCCTTTGCGGTCCAGCGCGCATCGGAACGCGCCGAGCGCCGCGGCGCTGTTGGC
>JAEYYY010000314.1 GCA_023430775.1 Pseudomonadota bacterium
GCGCCTTACAGGCCGCGGCCTGCGCACGTTCGTGCTCGGGAACTAGGAGCCTGTAGGGAATAGAGCCTCGTTTGACATGCACGTGCTCGTGCTCGTGCTCGTGCACGTGCTCGTGCTCGTGCTCGCACTCCAGAGGATCACCTCGGGTGCTACGTGCTCGATCTGCTGGCCGACATCTCCACCGAGCTCGGACGAGCTCGCTACGCTCGTCGAAAAGCGACGGTGGAACCGGTGATCGGCCAAATCCAAACGCGTCGATTTCAGTCGTTTTCGCTGCGAGGGCTACTGAAGGTGCGCTCCGAATGGCTCGTTGTAGCTACACACAAACGTGCTGAAGCTCTGGCGCGCGGCGAGTCGAGCAGCTCTGCGCTGCGTAACCGCGCTCTCGCGTACGAGGCACGAGCACGAGCACGTGCACGAGGACGAGGACGAGGACGAGGACGAGGACGAGGACGAGGTGCAATGCGCTACAGGCTCCTAGCTGAGAATGAAGCCGCGGCCCATGCCGCCGCCTTCATCGTCACCGCCGCGCGGACGCTCGCCGCCGCACGGATCCTCACCGCCGCACGGATCGCCACCGCACGGATCGCCACCGGCGTGATCGCCGTGCGCGTCGGCCGGCTTCGTCGCATCGCCTTGCATCATCGCCGGGTCGCCCGGCTTCGCCGGCTCGGTCGCGGTGTTGGTGGGCGGCGTGGTGGTGGCCGGCTTCTTGGTGCACGCCGGGGCGCCGAGCATGGCGCCCGCGAACACGACGGTCCGGAAGATGGTAGAGGCGGTGTCTCGCTTCATGGGTCGCAAGAGCCTAAACGGCCGACCCACCGGCTGCAACTGTGACTACTGGTCGGGTTTGGGGATCGGGATCGAGGGGTTGCTCATCGTCGGGTTGGCGCTCTGCATCATCATGCCGCGCATCCGCTTGACCAGCTCGGCCACGATCGCCTGCGACATCTCGGGCCGCTCGCTCATCACCCGCTTGAAGCCTTCACCGGGGACCCGCAGCGTCCGGGTTCGCTCGAGCGCGCGCACGGTGGCCGAGCGCGGCGACGCATCGAGCACCGCCATCTCGCCGATGCACGCACCCGCACCGAGCTCGGACAGCACGCGCTCGGGTCGGGTGCCGTCACCGCCGGTGAACACCACGACCGAGCCCTTCACGATCAGGTACACCGCATCCCCGGGGTCGCCCTCGCGGAACACGTCCTTGCCGGGATCGACGCGCCGCTCCTCGACGACCGAGGCGAGCTCCTCGAGATCGTCGGCGGTGAGGTCGGCGAAGATCGGGACCTGACGGATCAGCATCATCTTCTCGATCGTCGTCAGCGAGGCCATCGCCGCGTTGGCATCGAGCGTCGCGTAGACGCCTTGCTTGCCGACGCCGCGCGTGGTCTGCGCGAGCACCGCCGGATCGAGCGCGGGCATGTCGGTCGCGGTGGTGCCGCCCGACACCGCACGCACCGCGGCGTGGCGCACCATCGGCTCGGGATCCGCCAGCACCTTCGCGAGCACCTCGCGGGTCAGCCGGCTCTTCGCACCCATCGCGCGAACCGCAGCCGCGCGGACGATCGGCTCGGGATCGTCGATCAGCGCCGTGAGCGCCGCGCGCGACGAGTCGTCGTCGAACCGCGACAGCAGCATCGCCGCGGCGGCGCGCAGGTGGCGCGAGGTATCGCCGACGATCGCCAGGATCGGTCCGGGCTCGAGCGGCGCGCTCTCCTGGCGCTCGAGGCGCTGCAAGCTCTCGACGAGCGGCACGCGCAGCGCCGGCTCGACACCCGACAGCATGTCGAGCAGCTGCAGCCGCAAGCCGCGCGCGCTGACCGAGGCCTGCGCGCGAACGTGCTCGACCTCGGGGCGCTTCGTCATCACGGCGAGCACGCCGAGCGCCATCACCGCGTGATCGCGCGCGCGCCGCCGCGCGAGGTGGCGCAGCAGGTTGAGGCTCGCGGAGTCGCTGCTCTGCGCGGTCGGCGTCGGTAGCACCTTGGTCGACAGCCCCGGCGTCTTGATGCCGGTGAGCGACCCCGAGGGAGCGGGGAACGCCGTCGTCGGATCGTGCGTGGCCTCGGCGGCGGCCACCAGCCGGCCGATCGCGGCCAGCTCGGCATCGTTGAGCGCCGCGATCGGACCACCCGGCGCGAGGATCTGCTGGAGGTGGAGCGCCTCGTCCTCCTCGGAGACGCCGCGCTCGCTGCGCAGCTGCTCGAGCGTGGCCGCGCTCGGTGACGTCCCGGCGCGGGCCGCCTCGACGACGATCCGCTCGAGGTCCTTGCGATACTGCTCGCGCGCCAGCCGCGATTCGACGCTGCCCTGGTACGCCGGATCGAACAGCCGGCGGTCCTCGCTCGACAGCTCGCCGATGATCTTCTGGTGATCCTTGTCGGAGATGCCGAGCTGCGCGCGCAACGAATCGAGGATCACGAGCTCGCCGCGCGTCACCGTGCCGTCGGCGACCATCTCGCGCACGGTCTCCTTGTACGCGCGCAGCCGCGCTTCCCGCTGCTTCGTGCGCTCGGTGTGGAGCAGGTAGATGTCCTTGAGATCGTCGCTCGGCGGCGCCTCGCCCCATTCCCACTTCTTGAGGATCTTCTGCGCGAACTTCTCGTGGACGTACTGATCCTCGCGGCGCGCGAACCGGCGCACGAACATCGCGGTCGACGCGAACACCACGAGCAGCGTCCAGCCGCTGACCACCCAGTGCGGCAACCGCTGGAGCGAGGGCTGGCCGGCGAACACGTAGAACGCGTTGAACGCGACCAGGCCGCAGAACGCGAGCATGCCGTGGCGAACCCGCGCCACGATCGCGTCCTTGGCCTCGGCGGACAGCTCGGCGGGCCGCTTCGCCGCCTTCTCGGTTGCCAGTAGCCGGCCCGCGATCAAGCTCTCGATGACGTGGAACAGCGCAAAGCTCGCGAGCCCGAACGCGATCAGCGTCAAGGGCGCGGCAACGAGC
Source organism: Pseudomonadota bacterium (assembly GCA_023430775.1). Taxonomy (GTDB): domain Bacteria; phylum Myxococcota_A; class Polyangia; order Haliangiales; family Haliangiaceae; genus JABFXX01. The sequence continues at coordinate 2,954 of JAEYYY010000314.1, forward strand.
ACCGGGACCTCCGGCAGGAACGTGAAGCCGGGATCGAACGGATGCGCGCCGTCGTATGCCCAGCGGCCCGAGAAGTAGTAGTCCCAGCCGTCGCTGCTGACCAGGAAGTAGTAGGTGTAGAACGCGACGACGATGCCGGGCCACGCGAAGTAGGCGATGCGCCGCGCGCGATCTGTCGCCTCCTTCCAGTAGCCCTGCTCGACGTCGATGTCGGGGCAGTGCTTCTTGCACGCGACGCACGGCGCGCATTGAGATGTCAGATCGCCGCTCGCGCGACTCGCTCCGTCACCGGCCGGCTCGT
>JAEYYY010000349.1 GCA_023430775.1 Pseudomonadota bacterium
ACCTCGATCGGCGCCGGCGGCAGGGGGCGCGGTGCACGCCACGGATCAGCGCACGGGCTTCGGGATCCCGGCTACCCGACGCGCCCAGCTGATCGCGCCCCCGGGAATCTGATCCTTCATCGTCATCGTCGTCGTGCTCGTGTCACGTGCACGTGCATGCAGCTGATCGCAACGCTGCGCTTCAGAGCACCATGTCGACAGCGTGATTAGTAGTGATCCGCACCGAGCACGAGCACGAGCACGTGCACGTGCACGTGGCACGTGGACGAGTACGTGAACGCAGATCGAGGCTACCGCCCCCGGGGAATCGGATCCTCGTCATCGTCGTCGTGCTCGTGTCACGTGCACGTGCACGTGCTCGTGCACGCCCTCGATCGGCGCCGGGGGCAAGGGGGCTCCGGTGCACATGAGATCAGCGCACGAGCCTCAGGAGCCCGACCACCCGACGCGCCCAGCTGATCGCGACGCTGTCTTCATCACAAAGATCGATCAATCCACGCTGCGATTCCGAGCTCAGGCGACACCCGCGACCTCCGCCACCTGAAGATCAACGTCGCTATCAGCTGGGCGCGCGTAGCCGGGCTCCCGAGACCTGTGCGCGAATCTGTCATGGCACCGCAGGCCCGTTTTCCCCGCCGATCGAGGGCGTGCACGAGCACGTGCACGTGCACGTGGCACGTGGACGAGTACGTGAACGTCGATCGAGGCTGCCGCCCCGGAAAGCTGATCCCTCGTGTCAGGTGCACGGGTTCAGGGCACGCCGACGACGCCGAGGATCGCGCGGACGAGGTCCGCCGGATCGGCATCGGGGTCGCGCAGTACGATGCGCGGCGGCAGTAGCTCGCGCGCGGCTCGCTGGACATCCCCCGGCACCACGTAGGGCCGACGATTGTCTCGCGCGAGCTGGGTGGATCGATCGATCAACCGCTGGGCATCGCTCGACGGCGCGCCGGTCAGGATGCCGTCGGTGCGACCCGGGTCGGTCGCGCGCACGAGTGCCGCCGCGTAGTCGCGGACCTTGGCGTCGATGTAGATGTCGGCCGCGGCGGGATCGACGGGCGGCTCGACACCGAGACGCTTGCGCAGCTCCTCGTTGTCGGCGGCGAGCTGGCGGTTCTCGGCCTCGACCTCGCGCATGCGCTGCTCGAGTAGCTCGACGCGTCTTGCCGTGCGCTCGAGCGACGCGACGTACGACGCGCGCGCTTCCTCGTCATCCCGGAACACGCGACGAGGATATCAAGACTTCGCGCCGGGCACGGTCTCGACCTCGACGAACGGCCGGGTCAACCAGGTCTCGATCGCGGCCATCACCGAGGCCGGCGTGACGGCGCGGTAGCGCGCGAGATCGCGTGCGAAGTTGTCGGGCGTATCGGTGTAGAGCATCGAGCGCTGGACGATGCCGGCGCGGCGCGCGATGCCCGCGATGCCCCAGATCGCGCCCGCTTCGCGACGCGTCACCATCCGATCGATCGCTCGCTGATCGAGCCCGCTCGTACACACGCGATCGAGCACGGCGCGCACGGCCTCGGCGTCGGCACCGGGCCGCAGATCGACGACGACGTGGATCTCGCCGCCGAGCCGGGTGCCGGCGATCCACGCCGATACGCGCTGCGCGAGCTGGGCGTCGTAGACCAGCGCGCGCCACAGCGCGCCGGTCCCGGCGGCGATCCACGCCGAGGTCAGCACGTCGAGGTCGGCCTCGCCCGCACCGAGCACCGGCGGTCCGACCCACGCGCGATGGATGCGCGCCAGCGTCGCGAACGGATCGGTCACGCGCTGGCGATGCGAGGTCACCTCGACCGCGATCGGCGCGCGCCGCTGCGGCCGCTGCGAGACCGGGAAGTCACCGAAGTAGCGATCGACGAGCGCGTCGACATCGTCGGGCAGATCGCCCGCGAGCACCAGCGTCGCGTTCGCGGGCACGTACCACGTGCGATAGAACGCGAGCACGTCGGCTTCGCTCGCCGCCTGGATGTGATCGTGGAGCCCGATCGTCAGGTGCCGCAGCGGGTGGCCCTCGGGGTACAGCGCCTCGGCGATCGCGAAGCGCTCGATGCCGTACGGCACGTTCTCGTAGCGCTGCCGGCGCTCGGCGCGCACCACGCTCTGCTGCGCGATCAGCCGCTGGACGTCGAAGTGCGGCGCGAAGTAGCCCATCCGCCCGCTCTCGATCCACAGCGCGACGGCGAGCTGATGCGACGGCATCACCTCGTGATACGCGGTGCGATCCGGACCGGTCGACGCGTTGGCATCGGTGGCGCCCGCGCGCTTGAGCACCTCGTAGTGATGGCCACCGAGGAACGACGGCGGCGTCTTGAACAGGTGCTCGAACAGGTGCGCGAAGCCGGTGCCGCCGGCACGCTCGTCGGTCGAGCCGACGCGATACCAGACGCTGACCGCGGTCTGCGGCACCGTATCGTCGGGGTGGAGCACCACCTCGAGGCCACACGGCAGCGTGCGCCGGCGCGCCGCGAGGTGCGGCAAGCCATCGACGAACGCGACCGACATCACTGACGCAGCTTACACCGCAAACCCGCAGCCACCCGTCGGGCCGGCGCCGTGCCAGATCGCCCGAGACCTCGGGCGCTCGGCCGGCGAGCTCGTCGAGCAGGCTCAGTCGCGCTCGCGCTGGAGCGACAGCGCCAGCTGGTAGAGGTGCCGCCGCGGCTTGCCGGTGACGACGACGAGCCGCGCCGCCGCGTCTTTCGGCCCGAGGCCCTCGGCGAGCAGCCTGCGGAGCTCGGCCTCGATGTCGATCTCGACG
>JAEYYY010000365.1 GCA_023430775.1 Pseudomonadota bacterium
ATCGCGCGATCAGCTGGTACGACAAGGCGCTGCACCTGTGTGCGGCAGCGCTCGTCGGTCTCCTGGTGTTCGTCGCGGTGTACGCGGTGCGCGTCGGCGGCCGCTATCGTTCGAACGCGTGGATCGACGGCCTCGCGGTGCTGCTGGTGACGCTCGGCATCGGCGCGGTCTGGGAGCTCACCGAGTACGCGGTCGATGCGCTGGCGGGAGCCGGTGCGCAAGCAGCGCCCGGGCTCGCCGCGATCGACGACACCATGCTCGATCTGCTCATCGACGCGTGCGGGGCCCTCGCGGCCGCGGCGCTGGGACCGCTGTGGCTGCGCTACTCGCAGCGCAGCCGCGAGCAGATCGTGGCGATCGCCGAGCGGCTCGCGCCCGCTCGTGATTAGCCACCTCTAGGGTGCTTCGAACGCGCCGCAGTCCGAATTCGTGCCTGCAGGGTTCGGGCGCGGGTTGCCCTCGAAGTCGATCTTGACCATCAGCTGACCGGGCTCGCCCGCGGCCTTGGCGATGCTGTCGGCCGCGAGGTGAAAGTCACCGGCGGTGCGGTTGACGAAGATCGCGTCGATGGCGGTGACCTGGTTGCCGGTGCCCGCCGAGGTGACGGACTCCTCGTCGAAGATCGAGAACTTGGTGACGCAGCCGGTGCCGGTGATCGGGTGACCGCTGTTGTACGCGAACACGTTGCTCGTGATCTCGATCGTACCGTCGCAGCTGATCGCGGCGCCATCCGACGGCACCGCGGTGGTGTTGATCATGGTGTTGAAGCGGAACGTGCTGCCGGGGCGCATGCCGTTCGCGAGCACCGAATCGTTGAAGCCCATGTTGTGAATGATCAGGTTGTTCTCCACCACCATCGGACCGAAGTTCATCTGGATCGATTGATCCCGGTCGGACTCGAAGCGGTTGCGCGTGATGGTGCCTTCGCAGACGCCGGTGCCGACTCCCACGAACGAGGTCTCGAAGCGGTTCTGGTCGACGTGGATCTGGGCGTTCTGGCACTGCACCTCGGTCTTGGTCGACGAGCCGAGCGCACCGATCCGCGAGTGCTGCAGCGTCAGCTCGCTCGAGCCCGTGACGTGGATGCCGAAGCCGCCGGCGCCGGGCACGACGGTGATGTCGTGGAGGATCGGCTTGGCGCCCGGACCCGACGATTTGATGGCAGGGATCGTCGGATCGCTGGGCACGGTGACGCGGACGCCCTCGACGATCGCGGTGGACGGCTCGACGATGGTGACCGCGGTGCCGTTGCTCGCCAGCTGGGTGTCGTCGCCGTCGAGCACGATGTCGCCGGTGAGCGTGATCGGGCTGTTGAACGTCATCAGGTTGCCGCCGAGCACCTTGATCACGCGGCGACCCTGCGAGATCGCGAACGTCACGGTCGCGCACGGTGCCGCGCGCGTGCAGTCGCCGCTGTCGGTGCCCATGTCGGCGACGAACGCGACCTGGTCATCGGCGACGCAGCCGCCCTCGGCCTCGATGCAGACGCCGCTGATGCACTCGCTATCGGCCGAACAGCCGCGGCACTCGCGAGACGCGGTGTCGCAGATCGGCGCGGCGGCACCGGTGCAGTCCGCCGCCTCCTCGCAGCCGACGCACGCACCGTCACCGGCGCACACCGGGTGCGCGGGATCCACGCAGTCGGAGGACTCCTCGCAGCTGGCGCTGCACGCGCCACCGACGCAGAACGGCAAGGCCGGATCCGTGCACTCCGTATCGAGCGTGCACACCTCTCCGGGCGGCTTGTCGAGGACCTTGCCGCAACCGAGGAGGACGAGCACCAACAGCAAGCTACGCATGGGCCGAGCCTATCAGGTCCCGGCGCGCGTTCGCGATCGTCCTACGAGCGGTGGATCACGCTCATCTGGAACGCTTGACGAACGTCTCGACCCAGGCGGCGAGCTTGACCGACTCGCGCTCGGCGCGCCGCGCGAGCACGACGTTCGCGGGGTCCTTCGCCAGCACGAGCGCACTCTCGCCGAGCTCCACCGACGCGCGCTCGGCGCGCTGGTACATGTCCTCGTCGGGTTGCCGCGTGCAGCGATGGGCATCGTAGAAGCCGAACAGCTCCTGGACGAGCTCGTCGACATCGCGCGCGCGCGATTCGTGCAAGCGCAGCTCGACCTCGCAGAGCGGACACTTCTGGATCACCCACCCCTTGTCGAACGAGATCGAGCGCCGCAGCGATGCCGCGAGCTCGGAAACCGTTGCTTCCAGATTCGCTTCCCCTGATGACGGCACGGCGCTCGATCTAAGCATCTCGATCGAGAACCACAAGCTGGCTCGCTCGGGCCTATGATGGCGGGCACATGGCGATGACCGCACGCCGGCTGGCCTCCCTCCCCGTGATCGCGACCGCGCTCGGTCTGGCGGCGTTCGGCGTCATCCGCGGTGTGTCGTCGCCACACCCGGCGAGTGGCACGCGGATGTCCGTCGCGATCGAGGGACCGGTCGACGATGTCACGCGACAGCTGGTCACCCGGATCGTCGAGGAACGGATCGATGACACGCTCGGGACACGCATCATCCCGGCGGGCGATCGGCTGGTCGTCGAGGTCGGGACCACCGATCCGGAGCTGGCGAGCCAGATCGCCGCGCTGCTCGAGCGCAGGGGCACCGTCGAGCTCCGCACGCTGGAGCCGGCGCAGCTGGTCGTCGCAGGCAGCGCGATCCGCGGCGCCGACACCGACGCCACCGGTGTCGCGATCCAGCTTCGTCAGCCGCGCGCGGAGACCGCGATGCCCGACAAGCTCGCGGTCGTGTTCGATGGCCGGATCAAAGGTGTCGTACCCGCCGAGGCGATCGGCAGCGACCGCGTGCACCTGACGACCGACAGCGAGACCGCGTTCGAGCTCGCGACGGCGATCGAAGCCGGTGCCGCGCCGCAGCTGCGCGTCGAGCACCAGACCGCGTTCTCGCACACGACCGGCTTCGTGCCCCGCGCGTGGCCGTTGCTGGTGCCTGCGATCGTGCTCCTGATCGTCGCGGCTCTGTTGTGGCGACGGCGCTGAGCTCGCGGTTTCTCTGATGGCGCGCGACCGGCGCGTACCGCATGCTGCCGCGATGCGGGTGATCGCGATGTTGTGCCTGCTGTGTGGGCTCGCGACGGCGGACTCGCGCAAGGTCACCGGGTACATCAACGGCAAGCCGACGACGCTGCGCGTGGTCCGCATCGGCTGGGCCGAGGTCGAGCACGCGACGGCGCGCGCGTTTCTCGACATGCAGGAAGCAGCCGCGCGCGATGGCATCGAGCTCGAGATCTGGAGCGGATATCGCAGCCACGACCGCCAGGCCGCGCTCTACGCTCGCTGGCGCGCGGGCCGCGGCAATCGCGCCGCACGCCCCGGTCACTCGCGGCACCAGTCCGGGCACGCGCTCGATCTCGTGATCCACGACGCCGACACGCTCGCCTGGTTGAATCGCCACGCGCGCGGGTTCGGCTTCCGCCGCACCGTCGCCGGCGAGCCGTGGCACTGGGAGTACGCGCGCCGCCGGCGGCGTTAGCGGCGCGCGATCGCGGCGACCTCGCGATCGAGGATGGCGGCCCAGCTCCGGTAGCCCTCGGCGCTGAGGTGCAGGTCATCCTTCGACAAGCCGGCTTCGGAAAAACCGCCGGCGACATCGAGGTACGTGCAGCCCCCGTCGGCGCACAGCGCGGCGAGCCCGCGATTGAACTCGGCGATCTTCGGGGTGAGTCGCTTCAGGGAAGGGCCGACCGGAAGCACGCTCTGGATGATCAGGCGTGCGCGCGGTGCACCAGCGCGCAGCCGGTCGCGGAGCTGCCGCATGTCGGCCACGCAGTCCTCCGGTGCGCGCCCGCCGATCAGATCGTTGATGCCGAGCATGACGAGCACGGTGTCGGGACGGAGCCGGTGCACGCCGTGAGCGCGGCGGGTGGCGC
>JAEYYY010000426.1 GCA_023430775.1 Pseudomonadota bacterium
GTCGCTGGGGGATCATCCGCGGTGCCAAGAACGCCATCGGCGCCGGGATTTCTGTCGTCGGCGGTACCGGCAATTCCGTCCGGGCCGTCGAGGGGATCGACAAATGGATCGTCGGCGAGCGTGGCGAGGTGCGCGCGGAGCTTGCTGTTGCCGATCTCGCGCGCGGCGTAGCTCGCCTGCGCGGGGCCTTTGACGGCGTAGATGTGGCCGACGCCCTCGGCGCCGAGCTTCTCGTTCACCAGCTCGGTCGCCCAGCTCGCCGAATGAACGAGGCGCGCGGTGTAACCGCCGTACGCGATCACGATCGCGTTGCCGGCGTTGACTCGCTGGTAGACGACGCCGTTACCGATGCTCTCCCACGTGGCGCCGTCGGCCTTGCCGCCCGCCAGGTCGTTCAGCTCGTCGAGCTGATCGGCATCGTCGAATTCGTCCTCCTCGGTACCGCACGCAACAATGGTGAGGGCCAACACGGGACCGAGGAGGCGGCGGACACGCTCGAGCACGACCCGCGCACCTACAAGGTCCGCGCCACCTGCCCGGTGACGAGCGGCTGCCGTGGTCGGCGAGAGTCCGCGCGGTTGCCCGAGCGTCGACGAGAGTTGCGCCCGCCCGTGGTTGCGGCTGCCCACCTGGTGATGGGAACGGCGCTCCCCACGGGTCGATTGTCATCGCGCACGTGGCTGCACGATCAGCCGGCGCGGATGCGCATCGGTGGCCGTCGGGCGCGGCGAGTCGAGGCTGCACGATCAGCCCGGCGCGGATGCGCATCGGTGCTGTCGGTGGCGCGGCTGCACGATCAGCCGGCGCGGATGCGCATAGGTGCTGTCGGTGGCGCGGCTGCACGATCAGCCGCGCGGATGCGCATCGGTGCTGTCGGTGGGGCGCGGCTGCACGATCGGCCGAGCGGATGCGCATCGGTGGCCGTCGGTGGGAGCGGCGAGTCCAGTGTGGCTGCACGATCAACCGCGCGGATGCGCATCGGTGCTGTCGGTGGGCGCGGCGAGTCCAGCGCGAAGCGCGCATCGGGATGGTTAGTCGAGTGCGACGCGCTTCGTGGCTCTGGCCGCGGGGCAGGCCGGGCGCATGGGAGGCTAACGGCGAGCTCGAGCTCGAATGTGTTGGTGGTGGTCGGCGACGTCGAGCGCTGTCGGCGCGAGCGCGGCTCTGATCAGTCGCTGTCGGCGGACAGGTCGAGGAACGTGTAGCGGTTGCGGATCTCTCGCGCGTGCGTGGTCGCGTTCGCCCACAGATCCGCGGGCCACGCGAGGTCGGCCGGCTGGACCGGCGCGCCGGCGGCGACGAGTGCGGCACGCAGCGTGGCGGCGTCGACGTGGATCGCGCTGATCCGCGTGCGGATCGCGTCCCACTGCGAGGTGAGGCGTGCGTTGAGCGCATCGAGACGCGGCCCGGCGAAGCGCTTGTGCTCGAGCTCGCGCCAGCAGGTCTCGCCGACGATCGGGCCGAAATGCGCGATCACCGCCTCGCGATCGATCAGTGCGGTGTGGAGGCGAGGCGGCCGATCGCGATCGAGCAGCCGCTCCTGGATGCCGACCATGTGCGCCGTGCACACGGCGATCTGCTCGCCGTGGAATCGCGGCGCGATCGACGCGGGTCGCATCATGTCGACGTAGTGGCTGATCAGGTGCTCGCCCTGGCTCGCCGGATACGAGCCGTTGCAGATCGTCATGCCGAAGCCCGACAGCACGAGGATGCGCACGAGGTGGCGCATGGTCGCGAGGTCGCCGGAGAGCAACGCCGGTGTGCTCGTGAACAGGTCGCGCTCGTCGGCGGCGAGCAGCGCGAACGGGGTCTCGCGATAGGGCGTGTCGAGCACGAGGTGCGAGAGCAACCAGTCGGCCTGCGCCGTCGGACGACACGCGCTGTCGCCGAGGCCGGCACCGATCAGCCGCGCCGGTGCCGCGGCGAGGATCTTCAGATCGAAGTACACGCCGAGCGGGGTGCGCGTGCGATACGAGGTCTTGATCCCGCCGCTCGTGATCGACGCCGACACCGAGCAGTAGCCGTTCATCGACGGCGCGGTCGCGAACACCGCCTGCGGGCAGCCGTGGCGAAACGCGGCCAGCTTGGTGAGGTCGTTGAGCGTGCCGGATCCCACCGCGACGACGAGATCGGTCCCCGGCGCGAGCGCGGCGACGAGACGATCGACGGTGGCATCGTCGGCGCGCGGTGCATCGAGCACGATCGACTGCACGGTGAACCGCGCGAGTGCGCACTCGATGCGCGCGCCGAGGATCGCGTGCGTCGTGCGATCGGAGACCACCGCGACGCGCCGGCCAGCTCCGAGCGCCGCGATCAGATCGACCTCGTGACCGGCGAGCGAATCCTCGATCACCACCGCACGCGACTCGGCCGCCAGCAGCTCGCCAGACTCGGGATCCGGGTACTGACCCGCGAGCAAGAGCGCGATCGGATCAGCAGACATCGAGTCCCCACCTCGAGATACGGCGGCCAGTAACCGTCCTCCGGGTAATCGGTGCTGGCGGCGCAGCCAGAGAGACCGAAGTCCGCTGCTCGAGAACTGGGGACGGTGCCCGATCGCGAGAGCTCCGGGGCCAGCCATGGTTGGCGGGCCTTCCGGCTTCTGCGTGATCAGACAGAGCTGGTCGACCAGCGTGTTCGCCGAGAGCAACCCGCAGCGGTTGACCGAGGACGGCGACGATCGCCCGATGTAAACCACCACGGGAACGATCGCTTCCACGCGATGCGATGGCAGCAGCGATGCCGTGCACGCCATCCCCGCCGGCGGTGGTCTCGCGCAAGCGGGCGATCGACCGCCACCACCCGCTCGTTCGCGATCCGCGCACTTGCGGCGCTCCCCTACGAGGTCTCTTCTTGGCGAGATGTCTAGACGGTCTAGACGGTCTAGACATCTCGCCGAAAAGAGACCTCGAGGTGGAGGTCGCTAACGTCGCGAAATCGAGAACGTCCGAAGTACGGACAGCGGACTGCTGCGAAGCGCGCACTTGCGGCGCTCCCCTGGGCATCGAGGAGAACTGGGTCGCGTCAGCCGCAGGCATCGAGGAGAGCTGGGGCGCATCAGCCGCAGGCATCGAGGAGCGCTGTGGCGCATCAGCCGCAGGCATAGAGGGGTGCTGGGGCGCATCAGCCGCAGGCATCGAGGAGTGCTGGGGCGCATCAGGCGCAGGCATCGAGGAGCGCTGTGGCGCATCAGGCGCAGGCAGCGAGGAGTGCTGGGGCGCATCAGCCGCAGGCATCGAGGAGTGCTGGGTCGCATCAAGCGCAGGCATCGAGGACTGCTTTCAGCTGAGAGCGCAGCGAGCCGACGTGCGGCGCAAACGAGCCATCGAACGCCGCCGATCCGACGGTGAAGGCATTTGCGCCGGCTCCGGCGAGTGCGCGGATCTGGTCCGGCTTGCAGACGCCCCCGGCGACGAGCAGCGTGCCGCCATCGAGCGCATCGCGCGCGGCGCGGACGAGCTCGATCGGATCCGCATCGGTCGCGCGATAGGCGAGCAGGTCGACACCGGCGGCGCCGAGCGAGCGCGCGCGCCGACAATCGGCGGCGATCTGCGAGGGCGAGCCGCGCAGCTTCGTCGGGTGATCGAACGGCGTGCCCGGAAACGGCAGGTACTGCACGCCCGTGTTGGCGAGGATCGCCAGCGTCTCTTCGATCTGCGTGCCGCCGAGCAGGCGATCGACGCCGAGCTCGCGCGCGACTCTCGCCGACTGCAGGGCGGTCTCCTGCGACGTGCTGACCACCTCGAGATAGCTGGTCGCGCCGAGCTCCTTGATCTTGCGATGCAGCGCGTGCGCGGCGGCCGGCTCGATGCCGACATCCTTGAAGCCGATGTGGCGGAGGCCGAGCGAGCGAACGTCGTCGAGCACGTCGAGCGCATCGGCGACCGTGCGGTCGGCGCGCGTCAGCATGAACACGAAGTCCATGCCGCGAATGTACGCGGCCTCCGCACCCCGCGCGATGTCACTTCCAGTGGATCGACGACGGCACACGTCGCGAAGGCGACGGCCGTTGCCGATTCGTGACCAGCCATCCGAACGGAACAAGCGGTCGGCTTTCGCCAGCCTCCAGGATCTGAAGGTGCTCGAACGTGCTCGCGGGCGTGGACGGCACCGAGCGGCGCGAGCGCCGAGCCGAACGGGCAGTCGTCAAGAGACGATCAGGAACGACGCGGATCGCGACTCGTCGGCCGACAAGCAAGACATCGGGATAGTCGTCAGACAGCTGTCAGGTTTGGTGGCGACGCGGGTTGCGACGGATCGTCATCGACGGCACAACGACGTCGTGATCGAGGAGTCGAGTGGTGACCTGTTTGCTGCGAGTACCGACGCGGTGGTCAACGCGGTCAACTGCGCCGGTGTGATGGGCAAGGGCCTGGCACTCGCGTTCAAGAAGCGGTTTCCCGACAACTTCGCCGCGTACAAGCGGGCGTGCGACGCCGGCGCGGTGGCGATCGGCAAGATGTTCGTGGTCGAGCGCGCGGACGCGCCGCGCTGGATCATCAACTTTCCGACCAAGCGGCACTGGAGAGGTGCGAGCACGCTCGCCGATGTGAAGAGCGGGCTCGTCGATCTGGTGGACCAGGTCGAGCGGCGCGGCATCCGGTCGATTGCGATCCCCGCACTCGGGTGCGGGCTGGGTGGGCTGCGCTGGGAGGACGTGCGGCCAGCGATCGTGGAGGCGTGTGAACGGTGGCCGGCGGTGCGCTGCGTGCTGTTTCCACCCCGCTGAGTGGACATCCCTCCTGCACCTCTCGGGCTTGTACTGGTCGTGCGACCATGGCGTGCTGTTTCCACCACGCTGATGGCCGACACCTACAACCTCGGGCTCGCGGATCTGCGCCTGATCGCGCGCGATCACGGGGAGCTGGTGTACTCGACGGACACGCACTCGGTGTTCGTCGACGCGAACCAGTGGCCACCACGCCAGGTGAGGCGCGACTGGCCGGTGCGCTTCGCGGCGCGGCAGACGCGCGGCGGCAAGCTCGACGGAGCATGGCTGGTGTACACGACCGTCGACCCGGGCCGGCAGCGCTGGACCCTGAAGCTGTTCGAGACGATCTGCGCGGAGGAGCCGCTGCGCGACGATCCGGACCCGATGCCGTTTCGCGACTTCTCGCCGTTTCTCGGCGAGCTCGACGAGGCGACCCGGGCACGTGAGTCCGAGAGCTGGCACCGGATCGAGAGCTTCGCGCTGTGTGGACCGTTGCCGGTGGTGGTGCCGCGGTATTGCGGCCTCGGCGGGCATCGACGTCCGTGGGTGTGGCGAGCGGGTGTGTGGGCCGAGGATCCGTCGCTGCCGGCGATCGAGAAGACGCTCGCGGAGGCGGCGTCGACGTTCGTGGCGCCATGCGTGTCGATGCACAGCGGCTACATCCTGGTCTGGCAGGGGCGGCTGTACATGCCGATGACCGATCACTTCGTCGACTACTGCGCGGCGCCGGTGACGCTCGGGCGCGATCGCGGTCCGCCGGTGCCGACGAGCGAGGGTGGATTGTTCGCGCTGCAAGGGACGCAGCTCGTCGAGATTCACATCGATCACGTGCGCGAGCATCTGCCGGGCATTGGCGTTCACTCGGTGATGGCCGGCCCGACCGGCGCGGTGATCGTGGATAGCGACGGCGGATGGTTGCTGTACGACCCGACGGACTGCGAGATCGCCGAGCTCGCACCGATCATGGCCGAGTACGAGATCGCGGGCGCGGCGAGCGATGGCTCGCTGATCCTGTTCCGGCAGGAGCACGCCACGCTACGGCGGGTGACGCCGGAGCAGCTCGCGGCGCTGGCGTGGCGAGCGGTGGACGCGGCGACGGAGCCACCGGCTCCACCGGTACGGATCCTCGATCATCACGGCGCTGCATCACGGCCGATCACCGCCGGCGTTGGCGACATCGTGATCAACTGCGCCGCCGATGCGGTGCGGTTCTGGAACCTCGACATTCCATCGTTCAAGGTGCCGCAGCCGGGGATCGCGATCGCGGTGCGCGGCGATCGCGTGGGCGTGCTCGACCAGCGCGGCGTGTTGCACCAGCTCGAGCTGAGCACGGGGGCGAACGCCCGCGGCGGGCTGTTGATCACGGGGCGGCCGCGGTCGCTACTCGCGACGCACGATCGCTGGTTCGTGATCGGCGAGGACGCGGTGTGGAGCGTCGGCGACAACATCGAGCGCATCGCCGTGGAGGGCGCCTTCGCCGCGGCGGCGGATCCCGCTGACGGCACGCTCGTGATCCTCGCCGAGGATCGCCGGCTCGCGCGGTGGGAAGCCGGACAGCTGTTCGACATCCCGGAGTCGGCCGAGCAGCTGGTCGCGATCGCGGCGCTCGGCGGTCGCCGGTTCGTGTGCGCGGGCGAGCGCAATCTGTTCCTGCTCGATCTCGCGCAGCTCGAGCTCGAGGCGCTGTACGCGCAGAACGAGTCGCCGTTCCTCGCGGCTTCGCCGAACGGCAAGTCGATCGCGTGGGCGACGCACCAGAGCGTGACGATCGCCGGCATCGAGGGCAACCAGCTTCGCGTGATCGAGAGCTCGCACTATCCAGATACCTTCATCGAGCCCGAGGGCGAGCCGCTACGCATTCGCGGCATCGCGTTTCTCGACGACGAGCGCATCACCGTCGCGATCACCGCAGGCATGGGCGGCGAGATCTTGGACTTCGTCACCAAGAAGACCAAGAAGCTCGATCCCCACCCGGGCGACACCCGCAACCGCTATCTCCATACCTGGGCGGGTGTGGTGTACGTGGCCGAGGATCCGTAGCCGCTTGCGCGAGCGCGCGCGAGGTCTCATAACAACGCACCCGCGAGGCGTCAGCCACCTCCGGGATCACAACACCGGCTGCGAGTGAATGTTCCGATGCGATCTGTGTGGTTCCACCGTTCCTGCAAGCACGCCCTGTAATCGAATCGTCGTCGAGACGCGCGAGATCGAGTATCCGCGCCGCGACCGAGCGCACTGGCGACCGCCGGTCCCGCCGGCGACCAAGGGCAAGTGGGTCGACGATCCCGGCGGTCATGGCACCGCGGTCACGCGCGAGGTGAACGCGTGTCCCGACTGCGCCGACCGCACCGCGCATTCCCGCGCTTCTCCGGCCCGCGACCCCTGAGACCGAGCGCACCGCGCATTCCCGCGCTTCGCCGGCGCGCGACCCCTGAGACCGAGCGCACCGCGCATTCCCGCGCTTCGCCGCGGGACGCTCGAGACGAGTGACGAGCACGCGCGTGATCCGTGATCGCGGATGCGTCGGGTGGTCGCAGGGCAGCGCTGCGTCGTGTCGACTCGCTGCGCGGATCGGCACGGCGGACGGGGAGGCAAGTGCGCGAGAATCGGACGTGGCACGCATGGTGAAGAACCAGCAGCCATGCGGAACGTGCTGTTTGCCCTGTTACTCGCCGCGTGTGCTCATCAGCCCGAGTATCGCGGCAACATCACGGTTGTCTCGAATGCGCTGATTCCCGTCGACCCCGACGTTCGCGTCGTCGCCGATGCCGACAAGCCGCTGTTCTTCGCAGCCGGCTCGTACTGGTTGTTCCACGATGCGAGCTGGTATCGCGGCAACCACGTGAAGGGGCCGTTCGTCGTCGAGAAGTCGCCGCCGTGGCAGATCAAGAAGATCGATCAGCCGTACGCGTTCGTGCGCTACGAGAAGTCGCATCCGCGCGAGCGGACCGCGACGCAGAGCGAGACGCCGTCGAAGGATCTGCGCAACGACAAGACCAACCGGATGTTCACGTTCTGAGCGCGCGCCAGCGCCTGTGAAGCTCGAGCGCGGCGAGGACCGCGACGATGCCCGCGGTGTTGGCGATGAAGTCCATCAGGTCGGTGAATCGCCCGACGTACTGCTGGAGCCACTCGTCGAGCCCGGCGTAGGGGATCAAGATCGCGGCGGCGACCCACACGCGTGGCCGCATCGCGAACCAGAACACCAGCGCGAGCAGCCCGAACGCGGCGAAGTGCACGAGCTTGTCGCTGTGCGGGAGCTCGCCGGGGATGCGGACGCGCGGGTAGTGCGTCGCGATGAACAGCAGGATCCAGTAGACGACGAGCGCGGCGACAAACGCACGCCTGCGGCCGCTCTCGGTCACCGAGCGATAGTAGGCTCGAATCGATGAGGTTGCTCGCCGTGGTCGCGCTCGTTGCATGCGAACAGCCGCCACCGCAACGGGTCACCGCCCCCGACCAGACGCCGCTGGGTCGCGGTCCGAAGGTGGCCACGACCCACGACATGGAGTCGATGAACGACTTCGTGCGCGTGGTCGAGCAGGCGGCGACGGCGGTGGTACCGACGACGCCGGGCGAGCTCCAGGCGTGGTTGATCGCCAGGAGCTACCGCACGTGGCCGCACGAATCGGCGCAGCATCCGTCGAGCGGGCCACACGCCGAGGGCGTGATCACCTTTCTGTCACCGGCACTCGATGGCTCGCTGCGCGCGAAGGCGAAGGCACATCCGCAGGGTGCGGCGGCGGTGAAGGAGCTGTTCCAGGGCGGCAAGCATGTCGGCTGGGCCGTCAGCGTGAAGACGGCGGCCGACAGTGCGATCGGGAAGAACTGGTACTGGTACGAGATCCTTTCCACGGCGCCTCGTGCGAAGGCGGCGTACGAGGGGCGCGGCGTCGAGATCTGCCGCGACTGCCACACCGAGAGCGGCGGTGTCGATCAGGTGCTGATCGACTTCCCGCTCCATTAGCGCCGGCGACCGACCTTGCGCTTCGCGTTCGCCTTTGCAGGGCGCTTCGCTGCCGCGCGCGGTTTCTTGACCTTCTTCCCGGAGTCGGCGGCCACCGAGGGGGTGGCCTTCTTCGGGACGCGGTCGCCGGGTTTCTCGAGGTACTGACTCCAGTCGACCTTGCCTCGTGCACCGCGCTCGGCGCTGGCGGACCCGAACGTGAACCCGACGAGGAAGACTGCAATCACCACGAGACGCATGGTGCGTCGAGGAGCACGCGTCGTACCAGGCTGGACTTTTGTGGTGTCGAAGGGTTGGCGCGCCGGACCCGAGAGCACACGCCCCGTCGGTGCGAGACCACTCCCTGGCCAGCCGACTAGCCAGTGATCTCTCTCGGGGGCAGGTGTTACGGTGCCGTCATGCACCGCTGGCTCGTGCTCGCGCTCGTCGCCTGTCGCGCCGACGATCCGTCGCCGGCCGATGGACCTCCCACCCCGGAAGATTCGGGACTCCCGACGACGTGCACGGGCGAGTGCGCGGAGACGGCGCTGCGCGCGGAGTTCCTGGTCGTCCGCACGCTCGATCACGCGGTGTTCGGCAACAACAGCGATGGCACGCTGCACGTCGAGGCGTACCTCGGTGGCGACATGAGCTGTCCGTCGGAGACCTCGCCAACGCCGGATTACACGCTCGTGATGGGCAAGGTGGCGCCGCCGAACGGTCCGGCGCCGACGATCTCCAGCGGCAACGTGCTCGACTTCGTCGGCGATCTGCTCGGCGGCGAGCTCGGGGCGCAGGCCAGCACGGTGATCGTGCGCGCGGTGGCGGCGAGCCCGAACGAGCACGTCGCGCTCGATGTCGATCTCGAGTTCGAGAACGGGACGATCGCCGGGCATCTGTTCGCGACCCACTGCCCGTCGCTGGATAGCCCTTAGTTGGCGCGCCAGATCGCGAAGTTCAGGTAGCTCGCAAACGACACCCACGCGAGGTAGGGCACCAGCAAGACCGCCGCCACCCGGCTGGCTCGCGAGAACAGCACCATCGTGCCGATGATCGAGAGCCAGAGCAGCGCGATATCGATCAGCGCGAGCCCGGGCTCGTGCAGGCCGAAGAACAACCACGACCACGCACCGTTGAGCACGAGCTGGATCGCGAACACCACCAGGGCACGCCGATCGGTGGCGTGGAGCCGGTAGAGATAGAGCGCGATCCCGATCGAGAGATAGAGCGCGGTCCACACGATCGGGAACACCCAGCCCGGTGGCGTGAGGCTCGACTTCTCGACCGCCGCGTACCAGGCATCAGGCTCGAACGCCGAGCCGACGACGCCCGGCAGCGCGGAGATCGCCAGACACGCGATCAGGGCCACGACGTGATGGCGAACCGCGATGTGAGGGAGTCCGGTCATGCCGCCGCCTGCATCCGATCGAGCGTGGCGCGCAGCTGCTTGCGTGCACGGTGCGCGCGGATCTTGACGTTGCCGACGGTGAGCCCGAGCTCCTTGGCGACCGCGACCTCGGTATCGCGGGTGCGCGCGAGCAGGATCCGCTGATAACTCGGTGGTAGCTCGGTCAGCGCGCGGCGGACGATCGCGTGCTCCTCGGCCTCGGCGATCAGCGCCTCCGAACTCTTCGCAGGATCGATCGCGCGGTCGATCACCGAGGTCTCGCCCTCGAGCCGGACGCGCGATCGGCGCTGGCGCCGCAAGTGGCCGAGCGCGGTGGTCGCGGCGATCCGGTACAGCCACGTCCGGTAGCGCGACGTGCCGCGGAACGCCTCGCGGTGGCGGTAGGCGAGGAGCAGCGCGTCCTGGGTGATGTCCTCGGCCTCGTCGGCGCTGCGCACGAACCGCCGGGCCACCGCGAACACGAAGCTGCGGTCGGCCGGATGGAACGTGACCGGTTCTCTGGGCGCCGTGGACGGCGAATCGTTCAAAACGTTCATACCGTACAAGATGAACGATAAAACGTTCATGTCAAGGCGGCTGTAACGCGGGTCGGGAGCGAGGCATCGTACGGCCCATGCGCTTGCTCTCGACTCGCGAGCTCGCCGATGCCCTCGGCGTCAGCGAATCGTCGCTCAAGCGCTGGGTCGACGCGGGCAAGATCCAGGCTTCTCGCACCGAGGGCGGCCATCGCCGGATCGAGCTGGCCGAGGCGATGCGCTTCATCCGCGCGACCGGCACACCGCTGGTCAAGCCCGAGATCCTCGATCTGCCGGAGGTCTCCGCCGGGCGGACCGATCGGCTGCTCGGATACCTGACGTCGGGCAACAGCCTCGGCGCACGCGGCTGGCTGACCGCGCGCTACCTCGAGGGTGCGACGATCGCCGAGCTCTCCGACGGGCCGATCCGCGAGGCGATGCACGCGCTCGGCGAGCTGTGGCGTCACGAGG
This sequence comes from Pseudomonadota bacterium, assembly GCA_023430775.1. GTDB lineage: Bacteria > Myxococcota_A > Polyangia > Haliangiales > Haliangiaceae > JABFXX01. The sequence continues at coordinate 11,052 of JAEYYY010000426.1, forward strand.
ACGCGGGCGTGTTCGTCGAGCATCGCGGCACCGACGTCTGCCTGCACGCGGTCGCGCAGCTGCGCAGCCTGATCGATGCACCGCCGGCGAACGCACCGGTCGCGCTCGGTGGTGGGCCACCCGGCGATCCGTACCTGCTGCCGACCCAGCTCGCCGCGATGACGCTGACCGAGGCGGGGCTGCGTGCGATCAACCTCGGACCCGACACGCCGGTTCACGCGCTGTCGGCGGCGGTCACCGAGCACGCACCGAAGCTGGTGTGGACGAGCATCAGCACGGCGCTCGCTCCCGCGCGCGCGAAGTCGCTGAAGACCTGGTACGAGTCGCTGCCGTCGTCGATCACCGTCGTCGTCGGCGGCCAGCAGGCGAGTGGGCTCGGCAAGCTGCCGGCGCGCGTGCGTCGCGTGCACACGATGGTCGAGCTCGCCGAGGTCGCGGCGCGGATCAGACGGTAGTTTTTCTGAGCCGGTATCGCGCCGATCTCGATCGAGCGGACGTGAGATGATTCGCGCCGCATGAACTGCCCCCACTGCAACACAGCGCTCGCTCCTGGCACCGGGTTCTGTGGTGCGTGCGGTCAGCCGGTAACCGCCGCCACTCCGCACGGCGGTTACCCGCAGCAGGGCAACTACCAGCAAGCCTATCCGCAGCAGGGACAGCCACACGCGGGATACCAGCAAGCGAGCGCGCCGCAGCAGGGCTATCCGCAGCAGGGCGCGCAGCAGCAGGGCTATCCGCAGCAGGGCTCGCAGCCGTATCTGCAACAGGGCGCGCCGCAGCAAGGCTATCCGCAACAGGGCTCGCAGCCGTATCCGCAACAGGGCGCGCCGCAACAAGGCTATCCGCAGCAGGGCGCACCGCAGCAGCCCGGCTATCCGCAGCAGGACTACTCGCAACCGAACTATCCGCAAGGGCCGCAAGCGGGGCCGCCGCCGCAGATGCAGGGGCAGCAGTATCCGCAAGGTCCACAGGCAGGGCCGCCGGGCTATCCGCAACCGCAGCAGGGCTATCCGCAAGGTCCGCAAGCCGGCTACGCGCAGCCGCCGCAACAAGGTCAGTACACGCCGGCGGGCCACTACGCGCCGCCGCCGATCCGGCCGTTCCCGATCGTGATGCAGCAGCGACTGACTCGCCTCACCGGGCAGATGTTCATCGCGCCCGCGCGGCTGTTCTTCCTCTGCGAGAGCCAGAAGGGCGGGCTCGGCGTCGCGCTCGGCCGCGGTCTCGGCGGCATCGTCGGTGGCGTGATCGCCGCGATGGCAGCACCCACGCCCGGTCAGGCGGCGCCGGTGATCGACGAGCCGATGCTGTTCCAGGCCGTGCAGAACATGCCCGGCTCGATGGTGATGGAACCGCCGCAGTTCAAGGCGATCAAGGTGACGATGTGGACGCGCGGCATCTTCTACGGCGGTCGCACGTACGCGCTGCCCGAAGGCCTCGACAAGGAGCTCAAGACCGAGCTCGGTCACTGGTGCCGCGCGAACAACGTGCGCAGCGCCGGGCTGATCAAGTAGCGATCATCTCTTCGCGTCGAGCGCGAAGGTCGGAGATCGTTGTTGGCTCACTGCGTCGAACGTCGTCAAAAAATTCATTCCAAAGGGTGCGTTCGAAGTCGGGTATGCGATAACGGCCGCGATGAGCGTGACCGCCATCGCGCCGAATAATCGCCTGCCCGCCGAGCTTGCTCTGCGGGTCTACGACCTGATGCTCCGCTCCCGCCTCCTCGAGGAGCGCCTGATCACCATGTACAAGCAAGGTGACGGGTTCTTCTGGATCGGTGGTCCCGGCGAGGAAGCGTTCAACGTGCCGCTCGGCCTGCTGGCCAACAAGGGCCAGGGGCTGCAGCACGATTACCTGCATCTCCACTATCGATCGAGCGCCACGCTGCTCGCGATGGGCGCGGATCCGGTGGATTCGCTGCGGCAGATGAAGAACACCGCCACCGACCCGTACTCGAAGGGCCGCAACTTCGCGGGCCACTACTCGGTGCGGAAGTGGAACGTGGTGCCGGTGACGTCACCGATCGAGATCCAGTACTCGATCGCGATCGGCACGGCGCGCGCGCAGCGCGAGGGCAGCAAGGGGATCACGATCGTCCAGGGCGGCGACGCCGGCACGGCCGAGGGCGATTTCGCCACCGCGCTGGTGTGGTCGTCGCGCAAGGGCAACGAGCTGCCGCTGCTGATGATCGTCACCAACAACCGGTGGGGCATCTCCACCAGCTACGCGGGCCAGCACGGCTACGACCAGATCTCCGAGCGCGGCCGCGCCTTCGGGATGCCAGTCGCCGTGGTCGACGGCAACGACCCCGAGGCGTCGTACGCGGCGCTCACCAAGGCGATCGATTACGTGCGCACCGAGCGCAAGCCGTACTTGCTCGAGGCGATGGTGTCGCGGCTCCGCGGCCACTCGTCGGCGAGCGGCGCGAACCTCGTCAAGGGCGAGATCGATTGCGTCACCGAGTTCGAGAACCGGCTCGAGGAGCGCCGGCTGATGACGCGCGCCCAGATCGATCAGCTGCGCAAGCAGTACACGCAGGAGCTGCTCGAGGCGAGCCAGAAGGTCCTCGAGGAGCCGATGCCCACGCCCGAGTCGGCGTTCGACTACGTGTTCGCGGATCGCAACCTTGTCGGTGAGGAGTCGTAATGCCGACCATGATCCAGGCGATCCGGCTCGCGCTGCACGTCGGCGAGTCGCGGCTCGGTGTCACCGATATCTTCGGCGAGGACGTCGGTCCACCGCTCGGTGGCGTGTTCACCGGCACGCAGGGCCTCAAGACCGCGTGGAACACGCCGCTCGACGAGCGCGGCATCGTCGGCACCGCGATCGGTCTCGCGCTCGCGGGCAAGAAGCCCGTCGCCGAGATCCAGTTCTGCGATTACGCCTTCAACACGATCGACCTGCTCAAGGTCGCCGGCAACACGTACTGGTCGTCGGGCGGTGACTGGAACGTGCCGATGGTGCTGATGACGCCGGTCGGCGCCGGCATCCGCGGCAGCATCTATCACTCGCACTCGTTCGATGCCACGGCCACCCGGATCCCGGGCTGGAAGATCGTGATGCCGTCGACGCCACTCGACGCATACGGCCTGATGCTGTCCGCGATCCAGGATCCGAACCCGGTGATGTACCTCGCGCCGAAGGCGCTGCTCCGCATGAAGAGCAAGCCCGACGAGAACATCCCGGGTGCGCCCGGCGACGATCGCGTGCTCAACGGCATGATCGATGCGCCGCTCGGCGATCGCAGCGCGTGGGCGCCGCAGTGGCCGCAGATCGAGGAGTACTACGTCCCGATCGGCAAGAGCCGCGTGATGCGCGAGGGCACGCACGTCACGGTGCTGAGCTACGGCCGCAACGTGCCGATGTGCCTGGCCGCCGCCGAGGAGCTCGCGGGCGAGGGCATCGACACCGAGGTGATCGATCTCCGCACGCTGCACCCGTACGACTGGGAGGCGATCGTCACCAGCGTTCGCAAGACCAACCGCGTGCTCTGCGTCAACGAGGACACCGAGATCACGAACTTCGGCGAGCACCTGATCCGCCGGATCATCGAGGAGCTGTTCTACGAGCTGCACGCGCCGCCGAAGCTGGTCGCCGGTGCGCACCTGCCGGGCATCGGCCTCGCGGATGCGCTCGAGACGGCGAGCGTCCCGCAGAAGGGCACGATCGCGGCGGCGATCCGCGAGCTCGCGCAGCACGAGCCATGAGCCGCGAGATCGAATTCTTCTTCGACATCGGCTCGTCGTACAGCTACCTCGCTGCGACGCAGATGGCGGGTGTCGCGCAGCGCACCGGCGTGCCGGTTCGCTGGCGGCCATTTCTCCTCGGTGCGGTGTTCAAGGCCTCGGGCAACGAGATGCCGGCGCGGCTGCCCGCGAAGGCGAAGTGGATGATGGCGGACATGCAGCTGTGGTCCGCGCACTACGGGATCCCGCTGAGGATGCCGAGCCGGTTCCCGGTGGTCACGCTGCGCGCGCAGCGGTTCCTCGCCGCGGTCGAGCGCGCGGATCCGTCGAAGGTCGCGCCGGCGGCGCTGTCGCTGTTCCACGCGTACTGGGCCGAGGATCAGGATCCGACGAGCGATGCCGTGCTCGCGGCTGCCGCGGCGGCGTGTGGTGTCGACGCGGTCGGCGCGATCGACGCGCAGGAGACGAAGGATCACCTCCGCGCCACCACCGACGAGGCGGTCAAGCGCGGCGCGTTCGGTGCTCCCACGCTCTACGTCGGCGACGTCATGTTCTGGGGCAACGATCGGTTGCCGCTGCTCGAGCAGTTCCTCGCTCGTTAACGTGCGAGCCGGGCGCGCGCGAGCTCGCGATGCGTGGCGTCGGGGAGCGACCACCGCACGGTGATCCGCGGATTCGCCGCGGCCACACCGTCGACGAAGGCGCGCACCGCGAGATCGACGGGCATCCGGTACTGCGTGCCGATCAACGTCGCAGCGAGCGTGGTGAGACCGAGCTCGTCGACCGCGGCGATCGCGTGGGGCAGGGCGGCGCGCAGCATCCTCGCGCAAGCGTCGGGAGAGAACGTCGTGTCGTCGACATCGTGGGGATATGCGGCGCTGACGATGATGTGCTTCCACCGCGCGACGCCGTCGATCGCGCGCGCCTGCGGATGGGCGAGCGGACGCAGCGACGAGAGAGCATGCTCGACGTACTCGATCTCGTCGGCGCGCTCGCCGGGAGGGAGGGCAGCCCGCAAGGCCGAGGCGACCGCACCGCCGAGCCTGCACAGCGCGCCGTCGACGGGGAGCAAGATCGCGTCGGCATCGATCAGCTCGACGCGCTGGTCGTGGATCTCGATCACCGGACGACCGAGGGTGGCCGCATGGCACGAGGGTAGCGTATGTTGCGCGAGATGGACGAGCCGCCCGTCGCCGCGCACGTCGCGAAAGCACAGCTCGGCGGTGCGCTGATCGCCGTGCTGATCGGGCTGTTCGGTGGCGTGATGATGCAGCTCGAGCTGGCGTCGCCCGGTGCGCTGTGGAGCGCCGAGCTCTACGGCCGCAGCCTGAACCTTCACGGGCTGACTCCCGTCGCAGTCGGCGCCGCGCCGTTCGCCGGCGTGCTCGGCTACCTCGCGATCACGCGCCTCGTCGGTGCGCGGCGAGTTCCCGCCCCGGCGCTCGCCTGGGTCGCCTTCGGCATCTGGGTGATCGGCATGGTGTTCACGATCATCAGCGCCCTCGTGCTCTCCGTCGACACCGGCTGGACGCTCTACACGCCCTACAGCCTGCAGAGCGAGCCGGTGTTCCCACGGATCTTCAAGATCGTCTTCCCGCTCGCGATCGGCGGATCTGCGGTGATCTATGCGGTGCACCTCGCGCTCGTCGTCGGCAAGCATGCGAAGGCCGATCCGGTGCGGGTCGCGCTCGCGGCCGCGATCGTGGTCGCGATCGGCGGCGCCGGCGTCGTCGGGGCGAGCGCAGCGTTCACCTCGCCCGAGGGTGTGTGGCTGTCGCGGCTGACCACGCTGGTCGCGATGATGTTCGCGACGGTCGCGCTCGGCGGGGAACGAAGGCTCCAGCACACGCTGGTCGCGGTCGGGTTCGGCATCGCCCTGATCTGGGCGGTGTTCCCGAACCTGCTGATCGGTCTCGCGTTCGCCGGGGTCTGGATCGCACTCGCGATCGTCGGCGGCTTCGCACGGCCGGCGGTCGCCTTCGTCGTGTTCGGCTGCGCGCCAGCGATCGTCATGCGCGGGATCGCGGCCGGCATCTCGTCGGACCTGCCTCTGCACGATACCTACTTCGAGGTCGGCACCACGCACCTCAATGCCGCGGCGATCGGGTTCGCAGCGCTCGCGGGTCTTCACGCGTGGCCGGTGCTGGCGCGCGTGCCCAACACGATCCTGGTCTGGATCGGGGGCTGCGTGTGCAGCGGCGGCCTGCTGCTCCACATCTACGCGCAGCTCGGCATCGGCAGCCGCGGCATGCCGCGCCGCTACTGGGACTACGATCCGCAGTTCCAGTCGGGCCACGTGATCTCGATCGCCGGCACCGCCGTGCTGGCGGTCGGCGCCATCGTTCTCGCGGTTGCCTGGCTCGTCGGGCGACCGCGGCGGCCGGCAAACGATTAGGATCCCGGCGTGGGCGAGCGAAGCGAGGACGGTGCGTTCGAGGCCACGGTCAGTGCCTCGACGACCGACCGCACGCCGGGCGCGACGATGGCGACCGGCGACGGAGTGCTGCGCGGCGAGGCGCGCGACCTCCCCGCGATCGCCGACGAGCGCTATGCGATCAGCGGCGAGATCGGGCGCGGTGGGATCGGACGCGTGCTGCGTGCCAGAGACGAGGTGCTCGAACGCCCGGTCGCGCTCAAGCAGCTGTTCGCCACCGACGAGGCTTCGCGCAAGCGCTTCATCCGCGAGGCGCTGATCACGGCGCGCCTGCAGCATCCGTCGATCGTGCCGATCTACGAGGCTGGGCGCCGCGAGGACGGCTCGCCGTTCTACGCGATGCGCCTGGTCGCCGGGCAACCCCTCGAGAAGGGGCTCGCCGCCGCGACCACGCTCGATGCGCGGCTCGCGCTGTTGCCCACCGTGCTCGCGGTCGCCGACGCGATCGCCTACGCCCACAACGAACGCATCATCCATCGCGATCTCAAGCCCGCGAACGTGCTGGTCGGCAGGTTCGGCGAGACGGTGGTGATCGACTGGGGGCTCGCCAAGGATCTGGCGATCGAGGATGTCGATGCCGTCGCGTTCGGCCCGTATCGTGCGGCGAACGACGCCGCGCACACCGTGGCCGGCTCGGTGATGGGCACGCCGGGCTACATGGCGCCCGAGCAAGCGGCGGGCGAAGACGCCGACGAGCGGGCCGATGTGTACGCGCTCGGCGCGATCCTCTATCACGTGATCTCGGGTGCGCTGCCGCACCAGGGCGCGACGCTCGACGAGGTGATCGCGAAGGTGATCCGCGGCGACATCCGGCCGCTGCTCGCGGTGGAGCCGAATGCACCGCCGGATCTCGCGGCGATCGTCGGCAAGGCGATGGCGGTGGACAAGGCGCAGCGCTATCGCAACGCCGGCGAGCTCGCCGACGATCTGCGCAAGTTCCAGACCGGCCAGCTGGTCGGAGCGCATCGCTACACGACGAGGCAGCGGATGCAGCGGTGGCTGCGGCGCAATCGCGCGATCGCGTCGGTGGTCGCGATCGCCACCGTCGTGCTCGCGGTCGTCGCCACGCTGGCGATTCACAACGTGATGGCGGAGCGCGAGGAGGCGAACGACAAGCGCGCGATCGCCGAGGAGAAGCAACAACGCGCGGTCGAGAACCTCAACCGCGCATACATCAACCAGGCGCGCTCGCTGCGTCGCGAACCGGCGCGCGTGCTCGCGCTGCTGGCGAGGATGGACGACAGCGGTCCGGGCTGGGACGCCGCACGAGTGCTCGCCGCCGAGGCACTCTCGCATCCACGCTTGCTCGCCCACACCCGAGGCCCGGGCGGAACGATCGGACGAACCATGCTGTCGCGCCCGGAGCTCGAGCTCGCGCGCGATGGCAAGAGCGCGGTCGCATTCGACAGCAACGGCGTGTACCTGATGGATCTCGTCGCGATGAAGACGCGCGTGCTGCGGTTCGGCAGCGATCCGGTGGAGCACCGCAGGCTCGTGCTGTGCGACGACGCGCGGCGCGCGTATCTGATGACCGGCGGCTTCGTCCGCAAGCGGTTCTACGAGGTCGATGTCTCCGCCGGCACGGTGAAGGAGCGCACGGGCGAGGTCGACCTCGCGGCCACCGCCGCGCAGTGCGATAGCAGCAGGTTCGCGCTGACCGCGAACGAGAAGGGGCTGGTGTGGCGCGACGTCGCGACCGGCAAGCAGACGATCTTGTCGACGGTGCCGATGGATGCCGGCTGGCGCACACCCGATCGCCTCCACGTGGTCGCGCTCGATCGCGAAGGTTCGCTGCATCGCTTCGAGCTGACCGGCAAGGCGCTCGGCGTGATCCCCGGCCCGGAGAAGCAGACGCTCGCGCCGCAGCTCGACGCCTACCACCGTCGCTCGCTCGCCGTCGCCGCGTCATCCCGCGATGGTGCGGTGGTCGTCACCAGAGCGCACCACGAGGTCACGTACTGGAGCTTTCCCCGTGGCCGCGCGGTGCGGCCGACGCTGGCAACCAACATCGAGGGCTTCGCGGTGGCGCCCGACGGCAAGGTCGCGTATCTGTCGACGCCCACCGGTGGGTACGTGTTCCCCGACCGCGACGACCTGTTCGACGAGGTGTGGGCGCCGCTGCCGCGCGGCGATCTGATGATGTCACCCGACGGAGCCTGGCTCGTCGGCGTGCACGCCGGCAAGGTCGAGATCCTGGATCGCGCGACCAACGTGGCGCGCGAGCTGCGCGGCCACGAGGCGATCGAGCGGATCGCGTTCACCCCCGACGGCAAGCTGGTGACCACCGGCGACGACGCGATCCGCGTGTGGGAGCTCGGCAAGCCGGGCCGGGCGCACGGCCGCGCCGGCGTGTACTCCGGTGCGTTCTCGCCGGACGGTCGCTGGCTGGCGATGAACTACGGTGGTTCGGTCGCGCTGTGGGACGTCGAGGGCGG
>JAEYYY010000464.1 GCA_023430775.1 Pseudomonadota bacterium
CGGGAGGTAGCGCGGGCGCGGTCCCGCCGGTCGCGGGCGCGTTGCCGAGACTGCCGCTGCCGCCCTCGCCGCCGAAGCTGGCGCCCCAGCCTCCCGTGTGGGTCACGGCGTCGAGGCCGGCCGTGCAATCGGCCGCGTTGCCGCCAGCACCGGGCAGCGTCTGCCCGCGGCGACTCGCGACATCGACGAGCCCGTCGATCGTCATCGCCGACGCCGCGACGATGACGAGCGGGCGCGAGCCCTGGGCGCGCACCACACCGGTGATCGTCACCGTCGAGCCGAGGAGCACGCAGAGCTCGTCGATCACGAGATCGCAGTTCGCCGGATCGGTGGTGTCGAGCGTCAGCGTCAGGTTGGTGCCGACGTCGAACGGAGTCGTGGGCGCCGCAGGGAGGCAGCTGGTGACGAGGCCGGTGCCGAAGCAGAACTGGCTGTCGACCGGGCCGTCGATCGACGCATCGTCGGACGGCACGAAGCTCGGGTCCTCGCAGGTGTTGGTCGCGGGCGAGCACTTCAGCTGCTCGGGGCAGCTGCCGTTCTCGCCGCACGGCTTGCCTGCCGACGGCGACGGCGAGTAGCACGCCATGACTCCCAGCAAGGGGACCGCCCGCAGCACGCCTGCAGTATCTCGCGGTTCCCCGTCGCCGCGAAGAGCCAGAACGTGTAGGTACTTCGTTGACATGGCCAAGTCCAAGTCCAAGTCCGATGACGATCGCTGGTGGGATCTGATCGAGCGCAGCCGCAAGGGTGCCGAGGGTCCCGAGGAGCAGGCCGAGCAGCTGCACGATCTGCTGGTCGACGAGCTCGAGGCCGACGAGATCCTCGCGTTCGACAAGTTCGTTCACGAGAAGCTGCGCGATGCGTACCGCTTCGATCTCTGGGAGGTCGCCTACGTGATGAACGGCGGCTGCTCCGACGACGGCTTCGACTACTTCTGCGGCTGGCTGGTCGGCAAGGGCAGGAAGCACTACGAGGCCGCGCTCGCGAATCCCGAGGACGCCGCGAAGGGTGTCAGCCCCGACGACGAACCGTTCGAGAACGAGTCGTTCTGGTACGTGTCGGCGAACGCGTGGAAGGAGAAGATCGGCGGGGACGACGCGGCGTACGAGAAGGCCGCCACGCAGGTGACGCGTACGATCCAGGGTGAGGGGTTCGACGAGGACGCGGCGTACGAGAAGTATCCGAAGCTCGCGAAGAAGTTCGGCGGCGGCTGATCACCAGACGACGTCGTGCTCGCGCAGCGCGCCCGGTGTTTCCGGTGGTGCCAAATACGATCCGCTTCGCGGGTTTCCGAGTATGGTCCGCGCATGCCCGTCGCAGATAGCAGCACCAAGTGGGTCGATGACCTGTACGCGAAGTCGATCGTCCCGACGCTCGTCGACTACATCAAGATCCCGAACAAGTCGGCGATGTTCGATCCCGAGTGGAAGAAGAACGGCCACATGGACAAGGCCGTGGCGCTCCTCTCCGGCTGGGCGAAGAGTCAGCTGCCCGAGGGCGCGACGATGGAGGTCGTGCAGCTCGGCGACCGCACGCCGGTGATCTTCATCGACATCCCTGGCACCGGGGGGCGTAAGGGCGACACCGTCATGCTCTACGGTCACCTCGACAAGCAGCCCGAGATGACCGGCTGGCGCGACGGCCTCGGTCCGTGGACGCCGGTGATCGAGGGCGACAAGCTCTACGGCCGCGGCGGCGCCGACGACGGCTACGCGATCTTCGCGTCGCTGACCGCGATCAACACGCTGCGCAAGGACAACGTCCCGCACGCACGCTGCGTGGTGCTGATCGAGGCCTGCGAGGAGAGCGGCAGCTACGACCTGCCCGCGTACATCGACCACCTGGCGCCGCGGATCGGCGAGCTGTCGCTCGTGGTCTGCCTCGACTCCGGCTGCGCGAACTACGACCAGCTGTGGTCGACCACGTCGCTGCGCGGCCTCGTGATCGGCAACCTCGAGGTCTCGCTCCTCACCGAGGGCGTGCACTCCGGTGACGGCACCGGCGTGGTCGCGGCGAGCGAGCGCGTGATCCGCATGTTGCTCGATCGGATCGACGACTCGCACACCGGCGTGATCAAGCTCCCCGAGCTCGCCACCCAGATCCCGAAGCAGCGCGTGCTGCAAGCCGAGCGCACCGCGCAGGTGATCGGCGCCGAGGTCTACAGCAAGTTCCCGCTGCAGCCGGGCGTCAAGCCGGTCACCGACAACCACGTCGAGCTGATCCTGAACCGCACGTGGCGCCCCGGTCTCGCGATCACCGGCGCCGACGGCTGGCCGGCGATCGGCAACGCCGGCAACGTGCTGCGACCGAAGACCACGCTCAAGCTGTCGATCCGGATCCCGCCGCGCGTCGATCCGGAGAAGGCGCAGGCCGCGGTCAAGGCCGCGCTCGAGAAGGATCCGCCGTACGGCGCGAAGGTCGAGTTCTCCGGCTCCACCGCGAGCGCCGGCTGGGATGCACCCGAGATGGCGCCGTGGCTCGAGAAGGCGCTCGACGACGCCAGCAAGCGTCACTTCGGCAAGCCGGCGATGTACATGGGCGAAGGCGGCACCATCCCGTTCATGTACATGCTCGGCGAGAAGTTCCCGAAGGCGCAGTTCTGCATCACCGGCGTGCTCGGCCCGGGCTCGAACGCGCACGGTCCGAACGAGTTCCTCCACATCCCGACGGCGAAGAAGCTCACGCTGTGCGTCGCCGACGTGCTCGCCGAGCACGCGAAGCAGTAGCGAACAGCTACTTCGCGTCGTGCTTGAAGGAGAAGCGGAACACCGCGACGCCTTCCGCATCCGCCGTCGCCCGTAGCGAGCTGTCGCTCTCGACGCGGAACAGGCCGCGAGTGGCGACCAGCTCGGAGGCCGCGCCTTCGGTGCCCTCGGACTTCGGCGCGGCCGAGCCGCCGCTGGTGATCCCCGACGATGCATCGAGGCTCTGGATCGCCGCCTTGCCGGTGCTGCGCACCTCGGTGACCGTCTTCGCCACCTTCGCATCGGCCTTCTCGAGCACCTCGGTCGACGCGATCACGTAGACGTTCTCCTCGCCGACGACCTCGTCGAGCTCGAACCAGCCGGTGCCGGGGATGCGCTGCGTGCCGGTGATCGGGCGGTCCTCGTTCGGTCCCGGAAACAGCACGCCGGCGTTGCCATCGGGGAACACCTGGACGACGTAGATGTGCGCGGGGCGCGTCACCGTCACCGACAGCGCGATCCGATCGCCGGTCTTCAGCGTGCTGCCCATCGCGACCGGCTTGTCGGCGCCGCCGCCGTCGGAGAACGCGTGGAATGTCAGCTCGAGTGGAGCCGTCGCGACGGCCGAGCCGCCGGTGGCGGGCGGAGCCGGAGACTTACTTCCGCAAGCGACCAGGCCGACGACGAGCAGCAGACGGACGTACATCATCGCGGCGCATTGTAGCCCGGGAGATTCAGGGACAGTCGCTCGGGCAGTTCGTCGCGTCCTCGCCGAGCTCGGGATCGCAGACGCCGTCGACGTTGCACGGGCTCGAGCCGCCACCGCCCAGCCCGAGGCACGCCTCGCACACGGCCTCGCTCTGCGGCGGGATGCAGGTCGACGGATCGAACCAGCAGAAGAAGCAATCGATGTCGCCGGTACCGGGACACGCGTTGCCGCCGATCCCACCGCAGTCGGTGGCGCAGCTCGCGGCATCCTCGCCGGCCTCGCAGACGAGATTTCCGCACTGCGCGGAGCCACCACCACCGGTCGTGCAATCACCCGGGCAGGTGTCGGCGGTCTCGGGTGGCGTGCACGAGCCGTCGCCGCACGACGCCGCCGGCGGGCAATCGTTCGGACAGGTCGCGGTGCTCTCGCCGCCGCTACACGTGCCGTCGCCACACGCCGCGGCGGCGCCGCAATCGCTCTGGCAGTTGCCGACCTCGGTACCCTCGCAGACGCCGTCACCGCATTGCGGTGTCACCGGCGTCGCCGAGTCCGGCGGCGGCGGTGGATCGCTCGGCTGGCTGCCACAACCGAGCACGCACGACAGCGACACTGCCCACGCAGCGTTGATCCTCATCGCCGCGAGAATCGATCTCGTACTGACTTGGCGTCAACTAGAACGGACGTTCTCGGCCCGAGAATCGTGATTCACCAGACCACGCAGCGCTTCGCTTCCGGCACCACCATCGGCGTGTCGGCCTTGCACGAGAACGCGGTGTGGAACTCGGGCATGTGAGACATCGGGCCGATCACGCGCCACTTCGCGACCGCGTGCGGATCGCCCTGCACCATCGTGCGCTGGGTCTCGATCCGCGTCGCATCGCCACGCGCTTGCCCCCACGCGATGAAGAACTGCTGTGCGGGGGTGAAGCCGTCGATCGTCGGCGCGGCGACGACCTGCTGCGCCTTCTGGAACGCGCGCCACGCGAGGTTGACGCCGCCCGAGTCACCGATCGCCTCGCCGAGCACGAGCTTGCCGTCGTGGTGGACGTTCGGCTCGATGAAGTAGTTGTTGTACTGATCGACGACGCACTGGCCCTTGGCCCGGAACGCCTCGAGGTCGGCGGGCGTCCACCAGTTCGCGAGCCTGCCCTGGGCGTCGAACTGCGCGCCTTGATCGTCGAAGCCGTGGCTGATCTCGTGGCCGATGATCACGCCGATCGCGCCGTAGTTGTAGGCATCGACCGCATCGACGCGGAAGATCGGCGGCTGCAGGATGCCCGCCGGGAACACGATCTCGTTGAGCGACGGGTTGTAGTAGGCGTTCGACGTCGGCGGCGTCATGCCCCAGCGCCCGCGATCGATCGGCTTGCCGATGGTGCCGAGGTTGTCCGCGACGTTCCAGCGCACGGCCGCGAGCTGCGATTCGAACGCGGCATCGCGCCGGATCGTGATCGAGCTGTAGTCCTTCCACTTGTCGGGGTAGCCGATCTTGGTGTTGAAGGTCGATAGCTTCTCGAGCGCCTTCTTCTTGGTGTCGGCGCTCATCCAGTCGAGCTTGTCGACCGTGTCCTTCATCGCGGCGAGGATGTTGTCGACGAGCGTCTTCATCCGCTGCTTCGCGATCGGCGGGAAGTACTTCTCGACGTACTTCTGGCCGAGCGCATCGCCGAGCATGTTGTCGACCGTCTCCGCGCAGCGCTTCCACCGCGGCTTGAGCTCCTGCGTGCCGTTGAGGAACTTGCCGTTGAACGCGAAGTCCTCGTCGATCAGCGGCTGCGACAACATGCTGGCCGCACGCCGGATCAGGTGCCACGCCAGGTAGGTCTTCCAGTCGGCGATCGCCGTGGCCTTGAGCTGACGCTCGACCTCCTGGACGAACTTCGGCTGCGTGACGTTGAGATCGATCGCCGGGACGTTGACCGCCGCGAGCTGGGCTTTCCAGTCGATGCTCGGCGACAGCTTCTGGAGCGCCGCGACCGGCATCTTGTGATCGGTGGCCTTCGGATCGCGCAGCGCGACGTTGTCGAGCTGGGCCTTGGCGAGCGCCGTCTCGATCCTGAACACGGTCTTCGCGGCGGCCTTCGCGTCGGCGGCCTTGCGACCGGCGAGCACGAACATCCGCGCCATGTGGAGCTGGTACTGATCGCGCGCCTCGACGAAGCGCTTCTCCGGCTTGAAGTAGTAGTCGCGATCCGGCAGCCCGAGGCCACCGGCGTAGACATGGGCGACCACGTCGTTCGGCGTGTGGTAGTCGCTGTCGCCGTAGATGCCGAACGGCACGCCGATGCCGTGGACCGCGAGCTTCGCGATCATCGCGAGCACACCCTTGCGATCCTTGATCGCGGCGATCTCGCCGAGCCAGGGCTCGATCGGTTTGGCGCCGAGCTTGTCGGCCGTCTCGGCATCCATGCAGCCGGCGTACAGATCGCCGATCTGCTGCTCGACGCTGCCGGCCTTCCAGTCGGTGCGCTTCGCGATCGGCTCGAGGATGTCGCGCAGCTTCTCCTTCGCCGTCTCGCCGGATTGCCAGCGCCGCGACCACCGCACCTGCGAGGCGGGAATCGGGTTGGCCTTGCGCCACGCGCCGTTCGCGTACTCGAAGAAGTCGGTGCAGGGATCGACGGACTTGTCGATGTCCTCGAGATACACGCCGGCGAGCTTCGGTGCAGCGGGAGCCGGTGGCTCGGTGGGCACGACGAGCGGCGGCCCGCGATCCGGCGGCGGCTGCGTTGCGGGCTTGGACGGCGAGCTACATGCGGCGAGCAGGACGAGCAGGCGTTTCACGCGCGCATGCTACATCGGCGCGCCGTAGTTGACGACGAACGGTTGATGCTCTGGATCGATCGCGAACGCGGCCATGCTGAGTAGCGTGTCGTACCAGAAGTGCATCGCGACACTGTGCGACAGCCTGTGACCGGTGCGCTGATACGCGAGCCCGAGCGAGCTGCCGAGCACCGTGATCACCGGCACCGCGACCGCGATCGTCCCGGGATCGTCGAGGAAGTTGAAGGCGTGGATCGATCCGAAGATCGCCGACGCGACGACGAGCCCCGCCGTCGGGCCGAAGCGCTCCTCCATCTCGGTCTGGATGAGGCCGCGAAACAGCGCCTCCTCGCCGACGCCGACCGACGCGAACAACGTTCCGTAATACGCCGAGCCCGCCGCGTAGCCGCGGCCGCGCCGCAGCTTGCGACCGAAGAAGTTGACGCGCTTGACGTCGAAGATCGACGGCACGTCCTCGATGTCGTCGCCCTCGATCGCGTACGACACCGCGATGCCGCCGAGCAGCGCGGCAGGCACGCCGAGCCACACCCACGGACTCTTCAGCACGCTCGGCCGGAACGGTGCGCTGACCAGCTCGGGCAACGTCTCGCGCGTGACCTTGAACTTGTAGCCGTAGTCGTCGCGCGCGACGCGTGCACTGCGGTAGGCGTCGAAGATCGAATAGAACCACAGGTTCTGCGCGGTGGTCGCGAGCAGCAAGCCCGCCGGCACGCCCGCCGAATCCGCGGTGCCGTCGAGCCGGAGCTCGTGATCCTTCAGCGCCACCACCGCGCCGCCGAGCAGCGCCGCCGACGAGCCGAGGATCGCCGCGCCCTGCGCGTGCTTGCCGAGATAGAAGTGGCCGCAGCCGGGGCACAGCAGGCCGAGCCCCGCCGCCATGCCCGGTCGCTTCTTCCACACCGCGAGCCGCCCGCGCGCGCTCTCGGCCGTCGCCCTCGCCAGTGGATCGGGGTCGAGCGCCGCCGCCCGCTGCAACGCAGGCTCGAGATGCGGATCGCGACGCTCGGCGATCGCGTTGGCCGCCGCGGCGCGCACGCTCGGATCGCGATCGCGCTCGAGCACGACCATCAACATCCGCACCGCCTCGGGCGTCGGATCGAACACGAATTCCTGCGTCGCCGCGCTGCGCACCGCCGGATCCTGGTCCGCGATCTGTTGATAGCGCTCCGGCGCGGGCGGCCTCGGCGGCAAGGGAGGCGCCGGGTTCACGCACGCCGCGACGTACATCACGACCGGCAAGAGGAACTTCATTGACGCCACGGGCGGAACGATTCTATAGCCGCCGCATGCGTGGATTGGCCCTCGTGGCGTGCCTTGCGACAACCGGCTGCTCGTTCGCGTTCGTCAGCGGCCCGCCCGCCGCGCACCGGCAAATGCCGTACTTCGAGTGCTCGAGCAGCCGCGCGGCGCCGATCCTCGACACCATCTGGACGGTGCTCCAGCTCGGCAACCTCGCCGTCCTCGCGTCGCAGTCCGATGCCGAGTTCGAGGACAACTTCGCGCCCAACGATCCGCCGTTCTCGCGCAAGACCAACATGGGTCTCAACGCCGCGTTCGCCGCGCTCGGCGCCGCCGGCGCGTACTACGGCTACACCAAGACGAGCGAGTGCCGCGCCGCGAAGAACGAGCTGATCATGCGGATGGGCAACAATGGCATGCAGCCGCAGCAACCCGGCTACGGCACCTGGCCGCCGGGGCCCCCTGCCCCTGCCCCTGCCCCCGCGCCGCAACCTGCGCCGGAACCC
>JAEYYY010000471.1 GCA_023430775.1 Pseudomonadota bacterium
CGCTCGGGACGCTGCGCGAGCATCGCCGCGAGCTCCGGCGGCAGCGACGCCATCGCGGCTGCCAGGGCCGGCGGCGCTTGCATCGGTGCCGTAGGGACCGGCTGACCTTGCGCGACCTGCGCTTGCGTGGCTGTCGCTTGCTCGAGCGCGGCCGCGCGGGCATCGGCGGCTGCGGCATTGCGCGACTGCTCGTGAAGTCGCTGCGCCGTACGCTCGGCGATCCGGCGCTGCACGCGCTCCTCGATCTGCTGCTGGGCGTCGTGCTGTGCGCGTCGCGCTTCCTCGACCACGCGTGCTTGCTGATCACGAACCTCTTGTGTGGTCTGCCCGGTCTGCTGTGGCTGCGCGGGTGGCGCGCTCGATGGTGAAGGCGCGGGCTGGACGACCACCTGGCGCGCGATGCGCTGGAGCTCGGCGATCTGCGTCTGCTGCTGCGCGTAACTGTCACCGAAGATCCGCCTGACAGGCACCTCGGCAGAAACGTCTTCACGCGGCGCCGGCGGCGTCACCAGCTCGGGCGCCATCGTCGACGCGCGCGTCACCGGAGCTTCCGCCACGTAGCCGGCTGCGCTGTTCGCGGCGGTGCGCTCGAGCAACGTCGACAGCACGCTGCGTAGCGCGGGGGCGGCGGCGATCGTGGCGGGCAGCCGCGACACCGTTCGCGCCATCACGTCGGCGGCCTGGACCGCGGCGAGCGGAACCAGCGGCGAGAAGGCTTCCGCACGAACGCGCCGGGTCAGCCCTGCATCGCCACCGAAGCCCATCTCCGGCGTCGCCGTCGGCGCGGACACCGAGAGCGACGGAGCCACGTACTCGTAGAGCGCAGGAGACAACGCGACCTCGGACTGCGCCTCTCGCTGCTGTCGTGCCGGCGGCACGTAGGTGCCACGCGTCGTCAACAGCGAGGCGGAGCTGTGCTCGAGCGGCGCGCGCCGAGCCGCGGCCATCCAGTCGAGCTCGTCCTGGTACCACGGACGCGGGAACACCCATGACACGTCCTTGCCCTGTGCCTCGGGCACGCCGGTCTCGCGATACTGGCTGAACAGCCGCAGCGACGCCGAGCGCTGCGCGGCTTCGACCCACGGAGAGATCAGGCGATCGACGAAGCCGAGCGAGCGCATCGGCCGCGATCGTCCGGTGCCGGTGGCCGTCTCGGGCGCCCACTTCTCGACGTGGCGGTCGGCGACGTGCGACGCGATGCCGCCGACGCGTGTCGCGAACGCCGGGCGCCCGGGATCGAGCGCAGCACTCAGAGCACGTGGTTCATTCGTCTGCGCCATGTGGTGTGGTTACTTCTTCGAGTACTTCAGACCCTCATGCGTGATCTCGAGGGTCTCGATCGAGAGCTCGCTCTTGCTGGCGTCGAGCTCGGAGAGCTCCCACTTGGTGGGCCAGCCACGCGTGAATTGCCACTCGGCCTTCGGCTTGAGCTCGGTGTCGAGCTGCGTGATCGTGCCGGACAGGCGCGTCATCTTGCGACCGCCCATCCACTCCTCGCGCCACTGCAACAGCGACGACGAGTTGGTGAAACCGTTCTTGAGCACGAGTGGCGACCACTTGGTCGCGCCGACCAGCATGAAGGTGGTGTCATTGGCGCCGCCCTCTCGCACGGGCAGCGATTCGGTTTCGTACTTGAGGCCGGTCACGCTCTTGAAAAACGCGTCCATGCCTCCGGTCAGGGTCACCTTGAAGCAAAAGACCGGTAACGGATCTTTGCGGTTTCCAGGATTGCCGTTGGAGGCCATTGCTTCTTCTCCCCTACTGCGTGACGGGTGCACCCATCGTCTGGGTGAGTGAGATCATGATGAACTCGGCTGGAGCCAACGGAGCGACGCCGATATCGCAAATCAACATCCCACCATCCACTTGCTCGGGTGGGTTCGTTTCAGCATCGCATTTTACGAAGAACGCTTCTTCGGGATTCCCTCCGGCCAGCATCCCGCGGGTGTGAAGTGATGAAAGAAACTCGGTGGTTCGGCGATGCACGAGATCCCAGGTGGCCTGGTTGTTCGGCTCGAAGGTGATCCACGCAAAACCCGCCTCCAGCGACCGCCTCAACATGATGAAAAGCCTACGAACCGGGATGTAGCGCCAGTTTGGGTCCGATGACGCGGTGCGCGTCCCCCACGGCCGAACCCCGCGCTGGATCCGGAAGGTGTTCACTGACTCGCTGTTCAGGAGGCCGATGTGGTCCTCGGTGATCCGGAGCGAGACGTCGACCGCCGCCTCGATCTCGAGGTTGGCCGGGGCCTGGTGGACACCCTCGCCATCGCTGCGGGCGTAGCAGCCGGCGAGGAAGCCTGAAGGGGGGACGAGACGTAGCTTGTCGTCGCTGCCGCTCGTCCGCAGCCATGGCCAGTAGTACGCGCAGTAGGACGAGTCGGTCCGGCGGCGCCAGCGGCGAACCCACTCGATGTCCTTGGTCTGCGGGATGTCGAGGATCGCGAAGCGGTCTTTCTGGCGCTCGCAGACCGAGATCATCTCGTCCTGGAGCCGCTGCGCCTTGAGCTCGCCCGCCGGGCCAGGCTCGCGCTCGTAGAACTTCATCGCATCGGGCGCGACGAGGATCGCGATCTCCTCGTTCGCGGCGAGCGCGTAGAGGCCGCTGCGCTCACCCGGCCCCATGTCGTGACCGATGAAGTCCTCCGGCGTCACCGCGTCGATGCCGTCGCGACCACCCGACAGCCGGGTCATCGGCAGCGGCTCGGGCATGTTGTGCGGCACCGGCGACTTGGTCTGCATGTCGTCGAGCCGGACCAGCCGCGACCGCTGCGAGACCACGCGCGGTGCGTAATTTCGCGACGACGGATGCATCTGCAGGCCCTTGAAGACCTCGCGGCGATCGCGCATCGCGACGTGGATCTCGAACGTCATCACCTCGAGGTACGTCGGTGCCGCCGCGCGATGGCGACGGTTGACCGGCGTCTCGGTGGCCCACTTGATGACCTTGTCACCGACCTCGGTGATGACGATGAAGTCGGAGTTCTCGCGGTCGTAGATCCGGACCGTGGAACCGACCTCGAAGCCGCGCGTCACGTTGACGTGCGCTTCACCGGCACCGATGTCGAGGTCGCGCGTCAGCAGCGCTTGCGCGCCCGGCGCGTGCACGCAACGGAACCAGATCGTGTTGCCCCACGTGCCCTCGTTGAGCGCGCGGATCTTGAGCGACGGCTTGTTCCAGTCGTCGATCTGCACGTGCTCCGCGTGTGCCGCGTGATCGATGCCGGGACGCTCGCCCTTGCCGGGGTTGTGCGCGACACGCACGACCCACGCGTCGGTGCCGCCATTCTTGAAGAAGCCGTAGACGGAGTCGGTGGTGTACGACTCCTGCGAGTACCCGAAGATCTCGAGGAACTCGTCCCAGTTCGATAGTCGCGTCGGCTCGTTCATCGGCCCCTTCTGGGTGATGCCGACGAAGCCGGTGATGCGCGTGTTCGCGATCGACAGCGGCGGAGGCGCGATCGAATCGAAGCTCTGGTAGATGCCAGGTGCTCTCGGATCAGCGGACGGTCGCATGCGCATGCAGTGGTCTCTTCTCTCGCTTTACCGACGACGCGCTTCGTTGATCTCGCGGTTGACGCGCGCGATCTCGCGAAGCCAGACGTGTCGTTCTTCGTGTTCCATGTCGAGGATGTCGTCGACGGGCCAGTGGAAGTGGTAGGCGATGTAAGCGATCTCTTGGTACAGCTGCTCGCGCGGATAGGTAGCGACCGCCGCCCAGGTCACCCCGGGCCAGACTGGCCACTACCTCCTTCGGCACTGATCAGCGCGCCGGTCACCATGTCGATATCCATCTCGTGCTGGCACTTCGGGCACTGCACGTGGTGCTTCGGAGCACCGCCCTCTTCGTTGATCTTCCGGTAGAACTCCTGCAGGTACGCGAGGTCGGTCGAGAACAAGTTCTCGATCATGTCGACCGTGATCAACTTGTGCTCGCCGATCTTGGTGATCACGCGCGACAGCAGCACGATCACCAGGTACGCACGGTTGCTCTGCACGCGGTAATCCTGCAGCGGCAGGATCTCGTCGCGTGCGGTCGCGAGCCGCATCACGCCGTCGCGATGAACGGCGCCTTCGTCGTCGACGTATCCGCGTGGAAGCCGGAACGCATACTCGGTCTTGAAAGCCATCTGGTAGTTCCTTCTACCGACAGGCCCCATCCGTTCGGCTCGCCGAAACGTCTACGGCCTGCCGGGTTTCCCCAAGCAGGCCGCATCGTATCAAAGCGTCCCGAATCAGCGTTTGCAGCCGAGCCGGAAAACGATGCCTAGATCAGGCGTCGTACTCCTTGATCTCGAACGTCATCTTCTCGCAGTAGAGCTCGACGTTGAAGCGCTTGATCTTCTCGGTGTTCGCTTCCGAATCGTCGTCCGAGAACTTCTTGAAGCCGAGGTTCTGGAGGTTGATGCGGCCGAGCTCGGTCTTGAGGTCCGGGCCCATGTAGATGATCGCGCCGTTCATCTCATCGCTCTCGGTGCGGTGACCGTCGATGAACCACTTCTTCGCGGCCTCGGCCCACGCCTGGTGATCGGCGTACGAGATGCCGAGCTTGAGGTCGGGCACCGTCACCTTGGCCGGGTGCTTGGTGTTCTCGACGAAGGTGCCGAGCATGTCGGCCGCGACCGCGCACTTCCAGGTGAACGAGTCGAGGGTCGCGATGCGGGTGCACGGCAGACCACCGATCTCGATCTTGAAGTTCGAGCACAGCCACTGCTTCTGCTTGGGACCGATCTTGCCCTGGATGCTTGCACCCGAGCCGCGGGCCCAGCGAACTTCCTCGCACTCCCACTCGATGTCGAAGTACGCGGCGTCCTTCGACGAACCGTCGAGCTTCGGGCAGGTCACCGACGTGATCAGGCCGCCCTTGAAGGTCAGCTCCGACTGCGCCTTGTAGTTGAAGTCGGCGGACGTGAACGTGCCGGTCTTGGTGATGTAGCCCTTGTCGAAGGCCGCCTTGATCCACTCGTACATGCCCTTGCCCATACCGATACCGATCGAGGCCTTGGCGGGCGTCCACTTGACGTTGGCGACGTGCTTCTTCTGAACGTTGTCAGGACCGAGGTCGTTCGCGACGATGTCGGCTTCCATGGCGAGACCGCTGAACTTCTTCAAGAAGCCGCAGCTAATGCCGTCGATGTCGAGCGCGAACCGGCCACCGGTATACGTACGTTGATCAGCCATTTGTATCGATTCTCCTCAGTAACTCGTCACTTCTGCCGGCCCGGCATGGAGAGTATCGGCGACCACAACGCTCGTTGATCGATCCGGTCGAACGCCTGTTCAACCTCACGACCTCACCCACCGCGAGAGCCCCTCTCGCCCGCCCTTCCTTGTAACCACCGATGTTCCCCTTGTCGTTTCTGGGTTTCTAGTTGTCCCTTCAGCCGTCGGGTCCGTGACCGACCGTATTGTCGAACACGCCCTCTATTCAGTCGTCTCTTACGAACCCCTGGAGAGGTTCCTTCCTCTCAGGAGCTCGTGAGAAACCCCATCATCCTGGGAAGATGGGATCGCTTCCGTGACTACTCTTCGACGCCACCACCGCTGGCCATCTGGCCGATGCGGAAGATGACGAATTCTGCGGGCTTCACCGGCGCGAGACCGATCTCGACCACCAGCTGACCGGCGTCGATGACCTCGGGCGGGTTGGTCTCCTCGTCGCACTTGACGTAGAAGGCCTGCTCCGGGGAGGTGCCCATGAGCGCCCCGTTACGCCACAGCAGCGTCAGGAACGAGGCGATCGTCCGCTGGACGCGCTTCCACAGCCGATGGTCGTTCGGCTCGAACACGACCCACTGGGTGGCGCGCTCGATCGACGACTCGACCATGATGAACAGGCGACGGACGTTGATGTAGCGCCACGACGGGTCGCTCGACAGCGTACGAGCACCCCAGATGCGGATGCCGCCGTTCATGAAGCGGATGGCGTTGATGCCCTTCGGGTTCAGCAGATCCTGCTCGCCCTTGGACACGTTGTACTTGAGCCCCAGCGCGCCGCGCACGATCTCGTTCGCCGGCGCCTTGTGGACGCCGCGCTCCGAGTCGGTGCGCGAGTAGACGCCACAGATGTGGCCGCTCGGCGGAACGAAGATGTTGCCCTTGTCCGGGTCGTAGACCTGGATCCACGGGAAGTAGTACGCGCCGTACTTGCTGTCGCGCGGCTTCGGGAGCTTGTCGACGCCACCGGTGATGGTCTCCGGCGAGTCGAGCACCGCGAAGCGATCCTTGCGGGTCTCGCAGTGCGAGAGCAGCGCGTCCTGGATCGCCGGCGACGTGGTGCCGGGAGCCGCGACGATCGCGATCTCGTCGACTTCCTCGAAGCACTTGAGACCGGTGCGCGCACCGGGGCCGCCGTCGCGACCGATGAAGAGACCGTCGCGACCACCGCCACCGACGGTGACCGGGGCCTTGTCGTCCTTCTTGTCGGACTTGGTCTCCGTCTTCGCCTGCTCGGGCGCACCGACGTTGACCACGAAGCAGCGCGAACCACCGTTGTTGAAGAATCCGTAGACCGCGTGCGCGAGGTGCTCGCTGCAGTCCTTGAAATCGCCGAACGTCTTCACGAACTGCGACCAGTTCGTGATCAGCACGGACTCGTTCAGCGGACCCTTGCTCGACTCACCCAGGAACCCGACGGTGTTGGTACCCACCGCCTCGATCGGCTTTGAACCACGATCGACTTCTTCGACATATACGCCAGGGGACAAGTAACTCGTTGCCATTCGCTTCTCTCCTTGGTTGCCGATGACGGTGGTCTTCGTCCGCCTATCGGATCACCGACCCGTGCACCGTGCACGAGGCGGCTCGAAATCGTTGTGCCGGTCCGAGCTGGGACCTCATTTTTTCCCCGTACCGCCGAGCTCGATCTTCTTGCCGTACGGGGTCGGCGGATCGGGCTCGGGCAGCTTCTTGCCGAACGGGTTCTCGGGCGGCATGCCCGGCGGGATGATGCCGTTGGGGCCCTCTTCGGCGACCCGCGGATCGGTGATCGACTTGTACTCGAGCTGGCGCGTCTGGACGCGTTTGAACTCCTCGAGCTTCTCCGGAAGGATCGGGATCGCCGTCCAGCACTGCACCGCCGGACGCACCGGCTGATTGAGCGAGCCCCAGAACCGGGCGAGCGTGCCCTCGTCGAGCCGCGCGCTCATCAGGATGTGGAGCTTGAAGTCGTCCTCGAACGACTGGCCCTTGAGCTTGTCGCGCGTCAGCTCCGGGTTCTCCATCATCACGCGAATGATCAGGCCGAGCAGGAGCTGCTCGTCCTCCGGCGTCTGCGCCCACGCGCTGACCAGATAATCGAGGCGCACCCACAGCCGGCGGCGGCGGAAGAACTCCTTGATCGTGCCGTCCTCCTGCGGGACCTCGACGAGCTCGGAGTGCGGCGTCGAATCGTATCCCTCGGGATCGATCGACATCTGATAGAGGTACACGCTGACCGCGGGCAGCTTGCCCTCGATCGCGTCGGGCTTCGGCGCCTGCTCGACGATGTGGACGCGCTTGTAGCCGTTGCGCTTGAACTCGTCCTGCAGGAGGCGAGACAAGGTCTCCGACGTTTCTTTGATGATGTGATGCTGCGGCGTCATCGAGTCGCGTTGCTTCACCGCCTGCCCCCTCTGAGCAGGTCGCGCGATGGTACATAGTTCCCCATCGCGGCGGTCACGCGCGGCGATCAATTTTCAATGAGGCGTCGCCACCTGTTCGTGTGCACGAATCCGCGGTCCAGCGGGAAACCCGCTTGCGGGCAACAGGGTCTCGACCTCGTCGCGGCGGTCCAGAATTTACTGATCGAGCGCGGCACTCCGGAAGCGCTCGTCACCCCATGCGGTTGTCTCGGTCCGTGCTTCGACGGACCCAACGCCGTCATCTACCCGGACGGCGTGTGGTACGCGAACCTCGACGTCGGTGACGCGTCAGGTCTCGTCGACCATCTGATCGACGGGATCGCGCTCGAGGCGAAGCGAACGGACCCGCCGGGCGAGTAGCGCGTCACCCGATCGCGGTGCCGAGCCGGGCGATCGGCGTCTGCTCCCAGGCCGCGATCGCGAGCCCGGCACTGGTCTCGATATCGTCGTCGATCTCGGTGGCCTGCACCCACGGGAAGCTGTCCTCGAGGACGTTGTAGAGCTGGCTGTTCGGGGTGAGCAGACAGACATCGACGTGGAGCTGCGAGCGGGTCAACAGCTCGATCGCGTCGAGTGGAGTCTTGGGCGCGAGTGGTGTCATCCCGCGATCGATCAACAGCCGGATCAAGCGCTCGCGGCGCGCGACCTGATCGTCGAGCACGAGGATCGGGCGCCGGCGGGCCGCGGACAGGGCGCTCGCGATCGAGGCATCGATCGCGTTGCGCATCGCCGGGTCGACGCCGTCGAACTGGACGGCGACGCGCCACTGCCGGCGCGGCTTGACCTCGACGCGGACGGTGCGGGCGCCGACCGTGCCGGTGTGCGTGCCGAGCCGGAGCTCGACGTCGGCGTTGAAGAATGGCGCCAGCGGAGTCGAGACGTCGACGAGCGCGCCGCCGTACGACAGGTTGGCGATCGCCCCGTGCAGCGCCCCTTCGTGGGCGTGAACCACCGCGACTCCTCGAACCGGTACGCGTAACGTGCGTCGACGATCGGCCGGTGACATGGATCCTCCCCGCAGGCGGTCGGAGCATACGCAAACTGATCGCGCGGCGATCCGAAAATCTCGGCAACACCGTCGAAAGTCGCGACGCGGAGCGTTAGCGACGCAGCGTCAGTAGGTGAGGAGCGCGTCGAGGTTCCTGCGCTCCCACGCCCGGGCCTCGTCGTACTGCTCGAACTGCGCCTCGTCGGCGAGGAACTCCTTGGAGTGGAACTCGCGACGGCCGTTCTTGACCCGGATGTCGTGCACCTGGTGGAGCATCTCGTGGAACACGATCCAGGCGACGAAGAACCGCGGGACGAACTCGCGGTCGAGCGAGCGATGGATCCGGATCAGCCGGTCCTCGACCGAGTAGCTACCCATCTTGATCGAGTTGCGCCGGCGCGGCCGGCCGGTGCGAGCGCCCCAGGTGATGGCGGCCTCGATCTTGTTGTCGAAGTAGCGCGCGTTGAGCTCGTCGTAGATCTGGCGGAGGTCGTGGAACTCGCCGGCCGTGAAGATCACGGTGGCGGGTGCGCGGCGGGCGCGCCCCTTGACGAGCCCCGAGTTGTCGTCGATGAAGTCGCCGAGCACGCGCGAGGCCTCGGCGTCGTTGTCGGCGATGTAGCGCGCGAGGGCACGCGTGATCACCGGATCGGCATCGGCGAACATGTGGTGCAGCCGGACCTCGTACCGCTTCTCCTTGGTGATCCGGCGGACCGAGATCATGGTGTAGCGGTTGTCGGTCAGCGTGACCTGCACGCGCCCCTTCGCCAGGTGCGCGCGGATCCGGCGCTCGAGGCTGTCCTGCGCGTCGATGATCTCCTGCGCGTCGGTCTTTTTCGATCGACGCATCACCTCGACCAGACCGACCGCACGTCCCCCACCGTCACTCGATTCGCCATGCGAACCGGTACACACATCGGCATGTCGGGAGGGGGCTACGGGCAACGCTTCACTCAACGCAAGCTCCTCTTATTGAAGCACATAGATAAAGGAGGAGCTGTGGGGTGTGCGAAAGGCACGGCGGCTCGCCGGGCGAAGCTGCCCGTGAAACGCGCCCGGCACCCCTCTCACTCCCTCTCCCCGACTGAAAAAATGCTATCGCGGACCTTCGGGCTGGATCCAATTTTCCACAGGCAGGGGGATCGGATCCGATCGCAACTGTTGAGGAATCCGGACGGCGGTCGACGGTGATCGCGCGATCCCGGCGCGCGTCGACCGACCGAGGGTCGTGTGGTGGAGGGGTGCGTTTCGCCAGCGCTCGACTCGCGTGTTTTACGCGATTGGCTATCCTGCCCCTCCCATGAGCCTGTTCCTGGCCAACCACACGAGAACTCACACCTGCGGTGCGCTGCGCGCCGCCGACGCCGGCAAGCGCGTCGTGCTGACCGGTTGGGTCCAGGGCTATCGAGATCACGGCGAGCGCATCTTCATCGACCTTCGCGATCGCGAAGGCGTCACCCAGGTGGTCGCGGATCGCACCCGGCTCGCGGACATCCACGCGATCGCGGACACCGTGCGCAACGAGTGGTGCATCGGCGTCGTCGGCGAGGTGCGGATGCGCGGCGAGCAGCTTGCCAAGGCCGAGGCTGGTCAGGAGCGGAAGCTCAAGGCGATGACCAACACCAAGATCCCTACGGGCGAGATCGAGGTGTGGATCGACGAGCTCGAGGTGTTCAGCAAGAGCGAGACGCCGCCGTTCGCGGTCGAGGATGACGTCGAGACCAACGATTCGCTGCGCCTCAAGTATCGCTACCTCGATCTGCGGCGGCCGCGGCTGCAGCGGAACCTGATGATGCGCTCGCAGATCACGAGCGTGACGCGGTCGTACATGGCGCAGAACCGGTTCCTCGAGATCGAGACGCCGTTCATGGTCAAGTACACGCCGGGCGGCGCCCGCAACTTCCTGGTGCCGTCGCGCCTCAACCCGGGCAGCTTCTACGCGCTCGCCGAGTCGCCGCAGATCTTCAAGCAGCTGCTGATGGTCGCGGGCTACGACCGCTACTTCCAGATCGTGCGCTGCTTCCGCGACGAGGATCTGCGCAACGAGCGCCAGCCCGAGTTCACCCCGATCGACATCGAGATGTCGTTCGTCAACGAGCAGATCCTGCAGTCGACGATGGAAGGCCTGATGGCCTCGCTGTGGAAGGAAGTGCTCGGCATCGAGCTGAAGTTGCCGCTGCGCCGGATGACGTACGCCGAGGCCATGGACAAGTACGGCGTCGACAAGCCGGACCTCCGCCTCGACCTGACGCTGACCGACGTCACCGAGGGCTTCAAGAACAGCGGCTTCAAGATCTTCGAGGGCATCATCGCGTCGGGCGGCATCGTCAAGGCGCTGCGCATCCCGAAGAACGAGAAGTTCACGCGCGCGCTGATCGACGAATTGCCTAACTTCGGCAAGCAGTTCGGACTGAAGGGCGTCACCACGGTGCGCCTGCAGGAAGGCGGCGCCTGGCAGGGCCTCAAGGGCGTCTCCGACGAGGCGCGCGCCGCGGTCAACGCGAAGTGCGGCGCCGAGGTCGGCGACGCGATCGTGATGGTCGCCGACAAGTGGAAGGTCGCGAACACCGCGCTCGGCGGCATCCGCCTCCACCTCGGCGAGAAGCTCGGGCTGACCCGCAAGAACGAGTGGCAGTTCATGTGGCTCACCGATCCGCCGCTGTTCGAGGTCGACGATGGCGAGATCGCGGCGGCGCACCACCCGTTCACGTCGCCGCGCGTCGAGGACGAGGCGCTGCTCGAGAGCGCGCCGGAGAAGGTGCTCGCGCGCGCCTACGACCTCGTGCTCAACGGCGTCGAGATCGGTGGCGGCTCGATCCGTATCCATCGCTCCGAGCTCCAGGCGCGCTGCTTCAAGGCGCTGCGGATCTCCGAGGAGGATCAGCGCGCGAAGTTCGGCTTCCTGCTCGACGCGTTCAAGTTCGGCCCGCCCCCGCACGGCGGCATCGCGTTCGGTCTCGATCGCCTCGCGATGCTGATGACCGGTGCCGAGTTCATGCGCGACGTGATCGCGTTCCCCAAGACGCAGAAGGGCTCGGACCTGATGACCGACTGCCCGACCGGCGTGTCGAAGAAGCAGCTCGACGAGCTGTTCATCCAGGTCGCGCCCGACCTGCCGGTGAAGTGAGGCTCGCCCTCGCCTTCCTGGTCATCGGCTGCGGCAGCAAGAACGAGCCGCCGCCGGTCGACGACCTGACGTGTCCGACGGTCGTCGAGCACGTCGCGAAGCTGACGTTGCGAGCGACCGACTACGCGCGCCCGCTGGTGGAACCGTCGCCTCCGATCATCGACACCGATCCACGTGCGTTCCGGCAGCGGCGCGTCGATGCTGCGATCGCCAACGCGTGCGACAAGCTGCAGGTCGGCGAGTACGGACCGTGTGCACGGAAGGTCGTGCTCGCGGCGATGGCGGAGGAGTGCGTCGATCGCGAGTGGACCGACGAGCGCAAGCGTTGCCTCCTCGACGCGAAGGATCTCGCCGCGATCGCAGCGTGTGGTCCAGCACCCGCTCCGATCCTGCCGAGCTCTCCGCCAGCCCACGACGAGTCGCCAGTTGCCCCGATGTGAACGTCGGGGGCCGAGATCGCTACCGCACGCGCTCCAACTCAACTCGCCCACACGGGCGTGATGTCGACGGCGATCCGCGTGCCGCGGCGAATCACACCGAGCGTGACTGCCGAACCCGCGGGCCAGTTGCGAAGCGCGCGATGCAGTTCGTCGATGCCGCCGATCGACGTCTCGGCGAAGCGGACGAGCAAGTCGCCATCGCGCAGACCCGCCCGCGCTGCGGGGCTGTTCGGCTCGATCGATTGGATCTCCACGGCCGACCGACCGAGACCGTGGTGATACGCGAGGCGGCGATCGAGCGGCCGATTACTCGCGCCGATGCCTAACCACGCACGGCGCACGCGACCGTGCGCGAGCAGCTGCGACATCACCCACGCCGCGGTCTCGACGGCGACCGCGAAGCCGATGCCCTGCGAGCGCGCGATGATCGCCGTGTTGACACCGAGCACCCGACCGCGACCATCGAGCAGCGGACCGCCGGAGTTGCCCGGGTTGAGCGGCGCGGTGTGCTGGATGACGCCGTCGATCAGGCGACCGCGCTCGCGCGTGTGCAGCGAGCGGCCGTGCGCGGAGACGACGCCGGTGGAGACCGTCGACTCGAAGCCGAGCGGGTTGCCGATCGCGACCGCGAGCTGACCGACGCGCGGCGCGAGCGCGCCATCGATCGGCAGATAGGTGACGTTGCCGGTCGGCGACAGCGCCGCGGGATCGACACGGACGAGCGCGAGGTCGGTCGCCGGATCCTCACCGGCGAGCCGACCATCGACGGTCTCGCCCGCGGGCGTGCGGACGCGGATGTGCTTCTGGTTGCTGACGACGTGGCTGTTCGTCATCACGTAGCCGTCGGGCGTGACGACGAAGCCGGAGCCCGCGCCACCCATCGGTGTCCGCCAGCGCGTTCCCGGGATCTTTCCTCCGACCTCGATGCTGACGACCGCGGCGCCGGCGCGATCGACGACATCGACGACCGCGCGCGAGTACGCGTCGAGCAGCTCGGCATCGTCGACGGGCGCCGGCTCGTCGGGCACGGCCGCGATCACGACTTGCTACCGATCGTGGCGGTGACCTGGTGGTCGGCTCCGGCGCGCCGGACGTCGATCGTCACGGTCTTGTCGGCGCGTTCGGCGAGCGCGCGGCGCAGCGAATCGGGGCCGGTGATCGGGTCGCCATCGAGCTTCACGATCAGGTCGCCGACGAGGAGGCCGGCGGTCGCGGCGGGAGAGCCATCCTCGATGTTCGCGATCAGCGCACCGCCGGACGTACCGGCCGAAGACGTGCGGGCTGGATACGCGCTGAGGCCGAGGTAGCCGCGGCGGATACCGCCGTGCGCTTGCAACTCGGCGACGACGCGGCGAAGCGTGATCGTGGGGACCGCGAGGTCGGTGGAGCGCACCAGCGTGCGCGTGTTCATGCCGATCACGGCGCCCTCGGCATCGATCAGCGGACCGCCGGCGAAGCCGCGCGGGATCTGGCGATCCGATTCGATGTAGCGATCGAGCTTGCCGTGGTGATGCGTGCGGAGCTCGGGCCCGAGGACGCCGATCGCACGCAGCGACGCACGCGCGGTACGACCCGGGCGACCGATCGCGAGCGCGAGGTTGCCGACGGCGAGGTCGCCGAGCTCGCGAAACGTGGCCGGCGTCAGGCCTCCCGAGGCCACGCGCAGCAAGGCGACGTCGGTGCCGGGGTCGCGACCGATCACCTCGGCGTCGCGGAGGTCGAGGTCGCCCTCGGTGCCGACCCCGATCTGCGTCTTGTCGGGAGTGTGGAAGCTGGCGCTGATCACGAGATCAGGCGCCCACACGATGCCGGTACCACCGGTGTGACTGCGGGAAACATGGACGACGGAGGGGGCGGCCTTGGCCACGGCGGTGGCGAGGGCCTGGTCGAGGGCGCGAAAAACATCGAGAGCGGGCTGGGCCATCTGCGGATCTCCAGGAAGGGTGTTCCTGCAGAGTGGCGAAGTCCGAACCTGTCGAACATCCGGTGTTTGGGCGGGTAGGCGACGGTTTTCCGGGCAGGGCTGCACGGAAAACCGACAGGGTCTACGCGGGGTTCGATCCCTTTTCCCACCCGGATAGGCAGGGTTGACCTGGGCACCTGGCGTGCACAACTTGGCCGTCAGTTCGCGAGTGTTCGCCTTCTGAAAGGTCCGTCCCAATGACCCGCAATCCCAATATCTCGATGGCCGCCGTGAGTGATCCCATCAAGGTCGCGCTGCTCACGGATGACCCGCTTCTCCGCACCGGCCTCACGAGTCTGCTCGCTCAGAACGAGTCGATCAGCGTCGTCGACGACAACGCCGAGGTCGCGTTGTGGGATGCCGGTGTCGATCCGGGAAAAACCCTGACCCGCCTCGGCGAGCTGAAGTCGCTCGACATGCCGGTGGTCGCCGTCGTCGGCGATCCGGCGCACGTGGCTCCGGCGATCGCCGCCGGCGCGCGCGGTGTCGTGCTGCGCGATCAGGTCGGCCCCGGCATTCACGCCGCACTGACGGCGGTGCGCAGCGGCCTGACGGTGATGGACACCGCGCTCGCCTCGAGCCTGGTGCCGAACCCGCCGCCGTCGAACACCAACGTCAGCGACAAGGCTCCGAAGGGTCGCGGCGAGCTGACCGAGCGCGAGCGCCAGGTCGTGCAGCTGCTGTCCGAAGGCCTGTCGAACAAGCTGATCGCGGATCGCCTCGGCATCAGCGACCACACGGCGAAGTTCCACGTCAACGGCGTGATGATGAAGCTCGGCGCTTCGACCCGGACCGAGGCTGTCGTCGAGGCGATGCGCCGCGGGCTGATCCGGCTCTAGCTGTCCTCGCTGGTGTGCCCGCATCGGTGGGCAGCCAGCCGTACTCGCCGAGATCGATCGAGCCCGTGTCACCGATGGTGACGCCCTCCTCCTCGAGGAGCTGGCGCTGGATCGCGGCACCGACCGGATCGTGAATCGCGATCCGGCCGCGGGTCTTTCCCGACTTGCCGACGATCCGCTGCCACGGCAGGCCATCGGCGCCCTTGCTCACCTTGAGCGCGGCACCGGCGACCCGGCCACCGCGCGGGATGCCGGCCAGCTCGGCGACCTGGCCGTAGGTCGCGACGCGGCCGTACGGGACGCGATGGATGACCTT
Organism: Pseudomonadota bacterium; assembly: GCA_023430775.1. Taxonomy (GTDB): domain Bacteria; phylum Myxococcota_A; class Polyangia; order Haliangiales; family Haliangiaceae; genus JABFXX01. The sequence goes on from JAEYYY010000471.1 coordinate 15,296, forward strand.
GTAGATCGAGCGATACAGCTCCCGGACGTGAGCGGTCAGATCGTCGTCATCCGAGTCCAGGGTTGCTCGAGTGCGGCGCGGCACGGTACGAACTCTACATGCGCATCACGGTGCTGTACTTCGCGGTGCTCAAGGAACGCCTCGGGCGATCCGAAGAGTCGCTGAACGTACCGGATGGCAATCGCGTGAAAGACGCGATCGATCTGCTGACCGGCAAGTACTGGGACGTCGCGCAGCTGCGCGGCAAGTTCCGGATCGCGCTCAACCAGGAGTTCATCGACGACGAGACGGTGTTCCTCCAGGACGGCGACGAGATCGCGTTGATCCCACCGGTCGCCGGCGGTGCCGACCGCCACGTCAAGATCATGGATGCGCCGCTGTCGCTCGATCGCGTGGTCGGCGCGGTCACCGATTCCGGAATGGGTGGTGTGGTCACGTTCACCGGGATCGTGCGCCGGCATAGCCGCGGCACCACGGTGGAGAAGCTCGAGTACTCGGCCTACGACGCGATGGCGATCCGCGAGATGACCCGGCTGTGCGACGAGATCGAGGCCGAGATCGCGGGCACGCGAATCGCCGTCGAGCATCGCGTCGGCAACCTCGCGATCGGCGACATCGCCGTGGTGATCGCCGCCGCGGCACCGCATCGCGCCGAGGCGTTCGCGGCGTGTCGCGCGATGATCGATCGATTGAAGGATCGCGTGCCGATCTGGAAGAAGGAGTTCGGCGAGGACGGCGCGGAGTGGGTCGGGCTCGGACCGTGATCAGTCGCGCATCGGATTGATCAGCTGCCCCAGGTGCCAGCCCTGGATCACGAGCTGGCGGCGAGCCGTGCGCTGGGTGATCGCCAGCGAGCGGACGAACTGGCTGAGGACGACCAGGGCCGCGATGCTCCCGGCGATCAGGAACACGAACGCCGACACACCTTCGAAGCTCACCGCCGGCGGGCGCACGGCGAGCCAGCCGTCATTCAGCTCCCAGCTCCGCGGCAACACACCGGCGACCTCGAGCACGATCGGCCCGACGAACGCCATCATGAACGTGCCGACGACGAGCACCGGGCGGTGCAGAAACTGCGGCAACGTGGTGAACGACACCGCGCTACCGGCCACCACCGCGGGGAGCAGCACGAACGGGCTCGTGAACTGACTCATCATCGCGATCACGAGGGCGTTGACGATCATCGTCACCGTCAGCGACATGCGGCGCCCCTTCACGATCAAGGCAGCGTGGCCGATCGCGACCGCGACCATCACGAAGGTGATGATCATCGTCGTCCAGTCGCGAATCCCCATCCACAAGAGGAGCGGCACGAACGCGAAGTACGACGACAGCGACACCACCGCGAGCCGCGCCTGGACGTGGACGTGCTCCGTATCGATGCGAGCGAGATCGTTCGCGAGCGGTGCCGGCAAGGTCTTCGGCGGCTCGAGCATCAGCGTCGAGACCAGCGCGGCGGCCCCCGCCGAATCGGGATCGAGCGCGAGCGCGCGCCCGGCGGCTTGCATCGCGCTGGCGCGGCGGTCCGGATCGCCCGATTCGTGATCTGCGCGAGCGGCGGCGAGCAGCTTGTCCGCGCGGGCGCGTCTCGCCTCGAGATCGCGATCGCCGTCGAGGTAGTGCTGGATCGCGGCGGCGAGCGCCTCGGCCGATGGTCGCCGAGCCGGCGTCTCGGCGAGCGCCTCGATGCAGATCCGATCGAGCTCGAGGGCGACGTTGCGCTCCGGCGCGCGCTCGGCCGGTGACAGCTTGCCGCCCGGCGGCGCGGCGACCACCGGTTGCCCCCTGGGATGGAGCGGTTGACCGGCGAGGATCTCGAACAGGATCGCGCCGAGCGCATAGACGTCCGTCGGGCGGCCGACTTCCTCGCCGCGCAACTGCTCGGGGGACATGTAGCCCGGCGTCCCCATCACCGCGCCGAGCTGGGTCTCGCCACCGAGCGAGTCCCGCGTCGCGGTGACGGGCTGGTCGTCGCGGCCGGTCACCGGCGCGCCGTCGAGCTCGCGCGCGAGCCCCCAGTCGAGCACGTAGACCTCGCCGTAGTCGCCGAGCATGATGTTCG
>JAEYYY010000480.1 GCA_023430775.1 Pseudomonadota bacterium
CTCTACAAGATCTCGGCGAGCCTCGCGACGGAGGTCGGTGCCATCCAGCGATCGAGGATGCGGACGCCGGGTACGCGCGCGAGCGGGTTCGACCGCTTCTTCACCGTGAGCATGAACGGGACTGCGAGCTCCGAGCATGCACGCACGGTGTCCGCGTTGTAGTCGGTGAACGGCAGCGCAAAGCCGACCGATCCGCCGCGGCTGGCCAGGAAGTCCTGGGCGCGCGAGATCTCGTCTCGCTGCGCTGCGAAGTCGAGGCCCGGCATGATCGGGTGCGACCACGAGTGCGCGCCGAAGTCGATGGAGTCGAGAGGACGGATCTGGTCGCTCGCGAGGAACAGCTCGTGGGAGGCCGCGAGCTTTCCGGTGTCGATGCCTTCCTCGGCGCAGAACGCCGCGACGTCGTGCTGGATCTGCATGTCGCCGATCGAGGGGAGGTGCTTCGACCACGTGTAGAAGCCGAGCTGCTCGAGGCGCTCGAATCGGTAGCGGTGATCTGGGAGCGTGCGGAGATACGCGATGAACTTCTTGTCGAGATCGCGATTGATGAGATATCGAATCTTGTCGCGCCACAGTAAATCTCGATTGTCCAGCACGCTCGGACACACGAAGATCGTCGCTCGGATTTGCATCTGTTCGAGGATCGGCGCCGCCTCGGCGAGGTTGCTCGCATAGCCATCGTCGAACGTGATCGCGAGGAGTGGTCGCGGGCCGGGCTGGAGGCGAGGGAGATCACGTAACGCGACGAGCTGGTAGCGCTCGCGCAGCCAGCACAGCTGCGCACGAAACACGTCTGGAGCGATCCGGTGACCGCCGCGGTTGAATAGGTGCTCGCGCGCCGTGACGAAGTGATAGGTGAGGATGTCGAGGCGATGCGGCCTCGCGCGGCGATCCCACGAGCGACGTAGCCGCCGCAGCACGCTTCGCGTCTGGCGCGCAAGGCGCTTCATTTGCGGGGCGCCAGCGAGTACTCGAAGCGGTTCGCGAGCTCGCCCGCGAACCGCGCGAGCTCCGCTTCCTCGACTGCGGACCACGCCTGTTTCGGAATGTTCTTCTGCTTGCCTGGTCGCGCCGTGCGGATCTCGTCGAACCGCTCGCGCGATAGCCGCGGCGCGAAGCCGAGGTAGGTCGCGACGTCGCGATACACGCCGTAGTCGAAGTCCTCGAGGCGCAGCGTGCGAAACCTCGCAGCCGGGATCGCGGTGCTCCTGGAGAGCGTGTACGCGTTCACCGCCGCCCAGTACCACGCGAGCTTGCCGACCCGCGTCAGTCGATTCCACTCGGCAAACTCGATCCCCGACGGATCCGTCGAGGGCGTGCGTGGCGCGATGCGACCGAAAAAGTGCTGGAATTTGGTTCCGGCCTGGTAGCCGAGCGCGAGCTCGGGCCGTTTCTGCACGAAAGGTTGCGTGTACCAGCCCTTGTGGAGGTACGAGGTGACGACGTCGCGCGGGTTACGGATCAGGTGCAACCACCTCGGCAAAAACGCCGGTTCCAGGGTCGGCATCGACAGGCACAGGGTGGGGCTCGATTCGAACGACAGCTGCTTGCCTCCGCCGAGGTCCTGTCGAATCCGTTGCTCGACGACGTGCAGGAAGCCGGCGTCGTCGATCGGCAACTCGTACCAGGAGCAGTAGCGATGGAACTGCTCGAGCATCGGATCGCGCTCGTGCACCGAGAACACGTCCGGCTCCTCCTCGAGCAACTTCGCGACAAAGTGCGTACCGCAACGCCCGCTGCCGACCGCGAACGCCACCTTGCCGGCGAGGTCACCAGGGTACGGCGGCGCGAGCTCCGGACGGCGCTTGAAGCGCTCGTCGAGCTTCTGCTTCGCGCGTCGGACGAGCTTCGCCACCGTGTCGTCGATCGGCATTCGCGTCTCCTTCAGGCATCCAGTGTCAGCTCGCGAAAGATGCGTTGTACGCGAGCATCCCAGGTGTAGTGGTTGGCGAGATCGCTCGCAGCACGCGCTGCCAGGCGATCAGACAGTGCGCGATCATCGAGGAGGCGTTGCACGGAGGCCACCCACGCAGGAACGTCGTCGGCGGGCGCGACGAGCGCGTTGTGCTCGTGCTCGAGCACCTCGGCCAGCACCGGCAGGTCCGAGGACACGATCGGAACCCCGGTTGCCATGTACTCGAACATCTTCATCGGCGAGGCCCAGCGACTGCTATCGCGCATGCCGGCCGCACCGTAGATCGCCGTGCGGGCGTACGGCATCAGCAGCACGTCGAACGTTCGATAGCGCTCGGCCAGTTGCGCCGGCGGCACGAAGCCGGTGAACGTGAGGTTGGGAGTGCTGGTGCGCGCACGCCAGCGTGCGACATCCTGTTCGCTGCCGCCGACGATCTCGACATCGCAATGTGCCATGCGCTCGGCAAGCGCGATCACCACCTCGATACCGCGCCCGGGATAGAGCCCGCCGACGTAGCCGACGCGCGGTCGCCCCGTCGAGGATAGGCGGGCGAGTGCGGTCGTCGGCAGGTCCGCAGCGTCGTGTGCGACCACCACGCGATCCGGGAGCAGCCCCTCGGCGTCGAGATCGCGACGCAGCGCCTCGGAGATCACGACGAGACCGCGGAACCC
>JAEYYY010000486.1 GCA_023430775.1 Pseudomonadota bacterium
GGTCGAGACACCCGCGCCGACGATGCGGCGACCGCTGGTCGATGTCGAGCCGACGATCGCGCCGGTCTGGCCGTTGACCTGGTGGACGGTGGTCGAGAACTCGAGGTCCTTCATCAGGAAGATGTGAAAGTCGCCGCCGAAGAACGCGAAGGCCCACGCCGACGGCTGGCCCGCGAGCGTGGGGAGCTGGAACGTCTGGAGCGCCGCGCCGCTCGTCTTGTCGATCTTCTCGATCCGCGAGTTTTGCGACGGGAAGAAGCCCCACAGCTCGGCATCGCCGGTGCCGGTCAGCTCCGGCCAGTCGTTGACCGTGCCGACAGGCGTGGGATCGAGGGTGGCCACGTTCAGCGTGTTGAGCGACGACGTCGGCACGCTCGGCCCGACGCCGCCCGCGATGAACAGCGTGTCGGTGTTGCCGCCGGCGACATCGGTGGAGAAGCCCATGCCGAACACCATCAACCCCTCGCGGTTGGGTTGCCAGGTGGTCTCGGTGCAGGTCAGCGCGGAGGTCGACGTGTCGACATTGAACAGCTGCCCGGTGCTGAACAGCACCCACGCGCCGGCGTTGCGATCGATGCCCATCGAGAACGGCGTGCCCGCGGATGGACAGGCGAGCGAGCCGAGGTCGTTGAACATCTTCGTCGTCGGGTCGTACGTCGACATCACGTTGTTCTCGTCGACGACGTAGATCAGCTTCGCCTCGTCGGAGCAGTTGTCCTGGTTGCCGCCGGGGCCATCGCCCGGTGGCGTGTCATCGTCGTCGTCGTCGCCGCGGCTCGGCGCGCCACAGGCGGCGAGGACGACAAGGGAACCAACGACGATCCTGATCAACGTTGCCCGCATCGGGGCGACCGTAACACGGTTGGCCATCGCGCCACCGGACCTTCTTCCGTCCGACGCAGCGCGTAGAGTAGGCGCGTGCTGGCCTGTGGCCACGACGATCCATCCGGCGGCTTCGCGACGTGCGCGCACGTCGAGGCCGGCAAGCCGTTCGTCGAGCGGTTCACCGGCAAGGGCACCGAGACCGAGATCCTGTGCACGGCATGTCGCGACGCTCCGGGTGCGATCGTCCGGGTGTGCGGGGCGTGCCTCCAGGCGATCCGCGAGCAAGGCGACCTCGAGCGCTACCTCGGCGAGCCCGGGATCGTGGTCGAGCCTTCGACGCTGCGGTTCGCGCACCTGCCGCCCCAGACGCTACGCGTCGCTCCCCTGCTCGATCTGCGGCCGCGCCTCGGCGGCGATCGCGATCTCTGGATCGGGCTGACCGCGCATCGCGAGCTGGTCGAGCTCGACCTCGATACCAGCGAGGTGCGCCGCCTGGCGATGGTTCCCGAGGAGCTGTTCCGGTTGAACGAGCACGAGCACCTCGAGCCGACCGCGCCGCGCGAGCCACCTCCGCTGACGCTCCACGTGTCTCGCGATGGCGCGATGGCCGCGGTGCTCCAGCAGGATCACGGGCTCGTCGGCGCGGTGATCGATCTCGAGACCGGCGCGCAGCTGATGCCGCTGCTCCGTGACTACTACTGCTGCGAGCACTGCGTGCACTCGTTCGCGTTCGTCGAGCACGGCGGCCGTACGCTGGTGATCCACGCCAGCGACTGGAACCGGCTCGACGTTCACGATCCGCGCACGAGCACGCTGCTCACGGCGCGCGGCCCGACGAGTTACACGCGCGATCAGGACCGCCCGCCGCACTACCTCGACTACTTTCACTGCGGGCTTTCGGTGTCGCCGGATCACCAGCGCATCGTCGACAACGGCTGGGTGTGGCAACCCGACAACGTGATCACCACCTGGCAGATCGAGCCGTGGCTGACCTCGAATGTCTGGGAGTCCGAGGACGGCCCGACGAAGAAGATGCTGTGCTGGCGCGGCGAGTGGGATCAGCCGCTGGTGTGGATCGACAACACCCACGTCGCGATCTGGGGCTACGGCCAGGACCACAAGCTGATCCCCGCGGTGCGGATCTTCGATACCGAGACCGCGCGCGAGACCTCGTGGTTCGCAGGTCCGCGCGGCGAGCTGGTGTTCGATCGCGTGCTGGTCTCGATGGATCGCGACCACGGCGCGGCCGTGTGGAACGTCGAGCGCGGCTCGCGCCTCGCTCACGAGCCGGTGAGCCCGACGCGCTACCACCCGACCGCGAAGACGTTCCTGCGCTTCGACGGCAGCACGGTGATCCGGTCGCGGCTGCTCGGGCTCGACGCCGCGCTCGCGGCCGGGGTGATCGGCGAGCTGGCGGAGCGGATCGCCCGCGAGCACGCGTTCGGTGATCTACCGGTGCTCGGCGATGCCCTCGAGGCGGCAGGTTGCACGGATCGCGAGATGCTCGCGCACTGCCAGCAGCCGGGCGAGCACGCCGATCGCTGCTGGGTGCTCGAGCGACTGCGCGGCTAGAGATCGAGGACGAGGACGCCGTTGCGCCGGGTCGCGACGTACGCGCGCTCGCCATCGCAGACCACGCCGCGCGGCTCCCACGCGCCCTGCTCGATGATCTCGCTCGAGCCATCGAGGCCGATCTTGCGGACGGTGCCGATGCCGGTCTCGTCCTCGGTCGAGGTCACGAGCACGGCGTCGGGACCACACGGGCACAGCGAATCGGGCCGCTCGACATCCGCCGACAGCTGCAGCCGGAACACGCCGCGGCCACCCGCGAGATCGACGCGGAACACCGCGCGACGGCGGGCGTCGGCGACGACCAGCACGTTGTCGAGCAGGGCGAGCCCGGTCGGGTGCAGGAAGCCGTCGATCACGTTCGAGCAGGTGCCGTTCGCCAGATCGACCTCGACCACCGCGCCATCGAACGCGCCACTGCGCGACCGCATGTACTGCGTGGCGTAGAGCCGCTTCGCGCCGGCATCGAACGCGAGCGCGCCCTGCCACACCTTCTGCGGCACGTTCGCGAGCGTGCGGCTCTCGCCCTCGGGATCGAACGCGAAGATGGCGCCGACCTGGCCCTCGCCGATCCGCGACGCGTAGACCGTGCCGTCGGGTGCGATGGCGAGCCCGCCGACGCGGTTCGCGCTGATCATCGCGCCGGTATCGACGGTCGCGATCCGGCGTTGAAACTCACCGGTGACGCGCACGATCGCCCCCGAGTAGCCATCGGCGACCACCAGCGCGTCGCCGTGCAGAGCGACGCACACCGGATCGGCGACGACGGTGATCGGCGGCCGCGTGACCTCGTGCTGATACTGCGGCGCCGGGGTCATCGTGGTCTGGGAGTAAGCAAACTGCGCGTTCGGAGACATCGGTCCGAGCTGGTGCGAGCCGCGTGCCGGACCGGGCAGATCGCTACTGCCACGTGCCCTGGAAGACGAGCGTGACCACGCGCCCGACGGTGCGGAACCCCGCCCGCGTCTCGGGACGAACGTCGAGAGCGTCGTCGACGCGGAGCACTGCGAGGTACTCGCTCGAGAGCTGCGCGGTGACGTTTGCCTCGACGAGCGTGTATGACTCGGTTGTCATCTGCCGATCGATGGCCTTCCCCTGGTAACGGGCGCGAACGAGCCCGGAAATCATGCGATGGGGCGCCACCTGGACCCAGGCGTCGCCGCGATGACGTGGGAGCCTGTCGAGCGGATCCGCTCCGCCCATCATCGTGACCTGCGTTCCACAGCCATTTGCGGAGCCGAGCTCGCAGGCCTTGATGTAGCCGTACGACGCGCCGACCTCGACGGCACGGACGAGCCTGGCGCGCGCCTGGAGATCGACTCCGTAGATCAACGTGTCGTCGAGCGCAGCGAGCTTGCCAACCGTGTCATCCGGGCACTGCTCCTGCGCGGGGCAGACGCGCGAAGTTCCCGTGGTCTTGCGCGTGAACGGCGCGAGCTCGACGCGCATGCGTGGCTTCGGGTCCTCTCCGGGGCCGGCGAGCCTGGCGGTGCGCAGGCCCTCCCAGATCGCGCGGACCTCGGCGTGCTTGACGAATTCCGGCTCGAGCTCGGGGTTGCCGGTGGCCGAATCGAAGCGGTCGCGCAGGCTCGGCACGCGGCCCTTGTAGCCACCGGTCGCGGTCAGCTCGAGATCCTGGATCGGGCGGTACTTCGCGACGGCCTTGGCCTCGGGCCACGGATCCGCGCCGACGCCGATCGGGATCGCGACCCCACCGGCGAGATCGAAGCGGAACCGCTTCTTCTCGTACTGGCCATCGACCGCGAGCTCGGTGATCGAGACGTCGCCCTGCGAGACCTGGCCGCCGCGGGTCTCGACGCGCGCATCCTCGCGCGAGAACGACGCGGATGCGGCCCACCGGAAGTCCTTCGCGATCGGTGCGGTGGCGAGCGCGGAGACGCCGGCGCGCGTGGCCGACAGCTGCTCGAAGTTGAGCTCGTCGGAGAACGCCGGGTCGAGGAAGAACCGCGAGCGGCGATCGAGCGAGTGGACGAAGCTCTGCGCTTGCACCTGCATCTTGCCGATCTTGTCGTCGAGCTTGATCGCACCGCGCATCGAGGTCTCGCGATCGACGAGCAGGATCGTGCCGGTCTCGCCGGGCGGCGCGATGTAGTGGCGATCGTCGAGGAAGCCATCGACGGCGACGCGGCGCGAGCCCTTGCGGTACTCGAGGCGAGACGATCCGGTGGCGGCCCGCTTGCCCTCGTCGAACACCACCGACGTCATCGGCGCTTCGAGATCGCGAGCGCCCATCAGGCCCGACGCCGCGATCCGCAGCGCGGTGTGCTTGCTCAGCGCGGCGCGCGCGGTGCCCGACATCCCGAAGCTCGGCAGCGAGTCGCCGGTCAGCCGCGCGACCACGACCTGCGAGCCGATCGCGTCGCGCGTGTGGACCTCGACGACGCCGCCGGGACCACCGGGTCCGTCGATCGGAGATTGCGGGGTCGTCGAGACGCGGATCTGGACGATGTCGGTGATCGGGATCGACGAGACATCGAACGTGCCGTAGTACGGATCGCTGACCAGCACGCCGTCGATGAAGATCGACACCGCGCCCTTGCGGGCACCGCGGACGTCGATGTTGGTGCCGCCGCGTCCAGCGTCGCGCACGTTGACGTCGGTCAGCAGCGACAGCGCCTGGCCGAGATCGACGACGCCGCGCGCGGCGAGCTGCTCGCCGGTCAGCCGGACCTCGGTGTCACGATCGAACGGCTTGTCGGGCCGCTCCGCGAACACCTCGACGACCTCCTGCTCGGCGAGCTTCAGCATCTCCTCGTCGGAGAGCTCTTGCGTCGTCGCCTTGACGGTCACCGGCTCACCTTGCGGGGAGACCGGATCCTCGGCGCGGGCCTCGCCACCCCACAGGCCGGTGGCGAAGACGGCTCCGATCAACAGCTTGGACGAGGACGCCATCGGTCCTCGATCGTAGAGCAAAGTCCTGGCCGAAACAGCCAGTTACAGGCGGGTAACCGAACTGTACGGGCCGCTACTGCCAGATGGTCTCGAGGAAGACCTCGGGTCGGGGATCGACCACGCTGCCGCCGTGGCGCTCGTCGATCCAGGTCAGGATCGCGTTCTCGCCGGCGGCGATGCCGCGGATGTCCGCCGTCCCCTCGATGAAGTGCGTGTGGCGGAAGCCGAGGTGCTGCGTCGACACCAGATCGCCGCCGAGCACGGAAGCATAGAGCTCGACCTCGCCGCTGGTGATGTCGACGGCGTAGCTGCGCGCATCCGACCACGCGAGGATCGGCTGCGCGGTGGTGCCGATCAGTGTCGGCTCGTAGCGCGTCTCCGGACCGGTGACGATCTTGGTGCCGTCGCCGCGGCCGGCGGTGAGCGGCACGCGCGTCGCGAACAGCTCGGCCGGCGGGTTGTCCTCGCTGCTGGTCAGGCTCTTCGTCGAGCGCACGGCCACCGGACCGGTGCCGTCGTTCAAGATCCGGCAGTCGTCGTCCCACGTGAAGTCGTTGCCGATGCCGACCACATCGCTGGTCGCCACGCCATCGACGACGGTGGCGAGCTGGCACTTGAGCAGCTCGAGCTCGAGCAGCGTGTCGTACTCGTAGCGCGAGAACGCGATCAGGCTGGTGCCCGCGTGGTGCTGGATCGTGACGTTGGTGATCGCGTCGAAGCCGGCGTGCGGATCGCTGTTGCCCGGCGCGGCGACGATCATCGGCGCGCTCGCCTCGCCGGTCTCGCTGACGTGCATCCACCGCACGTCGGAGGAGCCGGCGCCGCTGTTGGTGCGCCACACGATGTCGTAGCCGTCGCCGGCGACCACGACGTCGCCGCTGTAGGAGCCGAAGCGATCGCTCGGATCGAGGACGATCGGCTCGATCACCGGCGCGCCGTCGCGACCGACGACGGTGAAGAAGTTCTTGTACGGGCCGCCGTGCTCTTGATAGAGGATGCCGATCGTCGACTCGCCGATCGCGGTGCGCGCGTACAGCTTGTCCGGCTGCCCCGCTCCGCCGACCAGCGCGACCTTCTCGCCGATGCGGCGGCCGGCGCCGTCGAGCTCCTGTAGCCAGGCGACGCGGCTGCCGGTCGATAGATCGGTCCAGGTCAGCACCAGCCGATCCCCCATCCGGTGGAGCCGCGGCGTCGCCGCGTTCTTGTCGACCGCGATCGAGGTCCACTGGATGCCTTCGCGGCCGGCGCCGAGCACCGCCGCCGTGCTGACGCCGTGCGCCTCGGCGATCAGCTCGTGGTCGCCGTTGTCGAGCAGCGACACCTCGACCTGCGCGGTCCACCGCGGACCTTCGCCGTCGCGGGTGGCCTCGAACGGCACGCCGTCGACCGAGATCGTGACCTTGCTCGGCTCACCGTCGACGATCGCGTGCACCGGGATGATCGGGAACACCTCGGGGTTGACCCACATCGCACCGCCGATCGCTTGCGTGAAGCGGATCGCGGTCGCGTTGCCATCCACCACGTCATCATCGCCGTCGCGCGAACCGACGCACGCGACGAGCACACTGCAGAGCATCCAGCTCCAGTTCCTCATCATGCGCGCAGGCATCGCACGGGCTGCCGCGTGTCAGCAATCCGAAACTCGCTGTTGACGCCGACTCAAGAACGGAGATTCGCGGTTCCGACGATCTCTGGCCTAGCCCTTGCGGATTACCCGCCCACCCGCCAAAGATACGACCCCAAAAGGGGAACACCGCCATGGCCGATACCGAGACTGCGTCCACCAAGAAGAGCAAGAAGGCTGCGCCCGTCACCAACGGTGGCAACGGCAAGCTGATGACGCTGGAGCAAGCCGTGCCCGAGAGCGAGGGCCTGCTCGCGAACCAGGCTCGCTTGCTGGCCAACCAGGAGAAGCTGCTCCGCAATCAGCAGACGATCGAGACCCTGCTCGCTTATCAGGAGACCACGATCGCGAACCAGGGGCTCATCATCGGCCGCCTCGAGCGTGTCGAGGAGAACCAGAAGAAGATCGAGGGTAACCAGAAGAAGCTCGATCAGGTCCTCGCCAACCAGAAGGACGTGATCGCCAACCAGAAGAAGATCGAAGGCAACCAGAAGAAGCTCGATCAGGTGCTCGCGAACCAGGACAAGATCGCCGGCAACCAGAAGAAGCTCGACGCGGTGCTCGCCAACCAGAAGCGGCTCGAGTCGAACCAGAAGAAGCTCGACACCGTGATCGCCAACCAGGCCAAGATCGCGGGCAACCAGAAGAAGCTCGACCAGGTGCTATCCAACCAGAAGGCCGTCCTGGGCAACCAGAAGAAGATCCTCGCCAAGAAGTAGTCAGTGGATCTTCTCGAGCGAGCTCGCGCACTCGCCGCGTGTGCGCTGTTCGCGGAGCTCGCGCCGGCGGTGATCGTTCGGCTCGCCGAACGGGCGCGTCCCCTCGAGCTCGCGGGTGGCGAGCGTCGCTCGACCGACGACAACGTCCTCGTGGTCGCCTCGGGTGGCCTCGCCGTGGTCGCGCGTGGCGAGGCCGCGATCGATGCCACCGCCTCGACGATGAAGCGTCACGGCGGCACCGCGCGCGCCGGTCAGGTCGTCGGCCTGATCCGCGTGATCGCACCCGCCACGCCGGTCGTCGAGGCGATCGCCGACCGCCCCACCGTCGCCCTCGCGCTCGCGCCCGACGACATCCGCGACGTCCTCGAAGAAGACCCGGCCGCCCTCGCGGCGCTCGCGTCCGCGCTCGCCAGATCGCTGCTCGAGGATCCGAGGTGACGGACACTCCCCCCATCACGGCGGAGGCTGCGGCGTGAACAAGCGCGCGTTCCTGCTCGGCGCGGCGATGGTGTTCCTCGTCAACTTCGTCGCGGTCGCGTTGCGCGCGTACGCCGAGGCGGCGTTCCTCCAGAGCTACGACAAGGCGCACCTGCCGTGGCTGTTCGTCGCCAACGCGGCCGGCTTCGCGGTCGCCACGTTCGTCTACGACCTCGTGACGCGCAAGGCGCACGCGCGCGTCGTCGATCTCGTGCTGCTGCTCGCGCTGATCGCGACCACCGCGAGTGCCCCGGCATTGCTGCGTGCGGGCGCGCCGCCGGTGTTCCTGGTCGTCGCACTCGCGGCGGTCTCGCAGGTGGTCGGCCTGACGCTGTGGAACCGCGTCGCCGAGGCGGTCGCCGGCCGCGATGCGCGTCGCCAGCTGCCGCGCGCCGGTGCCGGCGTCACCGCGGGCGGCATGATCGCCGGCCTCGGTGCCGGTGCGCTCGGCATCAAGGGCGACCTGCTGCCGTACCTCGGCGCGGGTG
>JAEYYY010000526.1 GCA_023430775.1 Pseudomonadota bacterium
CGCGCGAGCCGACGAGATAGACCAGATCGCCGAGCCCGGCCTGTACGCGATCGACCGCGGCCTGCAGATCGCCGACCGGCTTGCCGTGCTCGTCGACGGGCTGGACCATCAACAGCTTGGTGCCCTCGAGGCCGGTGTACTTCCGCTCGGCGACGACGGTGCCCTTGACGATGCCCAGGTACATCTGGCTCCGCAGCCTAACGTCAGACCGGGACGCCGGGGAGTCACTTGCGCAGGAAGTTGCGGTCGTCGCGCTTCCACTGCGCGTTGACCAGCGGCTCGAGCGCGTCGGCCAGCCGGTCGCCGGCCCCGCGCGGCTCGAAGCGTGGATCGACCCGGGTGACGGCGACATCGTTCGGGACCTTGTCGACGCGTGACAGCCGCGTCGCCGTCGGATCGAGCATCACCGCGGCGAGTAGCTCGGGGGCGGGGCGGCCGCGCCCCCCGTGGGTGTCGAATTCGATCGCCTCGACGCACGGCAACAACAGATCGCCGGCGAGGTGGCGGAACGTGATCTCGCTCGAGTACCAGTTGACGGTGATCTGCGAGGGCAGGCCGCGATCGATGACGTGGTGGAAGTCGCTCACCGGACCGAACAGATAGCTCGGGGCGCGGAACCCGCCGCGCAGGATATTCCGCCGATGGCTCTCGGCCTTGGTCAGCGTCTCCCCGCGCGCCTGCTTGCAGTCGAGGACGAGGAAGTCGCCACGCAGGTTCTCGCGCTGCAGGAGCCAGTCGGCGTAGACCAGGCGCGGCGCCTCGTCACTCCAGTTCGCGACGATGTCGGCGATCAGCGCGCGCTCCTGCGCGACGTGATCGGGGACGATGCGGGCGAGCGCGTTCGTGAGCTGGAGGATCGCCTTGTGATCCGCGGCGTCGAGCGACGGCGCGTGTTCGGCGAACAGGAACGGTCCGAGCAGGCGCTTGCCGGAGCGATGATGGTCGTAATAGGTGCCGGTGAAGTCGTCGAAGTCGCGGCGGAGCGGCGCGATCACGCGCGTGTCGCCGGTACGCGCGATCAGCTCCCAGGTCGACTTCCAGTACTGGCCGCGCTCCGGGCTGATGTTCGCGGTGCTCGCGAGCTCGGCGAGCCGCGACGCGATCCGTGGATCGTCGGGCAGCGCCGCCAGCGAGATCACGTGCTCGGTGGCCGCGGCCGCGCCGCCGACGTGGACGTGGCGAAGCAAGCGAGGCAGCTCGCCGGTCGGATCGTCGGCGCGAAGCCGATCGCAGGCGGCTTGCCACGCAGCGTGCGCGGCCTTGCCATCGACGGGCAGCGTCTCCCGGTAGCTCGGCAGCAGGCGGGTGGCCTGATCGATCAGATCGGCGAGCTCGGGGGCGCGCTTGTCCCGCCACGCGTCGAGCAGCGCCGCGATCGTCTCGGGGACCTTGCCCTCCGTCGCGTGAGCGAGCGCTCGCGACAGCGGAGCCCCCTTCGGCGAGGTCGAGGTCGAGCTCGTGACCTCTGGTGCGGCGATGGCGAGCTTGCCGGCCTGCTTCGAGAGCTTCGCGATCGCGGCCTTGTCGATCGGCGCGGGGGAGTGCTCGGAGAGCGTGCGCTTCAGCTTCTCGAGCGCGGCGTAGTACTTGCCCCAGAACTGCGAGGGCTTCTGGTTCTTGGCTTTCGGGAACTGCTTGCTCGCTTCCATCGGCAGCTTCAAGCGCTGGTCGATCGCGGCGATCACGCGGGTGTCGGCGATCCGCTCGAGGAGCTTGTAGAGCGCGGTCCAGAACGGATAGGTCGAGCTCGACTGCGTCGGCGGGTCGACGATCCACCCCATCGCGGCGCGAGCGATCCGCGGATCGTCGGCGAACGCGGCGAGCTTCGGCGCGGCGTTCGGGAGAAACGATGCCGGCAGCTCGGAGATCGCCGCGAGCAGACCACCGAGCGCGAGCGGATCCTTGCTCGCGGCGGCCTTGCTCCACGCCAGATCGTCGGCGATCGGCGGACAGGCGATCCGGCTCGACAGCACGTCGATCAGATCGGCGAGCGCCGGCGAAGGCGCGGCGCGCCAGGCCTCGAGGGCAGCGAGCAGCGCCGCCGCAGCATCCCCCGCAGTCAAGGCCCTCGCCACCGCGTCGAGGCCGCCGACGGCGGCATCCTTCGCCCTCGCGGGCCGTGCGACCTTGTTGGCAGTTGTCTTCGCCGTCTTGCTACGCGCCACGGCCGGCAGCGTACGATGGTTTCATGGCGACGGATGACGAGCCAGACACCCAGGTGCGCGGCATGCCCTTGCCCCCGGCCTCGCCGCCCGATGGCGAGGAGCGCGAGGACACCAACGTGTCGTCGGTCTACGCGATGGGTGAGGTGATCGGGCGCGGCGGCATGGGCGAGGTCTCGCTCGCGCTCGATCGCAAGATCGGACGCGGCGTCGCCATCAAGCGGCTGCGCGCGGACGCGCCGACCGAGGACGAGGTCGCGCGGTTCATGCGCGAGGCGCGGATCCAGGCGCGCCTCGATCACCCGGCGATCGTGCCGGTCTACGAGCTCGGCAAGGATCAGACAGGCAAGCCGTACTTCACGATGAAGCACCTCGCCGGCACCACGCTGACCGAGATGCTGAGCAACCCGACGACGACGCGGCAACGCCTGCTCCGCGCGTTCGCCGATGTCTGCCGCGCGATCGACTTCGCGCACGCCCGCGGCGTGGTCCATCGCGATCTCAAGCCCGGCAACATCGTGCTCGGCGAGTACGGCGACGTCTACGTGCTCGACTGGGGCGTCGCGCGCGTGCTCGAAGATGCCGTGATCGCCGCGGACATCGAGACACTCGAGGGCAGCTCGGGCGAGACCCAGATCCTCGGCTCGCCCGGTTACATCGCCCCCGAGGCGCTGCGCAGCGCGCTCGTCGATCGGCCCGCCGACATCTACTCGCTCGGCGCGATCCTGTTCGAGATCCTCGCCGGCGAGCCGGTCCATCCGCGCGGCGAGGCCGCGATCCAGAGCACGCTGGAGGCCACGTCGCTGTCGCCGGCGAAGCGCCGCAGCGATCGCCCGCGCGACAGTGGACCGCGCCCGCTGTCACCGACCGCCCCCACCGGCCGGGTCGGCGCCGATCCGCGCGCGATCCCACCCGAGCTCGACGCGCTGTGCACGAGCATGCTCGCCACCGATCCGACGCTGCGGCCGACGGCGCGTCGGGTGGCCGACCAGATCGAGAGCTTCCTCGACGGCGATCGCGATCTCGCGCGTCGCAAGACGCTCGCCACCGATCTCGTCTTCGTCGCACGCGCGGCGCTCGACGAAGGCCGCCGCCGCGATGCGATGCGCGCCGCCGGACGCGCGCTCGCCCTCGATCCCGAGGCCGAGGGAGCCGCCGAGCTGATCAGTGCCCTGATGCTCGAGCCACCCGAGGTCCCGCCTCCCGAGCTCGACCTGGCGCTGCGCGACGCCGACGCCAGGCACGTCCGCCGGCGCGCCCGCACCGCGATGCTCGCCTACGTCGCGCTCGCCGCGTTCCTGCCGATCGCGGCGTGGAACGGGATCCGTCGCTGGGACGTCGTGCTCGGGGTGTTCGGGTTCGCCGTCGCGATGGCGATCGCGACGATCGAGCTCCGCCGCAGACCGAACCGCACGTTCGTCGAGATGCTGATCTACGCGTGCGTCAACGCGGCGCTGCTCGTCATGCTGACCCGGCTCGCCGGCCCGTTCACGTTCGTCCCGGCGCTCGCCTGTTTCATGGTGATGTCGATGATGTCGTATCCGGCATTCGTCGCGCGGCGGTGGACGCCGTTCGTCCTGATCGCGACGATCGTCGTCGGCTTCGTCGGCCCGATCGTGCTCGAGCGCGCGGGCATCCTCCACTCGACGTGGGACATCCGCGATGGCGAGCTGGTCAGTCACGCCGGTGCGCTCGAGCTCCACGGCACCACGTCGGTGACCATGGTGATCGCCGCGTCGCTGCTCACCATCGTCATGGCGGGCATCCACGCGTCGTCGATCGCGCGCGCGTCGCGCCAGCAGCAGCACCAGCTGGTGACGCAGGCGTGGCACCTCGGACAGTTATTGCCGACCAGTACACACACGCCGGGTCGGCTGCAAACGTCGCCGCTGGGCTAGCGGCTGCGCCCGCCCTGCACTCGCGACGGCCCTGCACCCGTCCGCCTGGTCGGAGGGCCGCCAAGCCGCCATGGCGCCAAGGATCGATCAGGGGGCCGCGCTCGTCGCGCCGCCCGGATCGAGAACACGCCGCGCGGGTCGGCTGCAAACGTCGCCGCTGGGCTAGCGGCTACGCCAGCCCTGCACTCGCGACGGCCCTGCAC
>JAEYYY010000586.1 GCA_023430775.1 Pseudomonadota bacterium
GTACGGCTGCTGGATCGGCAACCTCGCGAGCGGCGATCTCGGCGAGAGCTACCGGACGCGGCGGCCGGTCACCGAGATGCTGGCCGATCGCGTGTGGCCGACGCTACAGCTCGCGGTCGCGGCGATCGCGATGGCGGTGCTGTTCGGCGTGCCGCTCGGCATGCTCGCCGCCACCCGCAAGCGACGGTGGCCCGATCGCGCGGTCACCGCGGTCTCGCTGATCACGCAGAGCGCGCCGCCGTTCGTGATCGGCACGGTGCTCCTCTATGTCGTCGCGTATCGCTGGGAGCTGTTGCCGCTCGGCGGTTACGGTGCCGGTGGCCTCGATCGGATCGCGCACCTCGTCCTGCCGGCCGCGACGCTCGCGCTCGGTGGCATCGCGTACTACGCGCGCGTCACTCGCGGCGAGCTGATCGAGACGCTCGATCAGGACTACGTGCGGACGGCGCGTAGCAAGGGGCTCGACGAGAAGACCGTGCTCGTGCGCCACGCGTTGCGCCCCGCACTGCCGCCGCTCGTCGCGTTGATCGGGCTCGATCTCGGCGTGCTCGCCGGTGGCGCGGTGGTCGTCGAGAGCGTGTTCGCGTGGCCGGGCCTCGGTCGCGAGCTGTTGCAGGCCATCCTCGATGTCGACATGCCGGTGATCCTCGGCGTCGTGCTGGTGACGGCGATCGCGGTGGCGGTCGCGAATCTGATCGTCGATCTGGTGCAGTGGAAGATCGATCCGCGCCTGCGCGACTAGTCGCTTCGCTGAAGCTGCATCGTCGGCGCGCGGGATGCACCGCAGGTGTAGGTGCACGCAAGTCACGAACCTCGAAGCGCGACTTTCGTGAAGTTGCCGCGAGCCCACCGTGCGCAGATGCGCCGCAGTGCTCGCGTGTCACGCCTCGCCGCGTCTGAAGGAGCCGATCCATGCAGGTCCCGACCGAGCTGACGTTCCATGGCCTCGATCACAGCGACTCCGCGGAAGCGGCGGTCGAACGCTGGGTCGCGCGCCTCGAGCATCTGCACACGCGCCTCACCAAGTGCGAGGTCGTGATCGATCAACCGCACCGCCGGCAACGCCATCGCGACTTCCACGTTCGCGTGCTGGTCGCGGCGCCCGGGATCGAGCTCGCCTCGGATGCCGAGCGCGATGACATCTACCTGGCGATCGCGGATGCCTTCCGCGCGGCCCATCGCCAGCTCCGATCGAAGCTCGAGCTGCGGCTCGCCTCGTAGCGCCGCTGTAACAAGTCGCTGTCACATCGCTGCAAAATCCCGTTACACGACAAGGACATACACGGCTAGTGCACCAGCCTGCGCAACGCCAGTCGCCAGGACGAGCACCGCTAAGTCACTGCAACCAGTCGTCCGCAACTGGCGCATGCGTTGCCTTGCAGGCGACGCATGAAGACGAGCCACCTCGCGTTGATCTCCGTGCTGGCCGCGGCGGGATGCACCGATCCCGAGCCCGCAGACACCGGCCCCGGTCCGCAGTGCAACGACGGCAAGTGCGACGGCGCTTCCGGCGCGAGCGATCCGTTCAAGGACGTCGGCGACATCGAGACCCGAGAGTTCGAGTACATCGTGGTCGGCTCCGGCGCCGGCGGTGGTCCGCTCGCGGCGAACCTCGCGCGCCAGGGTCACTCGGTGCTGCTGCTCGAGGCGGGCAAGGAGACCGGTGGCAAGACCGAGTCTCAGGTGCCCGCGTTCCACCCGACGGCGACCGAAACGCCGGACCTCGCGTGGTGGTACTTCGTCGATCACTACAGCGACAAGAATCGCGCCCAGCAGGACACCAAGATCACGCCCGACGGCATCCTCTATCCGCGCGGCGGCACGCTCGGTGGATCGACCGCGGTCAACGCGCTGATCACGGTCGCGCCGAAGAACAGCGACTGGGATGGCATCGCGTCGTTGACCGGCGATGACTCGTGGCGCGCGACGAACATGCACAGGTACTACGACACGGTGACGCGCTGGCTGTCGACCGAGCGCCCCGACATCCCGACCGACGCGCTGCTCGACAAGAGCCTGATGTCGATCCTGACCGGCGCGTTCAAGGTCGCCGGCGAGATGGGCCTCGGGGGACCGAACGGGCTGTCGAACGATCCGATCAGCAACGTGTTCACCATCTTCGGGTTCCTCAAGCGCGACATCAACCGCGAGACCATGGCCGGCCGCGCGCAGGGCGTGTTCCAGTTCCCGGTCGCGAGCAAGAACCACGTCCGCAACGGCACGCGCGAGTACCTGCTGTCGACGGTGCGCGACTCGCGCCGGTTCCCGCTGCGCATCAAGACGCAGGCGCTGGTCACCAAGGTCAACTTCGCCGACGCGCCGGACGACAACGGCAACTGGAAGGCGATCGGCGTCGAGTTCCTCGACGGTGCGTCGCTCTACTCGGCCGACCTGACGTCGGGCCAGGGTGCCTCGGAGCCGAAGACGATCCGCGTCAAGGCGAGCCGCGAGGTCATCCTGTCGGCGGGCGCGTTCAACACGCCGCAGCTGCTCATGCTGTCGGGCATCGGCGATCGCGCCGAGCTCGCGCAGCACGGCATCGCGACCAAGGTCGACCTGCCGGGCGTCGGCAAGAACCTGCAGGACCGCTACGAGGTCGGCGTGGTCACCGAGGTGTCGAAGGACTTCCGCGCGCTCGAGCGTTGCAACTGGAATGGTGACGAGACCGACCCGTGCTTCCGCGACTGGCAGCGCGGCCGCGGTGCGTACACGAGCAATGGCGGCGCGGTCACGATCCTCGCGAAGTCGTCGCCGACCAAGCCCGAGGCGGACCTCCACATCTTCGGCATCCCGGGGACGTTCAAGGGCTACAAGCCGGGCTACTCGGTCGAGGCGAACGCGGACAAGAAGCACTTCACGTGGCTGATCCTCAAGGGCCACACCGATAACCGCGGTGGCACGGTCAAGCTGCGCTCGGCGAACCCGCGCGAGCGGCCGCAGATCAACTTCCACTACTTCGACGACGGCGATGTCGATGCGGGTCAGGACGTCAACGACCTGACCGCGGTGGTCAACGGCGTCGAGATCGTCCGCAAGATCGCGCGCCGCTCGGATGACCTCGATCTCTTCACGTCGCACAAAGAAGTGTGGCCGGGCCCGGCGGCGAGCGACCGCACGAAGGTCGGCGACTGGATCAAGAAGGAAGCGTGGGGTCACCACGCGTCGTGCAGCGCGCCGATCGGCGCCGATGGCGACCCCAAGGCGGTGCTCGACAGCAAGTTCCGCGTCCGCGGCACCGCCGGCCTGCGCGTCGTCGATGCCTCGGTGTTCCCGCGCATCCCCGGCACCTTCATCGTGCTGCCGATCTACATGGTCTCCGAGAAGGCGACCGACACCATCCTCGAGAGCCTCGGCGAGACCCGCAACCCGGCGATGTTCCCGTAGTACTGTCGGGCCATGCGAAGTGTGGCCCTGGTGATCGCGGTTGCCGTGCTCGGTTGCGGCAAGAGCGCGGAAGAGCAGCTCAAGGAAGACATCGCGAAGGAGCAGGCGAAGGGCGGGTTACCCGACCC
>JAEYYY010000651.1 GCA_023430775.1 Pseudomonadota bacterium
CTCGCCGGCCTTGCCCGAGCCGGGCGTGCCGGCGATCTGACCGAGCGCGTAGGCGACCTTGGTGCGCAGCGCATCGCCGCCGGTGCCGAGCTGCTCGGTCAGCGCGTCGATCGCCTCGACCGCGCCGAGCGCACCGAGCGCACCGACCGCTGCCGTCTTGACGTCCTCGGCAGGATCGCCGATCAGCCGGATCAGCGCCGGCACCGCCGAGCGATCGCCGAGCCGGCCGACCGCGCGGACCGCGGCCTTGCGCACCTCGATCTGGTGATCGCCGAACTTGGCGACCAGCGGGATCACGGCGCGCCGATCGCCGAGCTCCTCGAGCTGGGTGATCGCGGCGGTCTTGATCTCCTGCTTGGCATCCTCGAGCCGCGGGATCAGCGCGATCACGACGCCGGCGTTGCCGCGCTTGCCGATCGAGCCGACGGCCTTGACCGCCTGGAGGCGGACCGCATCGTCGGAATCGCCGAGCGTGCGAGTCAGCGCCTGCGTGGCCTCGGGGCCGCCGATATCGCCGAGCGCACCGGCCGCGACCTGCTTGGTCTTCGATTCGCCCGACGCCAGCCAGTCGATCAACTTCGGCACCGCCTTGAGCGAGCCGCCCTGGCCGAGCGTCTTGGCCGCCGCGTGGCGAACCTTCTCGTCCATGTCGTCGAGCGCCTTCATCAGGTGCTTCTCGGTCAGCGCGATGTCGTACTTGCCGAGGTCGTTGACCGCGTCGTAGCGCTTGCCGGCGTCGTCGCTCGATAGCCCTTCGGCATCGACCTCGACGTGACCCGCCCAGTCGAACGTCCACGCGCCCGCGGGTGTGGCGGCGAGCGCCAGGCCCAGAGCGACGACCAGGTTTCGAACCTTCCGCACTGCGTTCGAGTATGGCTTCGAGATCAGGGCTTTGCCAGCTCGCGAAGCGCCCACTCGACTTTCTCGCGCAGCCGGTCGGGGAGGTCGAGCTCGAGCAGCCCGCGATACTCGGCCTTCGCCCCGTCGCGGTCTCCCAGTTTCCAGCGCAGCGCCGCGAGCGCGACCCGTGGTTTGGGGCTCTTGGGCGCGTAGTCGCGCGAGGTCTCGAGCGCCTTGATCGCGCCGGCGTGATCGCCCTGGTTGTGCTTGAGCAGTCCGAGATCGTGCCAGCTGATCGGTTCGGTCGGCCGCGCCTGGAGCGCGGTCTCGAGATGGCGGATCGCGATCGGATACTCGCCCCACGTCATCAGCGTCTCGGCGTACTCGCGGTTCGCGTACCAGATGCTCGACGGATCCTTCGCACCCGCGACGGCCTTCTCGTAGTGGATCTTCGCGAGGTCGTGACGCCGCGCCTTCTCGGCCTGTTCGGCCTGCTGGATCTCGGAGCGCACGTCGACACTCGGCGGTGGCAGTTGCCTGGCGCGGCCGCCGCACGCCGCGAGGACCACGACGAGAACGATCGCCCGCGTCACGGCTTCTTCGGTTTCGCCACGCCGATCGTGCTCGGCGATCGATCTGACTGCGCGCCGCCACGCGTCCGTGCCCGCGGCGCGACCTCGATCGAGGCTTCGATGTCGTCGGGATCGACCTCGTGGGTGTCGTGGATCGCGCGCGGGGGGAAGATCGCCGGATCCGATTGCAGCTCGCGCGTGCGATCGTGCAGCCGCTCGAGCTCGGCGATCGACTGTTCCTTGGTGACGTCCGGAACCCCGAGCAGCGAGCGCAGCTCGGCGCGGCTCGGCGGCGCGACGGGCGTCTCGAGGCCCCACTCGTCGAGCACGGCATCGACGCGCGACGCGAGCCCCTTGCCCCACGTGGTGTCTCGCCCTTGCGGCTTCGGCGGATCCGTCGGCGGTGCACGAAGAGGGAGCTCGACGCGCGGCATCGATGGTTCGGTGCGTCCGGCGTCGAGATGAGCGAGGTCCTGCTGCCCCGACATGTGCCCGACGAACGTCGAGCGCTCGACCGGGATGCGCGGTGCGGTGACGCGGATGTCGTCGCTGTCCTGCAGCGTATCGAGCGGTTGATCGGCGGCGAGCCGCGCGTCGTGCGCGACCGCTTCACTCTCGAGCAGGATGCCCGGCAACCGGCGCACACCCTGCGGCGTGTCGCGCAGCGGTGGTTGCGATCCGGAACCGCGGCGCAGCGGCGGCGGGTTGGTGATCGCGTTCTCGAGCTCGACCGGCTCGGGTGGTCCCGACAACCGCGACGGCGTCGCGCTCGGTTGCGCCGGCGGCAGGTTCGGCGAGCTCGCATCGAGGTGCGGCGACGGCTCGGCCGGAAACTTCGGTGGCGGCTCGGGCGACGCCGGCAACCGCGCCGGGGCACTGCCGCCGCGCAGCGTGTCGTAGACGCCACCCGATCCGGGCGGCTCGGCAGGCAGGCCGCTGACGCGCGACGGAGCACGATCGCTTCCCAGATCGCTCGGCCGGCGCGGTTCGCCGCCGTCGACGCGCCACGCGGCCGGATCGGCGGGACGCACGATCGCGCCCGGTGGTGCGAGCGTGGCGCCGGCGGGTCCGATCACGTTGCGCGCGATCAGCGATTGCGGCCTGGGCTGGTTGAGCGGCGGCTCGCTCGGCACCGTCGGCGCGCGACGGCGATCGGCCGGGGAGCTCTCCGGCGTGCCCTGACCGAGCAGCGTGCTCTTGTCGACCGGCCCTGATGCCAGGCCCGACGTGCGCTCGGGGATCGCGGTGCCGGCGAGCGTGCTCGGCGGTGAACCGGGGCCCGGCAACGTGCGCGGCACCGCCGGCGTTGCCCGCGGCGGCGGCGACAGCGTGGCGGCCTTCGTGCGCGCTCCGAACGTCTGCGGGCTGATCACGTCGGGTGCCGGTCCCGGTTGTGATGGGCCGGGCGGGCGAGCCAACCCCGGAACCGGCGGAGTCGATCCACTCTGCGGGCGCGCGCCGACCGGAACCTCCTCGACCGGCCGCGCGGCCTCGCGCTCGAAGTCGTCGTCGGTCTTCTTCGGGGCTGCCGCGACCTGCGCGGGCACCGGACCGACGCCGACCGACGTCTGCGCCGGCCAGTCGGCCTTCGGGGGTGTCTGCGGCGCGGTCTCCATGATCGCGAGATCGGAATCTCGGTTGCCAGGGGCGAGCTCGGCATCGGAGATCCGCGGTGCGCTGATCCGATCCGCGGGGCGCGTCAGGTCCTGCGAGATCCGTTCGGCGGGCCGGGTCAGATCCTGCGACTTGCGCTCCGACGGGCCGAGCTCGATCGGCATCGACGTCGAAGGTGTAGCCGCGGGCGGTGGCTCGACGGCCGCGCTCGATGCCGTGCGGCGCACCGGCCGGCGATCGAGCGAGTCGAGCCGCAGCAGTTGCGACGTGTCGTTGCTCGGCTTCGGGGCGACGGCACCGGCGCTCGCATCCTGCTGCGCCTTCTGCCACGGGTACTCGATGCGGCCGTGGTTCGCGTGGCGGATCGTCTCGCGCAGCGAATCGGAGACGCAGCGCAGATCGCTCATCGACAGGCCGCTCTCGTCGAGCTGACCGAGGTGGAGCTTGCCGTAGACGATGCGCTGGACCAGCGAGTCGATCGATGCCGGCGTCGGATTCTTGAGCGTGCGCGACGCCGCCTCCACGGCATCGCAGATCGCGAGGATCGCGGTCTCGCGGCTCTGCGGTGGATGCCCCGGATAGCGGAAATCCTCGACGGTGAAGCCGTTCGGGTTGCCTTGCTCCTTCACCTTGCCCCAGAAGTACTCGAGCACCCCGTTGCCGTGGTGCATGTGCATGAAGTCGACGATGCGCTCGTGCAGCCCGGCCTTGCGCGCGCACACGATGCCCTCGGTGACGTGCGCGAAGATCGCGTCGCACGACACCTCCGGCGGCAGCTGATCGTGTGGCGAGGTCTCGCCCGGTTCGAGGTTCTCGATGAAGTACTTCGGCGTCAGCGACTTGCCGAGGTCGTGATAGTAGGCGCCGACGCGCACCAGCCGGCCGTTCGCACCGATCGAGTTCGCCGCGATCTCGGCCATGTTCGCCATCGCCAGCGAGTGCTGCCAGGTGCCCGGCGAGCGCTCGGCGATCTGCTTGAGCAGCGGGTTCGACAGATCCTCGAGCTCGACGAGCTTGCCCTGCGTGATCTCGCCGACCGCGAGCTGATAGAGCGGCACCAGCGGCACCGCGATCAACGTCGCGATCGCAGGTCCGATCGCGGCGGCGAGCCACGGCGAGTGCAGCGGATCGCCGAAGCCGGGAATCGTTCCGGTGGTCAGGTAACCGAGCAGCACGTAGGTGGCGACGGTGAAGCCCGTGGTGACGAGGCCCGCGAGCAGCGTGGTCTTCCAGCGGTAGCGCGGCCGCTCCGCGACGACGAGGCCCGCCGTCGAGGCCTGTACCAGCATCAGGATCGCGACGCCGAGATCGAACGGCCCGAGCAAGCTGACGACCAGCGCGGTGAGGATGCCGGTCGCCAGCCCGACCACCCGGTCGAGCACCAGGGTCGGCAGCAGCGCGAACACCGCGACCGGCACGACGAGCACCGACAGCGCGGTGCCGAGCAGGACGACCTTCGCGGCGACCGCGAGGAACGCGATGCCGATCAGGCTGACGAGCTGGACGCGCACCAGCTTGCCCTTCGTCGAGCGCCGCATGTGGTGCGCGAAGATGAAGCCGAACACCAGCGCGAGCACGAAGAACGCGACGTAGGGCAGGGCACCGTGCGGTGTCGCCGCTGCCACCGCCTCGGCCGCCACCGCATCGTCGGCCGTGGCGACCTCGCCGCGCGCGATGATGATGCTGCCGTTGCGCAGGTTGCCGTCGGGGCTCGCGAAGCCGGAGAACGGTGGAATGCGAAC
>JAEYYY010000657.1 GCA_023430775.1 Pseudomonadota bacterium
GGCTCGCAGTAGCGAGGACGTCGCGATCCGGCGATAGCACTGCGGTCCCCAGGCGGTGAGGAGGTGATCGGACTCGACCGTCGAGGACAGTCCCGCATCGATCGCTCGCCCCAGCTCCTGGCACGCAGCCTCTTGCTCGGCCCGTGGCAGACGTGGCGCGTGCATGGGGCAGCAACTGGTCACCAGGAGTGACGCCTTGCTCGGGATCGTGGACGGCTCCCAGCCGCCACCGGTTCGGAGAACCTCGAAGTTGGTTCGTGGGGAGACTTGTATTTCCCGGACCTCGCTGCATGCGAGCAACGCGAGCGCGAAGGTGGCGAATAGCGATCTCGTCATGAGGCCTCCCGGGGTAGGTCGTCGGCGTGAGGTTCACGTCGGAGCCGCGCGCCGCAGCGCTTCTCACGGAGCACGATGGCTCGCTCCGCCAGATACGAGTCGGTCGGATCACTATCGGCACGAAGCGCAGCGAGGAGCATCGTTGCGAGGCGGGAGGAGCAGAAGGCGAGTCGCCTGCTGACCACACGACGAAGGCTGCTTTTCCACTGTTCCCGCACCTTCAGCCCCGCGATCGCAGACGCCCTTTCGTCGACGATGCTCGCGGTGCTGACGCGCAGCGAGAACGCCCTCAACAGGTGTTCATCGGGTTCGGCGCGCTGTCGGCTCTCGTACTCCTCGACGGCTGATCTGCTCTGGTAGGAGATCGCTGCGCTCGGATGCGATCGATGCAGCTCCAGCCGATCGACAAGTCCAGGCACGACGAGCGGGTGCGCTGTAGCTCCCTGCAAGACGAGACTTGCTGCCCAGATCTCGATCGGGTCCTGACTCTCGAGATGCGAAGCAATCACTTCGAGCTCGTGGTCCGGCAGCGCTTCGAGTGGACGACGAAGCGTCTGCGCATCGTTGCCGAGCTCGCTTCCCGGCGCGCGCTTCATCAACTCGGCGAGTAGAGCGCTCGCGAGCTCGTCGTCGGGCTCTGTCTCGGCGAGTACCTGGTCGAGACCGTCAGGGATCGAGCGGTTCTGCCGCAAGGCAACGAGCAACGACGAGGTTTGGATGCGTTCAAAACATCGCGGTCCCCAGTTCTCGAATGCGCCCCCCGGACGCGGTGCCTCGATCACGCGCTCGAGCTCGCGACAAGCGGCCTCGCCCTCGGGTGGATCCTTGTCGGTGAGCTCGAGCCTCCTGGGGCAGCAGATCGAGACCATCGCTGCACCATGCGACCCGTAGAACGGCGCGTCCGACCAGTCGTTGCGCAGCAACTGGAAGTTCGTCGGTGCCCTCGACGGTTTCTCCGTTCCGTTCCGGGATGCGCAAGCGACGCCCATCACGAGCCCGAGTCCCAACAGCAGGGTGAGCCTCATTTCCTCAACCTCCCGTCACGGTCACGTTGCGGAGGCTCAACGTTTGGAGTTTCGCCCAGGTCTGCTGCGGAGTCCGAAACGGTTCTACGAGCGCCTCGTCGGCGGGTATGGAAGCGCGGAAGGATTCCCAGGAGGTGTAGCTGTGGAGTGTTCCACTCTCATCGACGAGCAAGAACCAGTTGCCACTGCGCCCTTTCAGGGTCACCTCGATCTCTGCCGGAACCTCGAGCTTCCCGAGCCGCTCGCTACCTGCGACGACACTCTTGGCGATGTCGCTGTTGAGACCGACGAGCTGGAGCTCCTTCGCCTCGAAACCGGTCGACGACAGGTCAACCTTGATCCGAGCGATCCCCTTCACGTCATCTCGCTTGCCGCCTTTCGCAATCGCTTCGCTGCCAAAGAAGTAGTCGTGTGCGCCCGGAATCTTGGTGAGCTTCGGTTTCTCGTCGGGCTTCAGCTTGCGCAGAGGCGGTTGCTGATCCTTGTCGTCCTTGGAGGGAGGCTTATCTGGGGCGTCGATCGCGCCGAGTGTGCGCTGAGCCATGAGTGTCGCGAAGCCTTTGGCTGACAGCTGAAGGGTGCGCTCGGCAGCGTCCTTGGCCTCCAACTCGATGCGACCTGTCTCGTTGGTGATTTCGTCGGCCGCGATTTCTTTCTTCTCGATGCGCGTGTCGACCGTGCCCATCAGAAGCTTATGAGTTCTGGCGGCGGCCAAGATCACTGCCTGACGAAACAGGATTGCGTCACGCGTTTGCTCGTTCTTGTCCGACGCGGCCTCGTTCATCGCGTCGTCCACGGAACCGGTCCACGCTTGAAGCGTATCGACCGCACTTCCCTTCGAGGTATCTCCATTCACGGTCTTCTTGCTTCGGTCGGAGACGTGACCAAACTTGCCGGTCAAAGCTGCAGCCTGCGCCGCGAAGCGATTGATCAGGTTGCCTGCTCCGGTTCCGATGACGTTGGTGATCAGAGAGATCAGCAACCCCTTCACGAGCTCGGGCCACATCGATCCTGGCTTCGGCGGATCTACGAGCTGCGAGTAGTCGAAGAAGTTCTGCGCGCCCAGGTTGATCTTGGTCTGAAGATCATGGAGCACACGGTCCAGTCTGTTTCGTGCAGTCGTGACGGCCAGTTTCTCCTCCTCCTTCGAGTCATCTTGTGCGTTCGACGTCTCGACCTTGATGCTCGACAGCGGACTCAACTGCACCGCAGCTAACAGCTGATTCGCCGACCCTTCGACGAGCGCGAACTGCGTCAGCATTTCCTTGTTGTTCTGGCGCCCGTTGATGAAGCGTTGCAGCTCGGCAAGCGCCTTTGCAGCGGGTTGGATGCCCCTCGCGAAACGAGAGTGCTTGTCGCTGCCGGCATATGCGCCCATCACCGAGACGGCATATGAAAGACGACGCTGCAGACTTGGAATGGTCGACAGGATGATCGCCTGGTACCGGCGCGGGTCGCGGCTGTCGTGGGCTTGGCGAAACGCTTGTCCGGCCTCGTGTGCGATCAGGTCGAGGACAGCGTCCAATGCTTGTGCTTCGTAGACATCGTCTCGTTGCGACGCCCGCTTGTGCTGGGTCTTCTTCGGCTGCTCCGACAGACCAAGAACCCGGCGCATGTTGTTCGTCGTTGCTCGAAGCGGTCGGAACTCGTGCCCGAACTTGTCCAGCTCTGAACCCTGGAGGGTCGAACCAACAGTGACGATGTAGAGATCCAGTGCGCGACACGTCTCGTCGAGTTGCCCCGCCAGCTGCCGCCATGCACCCGATTGCCCGATCAACGAGACTGCCTCCTGCACATGCAGCGCGACGTGTGCGGCAACCACATCCCAGCGAGTTGCCTTGCCGCGGTCCAACCAGTGCTGTGCAGTCTGAAGCGCAGTCCGCACCACTGCCATGCGCGCTGCTTCGTCGACTGTTGGAGGCCTCGGCTTGGAGGCTGGCGCCTTGCTGGTCGACCCGGTTCGCGTCGGGCCGGCACGATCACGACTCGTGAGCTCTTCGAAGTCAGCCATTGGCCGGCGGTCGTCGGCCACGAACGACGGCAGTTGCGAGAAATCTTTCTCGGTAATCTCGACGACTTCGAGCGGCTACCAGAGCGGACCCGGCGCCTGCCAAGGATCGAGTGGCCCGTCGAAGGCCCAGCCGGATTTCAGCAGGGAGGTGGTCGGAGAGGAGACGGGCAGTGGCTCGTAGCCCGCAGGGATGCGGAACTTTCGGTTCCAGCCGGTGAACGAGATCGCGCTCGAGTAGCGATCGAGGAGCGCGCTCAGCAGCTGGCCGTGGACCACATCCTTGCGGTGGCGGCGCCAGTTGCCGAGGACGTACGCGATGCAGTTGCGCGCATAGCGCTTCGTGCGAATGACGCGGGAGTGGTAGCGATAGAACACGCGGCCGGCGGTGCCGAGCACGCCGTTGATCGCGCGCGACGCATTGATCGTGAAACTGCGCATGCCGCGCTCGAGTGCGCCATCGTTGGCTGCCTCGACGATCAGATGCAGATGATTGTCCTGGAGCGAGAGGTGGATGACGCGAAACGAGCCGCCGTCGAAGCGATCGTCGCGATAGCGAAGTAGCACGCGGGACAGCGCGCGATAGATCTCGTCGCAGCGCAGGTGATCGATGTAGCGGAGGCAGCGCATGGTGACGTGCACCGGCGACGGCTGCGAGAACGACTCGCGCGACCGGTGCGGCGCATCGAGGCGGTACTTCATGCGCTTGCGACCAGCACCGGCACGCTTGCCGCCGTGCTTGCCGCGCTCACGCTTCTCGCGTTCACGCTTCATGGTCCAGAAGTAGCACGCCGCTCTGACAGTCATCGCTCGCATTCCTCGACGGGAAATCGCCGGCTGTCCGAACTGCGGACAAGGCGCCGGCCGCGATCGCGCAGGACGACGCGCCTGCCGATGACATCGCTTGAATCGGGCCATAACCCGGCCGCTCGCGTGAATGTGATTGGCTACTTGAATCGGGCCATAACGGACGTCGCTCGGCTCGCTCGTGTCATCGCTTGAATCGGGCCATAACGGACGTCGCGCGGCTCGCTCGTGTCATCGCTTGAATCGGGCGATAACGCCGACCTCTCGCGTGCTCTGCTCGAGACGATGTCGGTCGAGACAGGCATCACGCCTCAGCGCTGCGTCACCTGAATCGGCGATCACGCGCGAAGGCTTCGCGGCACGGTCGGGAACATCGTGGCGACGAATGCTGAAGGCATTCGAGCTCGACACGTGATCGGCGTCGTCGACGCCGTGACGTACACCGGCTGGCGTCGATCATTGCGCCGGTGCTTGC
>JAEYYY010000663.1 GCA_023430775.1 Pseudomonadota bacterium
ACGGGCTCTTGCTGCGCGCGGACGTGCTGGCACGGACCGGACTGACCGACCAGCAATACGAAGCCGCCCGCGATCGCCTGGCGCGCATGCGCGACACGCTGCCCAACCGGCTAGTCGGGATCGGAGCAAAGCATTTTTCGAGGTCCGGCAGGAGAACGCATGCCGGGCGCGGAGCTCGTCCGCATGAGTAGGCGGAGGTTCCATGTCCAACTCACGCTCGATTCGCTCTCACGGTTCCAGGCAACACCGCTCGACCGGGCCGGTGTTCCCACTCCCTGATCGCGAGCGTGATCGCCGGCGAGAACCGGTGCGCGTCGTGAACCGCTTCGTCCAGATCCGAGACGGTCCGCTTCGGGATCGCCGCACATCAACCTGACCTGACCGAACACCAACTCCAACCTCGCAACGTCACCGACGGAGCGAGCCAACCCTCTTCCGGCTCAGCGGCCCACCGGCCGCAACGCCACCCGCTCGTCCTCGACGAGCAGAAAGATTTCTATGCGCACCCTTCAGATCCTCTGCTGCGTTGCCGTCGCCGTCGTCCTCGCGTTCGCTCGTGCGTCGCGGGGCGACGGCGACGGCCCGAGCGCGGGCGACGAGCCCGACCTCGATCCCGACGACACCACCGAACCGATCACCGGCGAGGCCGTGATGCCCAACCCCGGTGACGAACAGCCGATGCGCGATCCGTTCACGCCGTACGACATCGGCGGTGAGGCCGCGGCGTGGCGCCTCGAAGATCTCACCGAGGCCGAGCGCGTGGTCGCGCTGCGCGGGCTCGACGACGATCAGCAAGCCGTTCAAGACGCCTATGCCTCGGCCGTAGACGACATGGCAAGTCGCGCGCGTGCCGAGTCGGCCGCGAAAGAGCTCCAGCTGCAGCACGCCGACCAGATCGGAGTGGTGCCATGAGGCGCTTCGTGCCGGTCCTCTGGATCGCGGCCTGCGCCTCGTCGGAGCCGGAGGTCACCACCGCGAAGATCGAGTCGCTCGAGTACGCGGTGCCCGCCGGCTGGAAGGCTCGCGATCTGTCGAACCCCAACAACGGGGGGATGTTCGAATGGACGCCCGACGGCGCCAACGAGCGCAAGGAATCGCTGGTCGTCTCGCGTGTGCCGCAGCCGGCGCTCGCGAAGTCGCGCCCGCATCTCCGACGCGTGCTCGGCAAGGCAACGCAGGCGCTTCCTCTCGCCAGCTTCCATCAACCCACTCCCTTCGTGACGCGCGGCGGACTGTCCGGCGTGCGTACCGAAGGCCGCTTCACGCCGCCCGGCAAGGCGGAGCCCTATCACCGAACCCACGCCGTGCTCGCCGACAAGGAGTCGCTCGTGCACGTGCTCTACACCGCCCGCGATCCCGATCGCGAGCACATCGGAGTCGTCCTCGACGGCTTCAAGGCAGGAGAATGATCATGCAGACCAGAAGACTCGTGATGATCTACATGGCGG
Organism: Pseudomonadota bacterium; assembly: GCA_023430775.1. GTDB lineage: Bacteria > Myxococcota_A > Polyangia > Haliangiales > Haliangiaceae > JABFXX01. The sequence goes on from JAEYYY010000663.1 coordinate 1,449, forward strand.
TCGCGCTCTCTCGAGATGCGCGCGCCGCTGAAGTCTGCGGCAACGGCCTCGACGACGATTCCGACGGAATGGCCGACGAGCAGTGCTTCCCAACGCTCACCAGCGGACAGTGCGAAAGTCCGCTGTCGTGCGCCGACACCGGCGCCGTCAGTCCGAGCACCGGGAGCTTGCACTACTCGCTCGATCCCGACATCTCGCCGCGTGTTCCGTTCGGACCCGGCATCGGCTTCCGCCGCTTCTACCTCTCGCAGTACGCACCGGGTGGAGGTGCGCCCGCGTACCGGACATCTCTTGGCCCTCGCTGGGGACACACCTACGCAACGTGGATCGACGCGCTCACCAGCCCGACGCGCGTCATCCTCCACACCACGCAGGGCCAGGATGTCCTCCCGCGCGTGTCAACGAGTTTGAGACAGCGTTCGCGAGAGATTACTGAGCAGCGACCTCCTTCGTTGCGATCGGATCTTGATCCGATCCGATCTGATCCGCGCTCGTCATCGGCGGTGGGTTGATCCATGCGGCCGGCGGCGGCAGCTTCTGCATCGGGCGCCCGAGCGGGAAGCGCTCGGGGTTGCGTGCATACACGGCGTCGAGCACGAGTTGGCGTGCGGCGACGATGTCGGCAGCGCGACCGTAGTGCACGTCGCCGGGATGCAGGAGTGCAAGGCCGACGTGGTAGTGCTCGTCGTTGTACCAGTCGACGAGCGCGCGCACGACTTGGCGCGCGTGCTCGACCGAGCCGAGTTGGTCGGGCATGTCGGGCCGGTACTTCAGCGTGCGGAAGTTCGCCTCGGAGTACGGGTTGTCGTTGGACGTGTACGGCCGGCTGTGGCTTTTGATAATGCCGAGGTCGGCGTAGAGCAGCGCGGTGGACTTGGCGGTCATCGGCGCGCCACGGTCGGAATGGATGGTGAGCTGCTCGGGCGCGACGCCCTGGTCCTTGCAGCACGCCTCGACGAGCTCCTGGTAGACGGCGGCCGACTCGCGCGTCGCGACCTGCCAGCCGACGATGTACCGGCTGAAGAGGTCGAGGATGACGTACAGCGAGAAGTACGTGCCCTTCGTCGGGCCCGGCAGCTTGGTGATGTCCCACGTCCACACCTGATTCGGCGCGGTCGCGACGAGCTGAGGCTTGGTGTACGTCGGATGCTGGCGCTGCGCACGGCGCTCGCGGACCTGGTCGTTCGCGGCGAGGATGCGGTACATCGTTCGAATCGAGCAGAGGTACATGCCGAGTTCGAGCAGCGCCGCGAACACCTGCGCCGGTGCCTTGTCCATGTACTCGTCGCTATCGAGCGTCGCGAGCACCTTCGCGCGTTCGTCGTCGGAGAGTGCGCGAGGAGGACTCGGGCGCGGCGTGGGCTCCGCCTTGGGCTTCCGCGCGCGGTAGTAGCGCGAGCGGCTCATGCACAAGGCCGCGCACGCGGCGACGACGCCGACGAGCGGAACCAAGAACAGTACGCCCTGCATCACGACCGCCGCCCACTCTTGATGTCGAGGCGCCCGGTCCGGAACCGACCCCTGCCCAGTACGATCTCCTCCTCCGTCGGTTCCGGCACGGTTTCCCCCAACAGCGCAGCCACCTTCCGCTGCACGTCGATGACGGTGTTCGCCTTCGCCAGCTCGGCCTTCATCCGCTCGTTTTCGCGCTGGAGCCGTTCAACCTCGTCGGCGAGCGGGTTCCTCTGCGACTTGCGACCGCGCTTCTTCGGCGTCAGCCCGGCGAGTTCGCCAGCCTCACGCTCGCGCCGCCACGACGTCAGGTGCGAGGAGTACAGCCCCTCGCGGCGAAGCAGCGCGCCGACCGTGTCCTCTCCGCCGGACGCGAGCGCCGCATCAGCCTCGTCGAGGATACGCAACTTGTACTCAGCCGTGAACGACCGGCGCTTCGGACGCTCGGGGGAGGTGGCTCTCTCCGGAGCCCCCGACCGGGCGGCCTCTCGGACCGCGGACGCCGTGCCCTCGCGCGGAGCGGCAGCGACGGACTTCTTGACAGACATGTTCAGCATCGTGACCGAAACCCAACTGGCCCTCGACGGTAATTACGACCGGGTCAGCTGTCTCAAGCACGTTGGCACAGAGGGAGGCTTCGCGGCACGGTCGGGAACATCGTGGCGACGAATGCTGAAGGCATTCGAGCTCGACACGTGATCGGCGTCGTCGACGCCGTGACGTACACCGGCTGGCGTCGATCATTGCGCCGGTGCTTGC
>JAEYYY010000687.1 GCA_023430775.1 Pseudomonadota bacterium
GCTCGGGCACGTCGAGCGCGGCGGTCAGCTCGTCATCGCAGGTGCCGACGAGGCTCGCGAGCGTGCCGACCACGGCATCGAGCACGTCTGGCTGCGCACCATCGAGCGCGGCGACGAGCTGCGGCAACAGCGGGCGCATCGCCGGGCCGAGCCGCCCGATCGCTTCCGCCGCGGCGGCGGCCACGTGGCGCTCGCTGTCGCGCACCAGCGTCACCAGCTCGAACGCCGGGTGGCCGGCGGCCGCGAGCCCGAGCGCGGCGTTGGCCCGGACGATGCCGCGGCCGTCGCGGGCGAGCTCGATCAGGTTGCCGATATCGAGCTGTTTACTGAAGGGCAACAACTCGGCCAGCTCGAGCTTGCGCTCGTCGAGCGGGGGTGGGGCGGCCGGTTTCACCTTCGGCTGGTCGGACTTCGGAGCCTTGGGCGGGTCATTGCTCATGGAAGAGAACGTGCCACGGATCGCACAGGCAATTTCGAGGGTCCTCGGTCTCGTGAGATAGTGGGATCGGCAAGGGTGCGCCGCATCGAGTTCTATATGCGCGTGATCGAGAAGGCAGGCGCGACCGGCGCCCTGCTCGCCTCGGGTCAGGCCGTGACGTTGCGGTTCCCGACCGGCGATCGGCGGTCGACGCAGATCACGCCGCACGATCAGCTCGTCGATCTGGTCCGCGATGTCGCGCCGCCGATGGTGCTCGATCAGATCGATGCCAGCCGCCAGGCGCGCTTCGAGCTCGACTCCGGCTCGTATCGCTACGCGATCGACGTCCATCCACAGCGCGGCTTCTGGCAGGTGTTCATCGAGCTCGCCGCCGATGCGGTGCCCGACGTCGAGGAGCCGACCAACGATTCGGCGCGCAACGCCGCGCCCGCCGAGCTCGCCTACTCGGAGTCGCGCCGCACGCCATTGCCGTCGCGGATGCCGCAGATGACGCCGCCGCAGCAGCCGGCGGTGCGCCAGACCGGTGGCGTCCCGACGCTGACGCGCGACCAGGCCTCCGCCGGGATGCGCGCGCACCGCCCGTCGCAGGAGATGCCGCCGCAGCGCCGCCGGCCGTCGGATGGCATGCCGGCGCAACGCCAGCGCCCGTCGGAGGCGGTGCCGGTGGTCCGCAAGTCCGATTCGGTGTCGGGCGTGCTGCCGCCGCCGCCGGTCCCCGAGGACGCGATCATCATCATCGAGCGGGGCCAGTACGAAGCGCCCAAGGGGGTCCAGCGCTCGAGCGGCAGCGCCATCCTCGACCTGCTGACGTCGAACGCGCGCGCCGAGAATGCGAGCGACGTCTATTTGATCGCCGGGCACGCGCCGTACATGAAGGTCAACGGCCAGCTGATGGCTACCACCGTGCGCTCGGCGTTCGACCCCGAGCAGCTGTCGCGCGAGATCGGGATCGTGGCGCCCGTCGAGGTGCGCACCGCGTGGCTCGAGCGCGGCATCGCCGGCTTCACGTACAGCGACGGCATCGGCCGCGTCCGCGTGCGGCTGACGCGCGACCACCGCGGGCCGGCGGCGACGTTCCGCTTGCTGCCGGGCGTGCCGCCCACGCTCGAGGATCTCGGCCTCTACGAGGTCGACAACCTGCTCGAGGATCGCGGCCTGATCATCGTCGGCGGGCCGTCGGGCGCGGGTAAGACGACGACCCTCGCGGCGATGATCCGCGCGCTCGGCGAAGATCGCCGCAGCGTCGTCGTGCTCGAGGACGCGATCGAGATCGTCCACATCAGCCCGTGGATCAGCCAGCGCCAGATCGGCATGCACGTCCCCGACGTGCTGTCGGGCGTCGAGGCGGCGATGGCCGAGGGCGTCGACGCGATCATCATCGGCACCTGTCGCGACGCCGATCGCGCGCGCGCGGTGATCGAGGCTGCCACCGGCGGTCACCTCGTGATCACGACGGTGGTGTCGCCGGTCGCCGAGGTCGCGATCGATCGCCTCGTCGACAAGCTTCCGGAAGCGGCGCGTGCCGGCGCGCGCGAGGTGATCGCGCACATGCACCTCGGCTCGGTGGCACCGATCATCGGCCACGAGGGCGAGCGTACGTTCGAGGTCGTGTTCGGCCGCCGCCGAGCCTGAGCGCGAGCCGTGCTACCGTCGGTAGGTGCAGCCGGGAGAGGTGGTCGAAGACCGCTTCGAGATCGCCGAGGTCGCCGGCCAGGGCGGCATGGGGACGGTGTTCCGTGCCCGCGATCGCCGGACCTCCGAGATCGTCGCACTCAAGATCCTGCAGTCCGCGTCCGGTGACAACGCCGCGCGGTTCTCGCGCGAGATCCGCGTGCTCGCCGGGCTGCGGCATCCGGGCATCGTTCGCTACATCGCCGATGGCTTCACGCACACCGCACAGCGCGCGCAGTGGCTGGCCATGGAGTGGCTCGAGGGCGAATCGCTCGCGCGGCGGCTGGCGCGCCAGGGCCTGACGCCCACCGAGAGCATCGCGCTCGCGCGCCGGGTCGCCGAGGCGCTCGGCGCGGCGCACGAGCGCGGCGTCATCCATCGCGATCTCAAGCCGTCGAATCTGTTCCTGCCGAACGGCGACCTCGAGCGCGTCAAGCTGCTCGACTTCGGCGTCGCGCGCGTCGTCGATGCCTCGCGGATCTCGACGCGCACCGGCATGATGATCGGCACGCCGGGCTACATGGCGCCCGAGCAGGTCAAGAGCGACCGCGAGCTGACGTCGCGCGCCGACGTGTTCGCGGTCGGCTGCTTGCTGTTCGAGTGCTTGACCGGCCGCCCCGCCTACGCCGGCGAGCACATGCTCGCGGTGCTCGCGAAGATCATCCTCGAGGACGCGCCGCGGCTCTCGGAGCACCGCCCGGATCTGCCAACCGCGCTCGACGAGCTGGTGGCGCGGCTGATGGCGAAGAACCCGGACCACCGGCCGCGCGACGGCACGCAGCTCGCGAACGAGCTCGCCGCGATCGGCCGGGTCGATGCCGCGGATCGCCCGGCCGCCTCGCCCACCGCCGTCGCGCTGACGGCGACCGAGCGCCGGCTGATGTGCGTGGTGCTGATCGGCCAGGTGGTGCACACCGATCGGACGATCGTCGATGCGCCGCCACCGGGCGATCCGACGACGCGCGCGTCGGATCCGTTCATGCCCGCGGATCTCCCGTTCGCCACGCTGAGCGCGCTCGGCAAGGCCGCCCGCAAGCACGGTGCGTCACTCGATCGGCTCGGCGATGGCTCCTACGTCGCGACGGTCGCCGGCAGTGGCGCCGCCAGCGATCAGGTGATGCAGGCGGCGCGGTGTGCGCTCGAGATCAAGGCGATCGCCGCCGACGCGCCGGTCGCGCTCGCCACGGGGCGCGGCGTGATGGCCGGGCGGTGGCCGGTCGGCGAGGCGATCGATCGCGCGGCGAAGCTGCTGGCTGCCGGTCCCGAACGCGTCCGGCTCGACGACATCACCGCCGGCTTGCTCGACGCGCGGTTCGACGTCGGTGGCGACGAGGCCGGCCTCTACCTGGTCGGCGAGCACGACATCGTCGAGGTCCGCCGCACGCTGCTCGGCAAGTCGATGCCGTGCGTCGGTCGCGATCGCGAGCTCGGCGTGCTGTCGGGATTGTTCGAGGAGTGCGTCGGCGAGCCGATCGCGCGCGCGGTGCTGGTCACCGGTGTCGAGGGCATCGGCAAGTCGCGCGTGCGCTTCGAGCTGCTGCGCCGGATCGAGGCCTCCGAGAGTCGTCCAGAGATCTGGTTCGGCCGCGGCGATCTGCTGCGCGCGGGATCGCCGTACGGCATCCTCGCGCCGGCGCTGCGGCGGGCCGCGGGCATCCACGAGAACGAGCCCGTCGAGGTCAGCCGGCAGAAGCTGCGCGCACGCGTGCTGCGCCACGCCAGCGCCCCGAGCGAGACCACCACGCAATTTCTCGGCGAGCTGGTCGGCGTGCCGTTCGCGAACGACAGCGTCGAGCTCGCCGCCGCTCGTCAGGATCCGCTGCTGATGGGCCATCAGGTCAGCCGCGCGTTCACCCACTTCCTCGGCATCGAGACCGCCGCGCAGCCGGTGGTGATCGTGCTCGAGGATCTCCACTGGGGCGACCTGCCGACGGTGAAGCTGATCGACGCCGCGTTGCGCGACCTGCCCGATCGGCCGTGGCTGGTGCTCGCCCTCGCCCGCCCCGAGATCCACGAGCTGTTCCCGCGGCTGTGGATGGAGCGCGGTGTTCACGAGGTCCGGCTCGACGAGCTGACGAAGAAGGGCAGCGAGAAGCTGGTGCGCCGCGCGCTCGGCGACAACGCGAGCGACACCCTGGTCGCGCGCGTGATCGAGCAGGCCGGCGGCAACGCGTTCTATCTCGAGGAGCTGTGCCGCGCCGCCGCCGAGGGCAAGGGTGATGCGCTCCCCGAGACGGTGCTCGCCCTCGTCCAGGGTCGGCTCGAGCGACTCGAGGGCGATGCCCGACGCGTGCTGCGCGCGGCGAGCGTGTTCGGCCGCCAGTTCTGGCGCGGCGGCGTGACCACGCTGGTCGGCAACTCGCGCGACGATCACGAGCGCACCCGGGTGTGGCTCGACGAGCTGGTCGAGCGCGAGCTGATCTCGCGATCGCCGTCATCGCGATTTCCGAGCGAGGAGGAGTACCAGATCCGCCACGCGCTGGTGCAGCAGGCCGCGTACGGCATGCTCACCGACGCCGATCGCAGGCTCGGCCACACGCTCGCGGGCGAGTGGCTCGAGCTGGCCGGCGAGCTCGACGCGATGGTGCTCGCCGAGCACTACGAACGCGCCGGCGACGCGCGCGCGATCGAGCACTTCCTGCGCGCCGCGGAACAGGCGCTCGCCGCCTGCGACTTCACGGCCGCCGCCGAGCGCGCGCAGCGCGGCATCGCCTGCGACGCGAAGCGCGAGCTGCTCGGTTCGCTACGGCTCGTCGAGGCCGAGGCCCTCAAGTGGGCCGGCGAGCTGACGCGCGCCGCGAGCCCAGCGCTCGATGCGATGGCGCTGCTTCCACCGGGCAGCGCGAAGTGGTTCGCCGCCGCCTGCGAGGCCGCCGACGCGCACGGCAAGCTCGCCGATATCCACCAGCTCACCGCGACAGGCGAGCAGCTGCGCGCGGCACCGGAGCGCCCCGAGACGCTGGCGATCCGCGTCACCGCGCTCGCGCAGGCGGCGTTCCAGCTGTTCCAGAACGGCTGCTACGAGCTCGCGCAGCAGCTGCTCGATCGCATCGAGCTGGTCGGCAACGATCAGCTCGGCCCCGGCATCCTGGCGCGCGTCTACCAGACGCGATCGACACGCGCGATGTACTCGGGCGATGTCGGTGCGTACCTCGAGTCCGAGCAAGCGGCGGCGCTGGCGTTCGAGCGCGCCGGCGATCAGCGCTACGCGTGCCAGCAGCGCGGTCACGTCGGCTACGCGTGCCTCGAGATCGGGGCCTACGAGGATGCCGAGCGCCACCTGCGGATCGCGCTCGACTCGGCGACCGAGCTCGGGCTCGGCCACGTGATCGCGACGGCGAAGCACAACCTCGGGCGCGCGCTCCAGCATCGCGGCCAGCTCGCCGAGGCTCTCGTCATCGAGGACCAAGCGTTCCAGCTGTTCCAGTCGCAGGGCGATCGCCGCCTCGCCGGCGCGTGCAGCGTCTACCTCAGCTACATCCTGTTCGCGCTCGGCGACCGCGATCGCGCGCTCACCGAGCTCGAGATCGCGCTCGACGGTGCGCAGGCGCCGATGAAGCCGCAGATCCTGGCCAGCCTCGCGCGCGTCCAGCTCGCCCGCGGTGCGACCGGCGATGCGCTCGCCAGCGCCACCGAGGCCGCGGCGATCCTCGAGGAGCTCGGCGGCGTCGAGGAAGGCGAGTCGCTGGTGCGGCTGATGCTCGTCGAGACATTGCTCGCCGTCGACGAGCGGGCGGAGGCCATCACCGCCGCGCGCTCCGCCTACGCGCGCCTGCTCGAGCGCGCCGCGAAGATCAGCGATCGCAACTATCGCAAGATGTTCGTCGAGCAGGTGCCGGAGAACGCGCGCACGATCGAGCTGGCGCGCGACCTCGGCGTCAACCGTTAGCGCTTGTCCGGCACGTGGCGATCGCCCGGGCGGATCAGCGGGGCCTCGTGCGTCTCGGGCTCCATCATCATCTCGCCCTTCACCTCGTGCGGCGCCGGGACGCCACCTAGCACCTCGAGCCTGCCCTCGGTCTCGTAGATCTCGTCCTCGTCGGGCTCGGTGGTGTCGGTCATCCGCAGCGCGAAGCCCGCGCCACCTGCGGCCAGCATCGCCGCCGCCCCCGCCGCGAACAGCCGGCGCTTGCGCTTCTTCGAGATGCCGACCGCGCAGTCCTTGGTCAGGATCGTGCCGTCCTTGCGCTGGAAGTAGCGCACGCACAGCTTGCCCTGCTTCGCGATGATCAGCGTCTCGGCCTCCTCGCGGGTCATGCCGGAGAGGTTGAACACGCTCTTGTCGCACGCCCCGCAGTGCCGCACGCGGTCGTCACCGGTCATGCCGTTCCAGTCCGCCGAGCACGGCGAGGCGACGCGAATGTTGTCGAGGATCGGCAGCCGCAGCCGCGCCTTCGCTTCGTCGAGCATCCGCGTCGCGGCCTCGAGCTCGCGCGTCTTGTGGGCGACCTCGGTGGTCAGGGCAGCGTGGCGGGCGGACAGCGCATCGAGGTCGTCGCGATAACTCATGGCTTGTTTCCACGCTCGAAACCAAGGCCCGATCTATCGCCGATCTGGCGTCCAACCCATGAGGATTCCTGCAAACTCGACCCGCAAAGCGTTTCTAAGAAAAGCCGTCCTGGTGCTATACAGCGCGCCTGGTGAACGTCGACGTCGCACTGTTCGGTGCCGCCGGGTACTCGGGGCTCGAGCTCGCGAAACTACTCGCGGTGCACCCGCACGTGCGGCTCGCCTGCGCGGCGAGCGATACCCACGCCGGCAAGCTGGTCGAGGAGCTGACGCAGCGCGATCACGGCGAGCTCGCGTTCGTCACCACCGAGGCGGCGAAGCAGATCGCGGCGAGCTGTGCGATCGCGCTGCTCGCCGTGCCGCCCGATGCCGCGGTGCAGCTCGCCGGATCGCTCGGCACCCGGATCGTCGATCTGTCGCACGCCCATCGCGGTACCGCCGGCGTGCCGTACGGCCTGACCTCGCTGTTCGCGCGCGACGTCGCCGATGCCAGGCTGGTCGCCAACCCGGGTTGCTACGCGACCGCCGTGATCACCGCGGCGGCACCGCTCGTCGCCGAGGGGTTGATCGCCGGAGACCTCGTGGTCTGCGCGCACTCCGGGGTGACCGGCGCGGGTCGCCAGGCCACCGAGGCGATGTCGCTTGGCGAGCTTTACGGCGAGGTAAAGGCCTACAAGGTGCTGCGCCACCAGCACGTGCCGGAGATCGAGATGGCGCTCGGCAAGCTGCGCGCGGGCACGCGGGTCACGCTGACCACGCATCTGTTGCCGATCGCGCGCGGCATCTTCGGCACGCTCACCGTCAACCTGACGCACGACACCTCGACGGGCGGACTCGTCGAGCTCTACCGCCGGACCTACGCGAACGACCCCACGGTCGAGATCGCGCGCTCGGCCGAGGAGGTCTCGCTGCGCAAGGTGGTCGGCACCAACCTGGTGATGGTCGGCATCGAGGCGTCCGGTGATCGCGCGGTGATCACCGTCGCGATCGATAACCTCCTCAAGGGCGCCGCCGGCCAGGCGATCGAGAACATGAACCTGATGCTCGGCCTGCCGCGCACCGCCGGGCTGACTCACCTCGCGAGGCACCTCTGATGCTGCGCTGGCCGAAAGGCTTCGTGTTCTCCGGCGTCGCCTGCGGGATCAAGCCGCATCGCCCCGACCTCGCACTCGTCGTCTCCGATATCGACGCGGCGTGTGCGGGCGCGTTCACCGTCAATCGCGCACGCGCGGCGCCGGTGGTCGATGCCGATGCGCGGCTGCCCGCCGAGAAGATCCGCGCGATCGTGATCAACAGCGGCAACGCCAACGCGCTGACCGGGCCGGAGGGCCTCGCGGCGGTGTCCACCGTGCTCGCCGCCACCGCGGAGCTGCTCGGCTGCACGCCCGCGCAGGTGGTGTCGGCGTCGACGGGCGTCATCGGCATGAAGCTGCCGGAGCACAAGATCGTCGCCGCCCTGCCCCGCTGCGTCACCGAGCTGTCGCCCGAACCGGATCGCGCGGCCGAGGCGATCATGACCACCGACACCACCAAGAAGCTGGCGTCGCGCGTGATCACGGTCGACGGCACCGAGGTGACGGTCGCGGCACTGTGCAAGGGCTCGGGCATGATCGCGCCGCAGCTCGCGACCACGATCGCGATCATCGTCACCGATCTCGCGATCGACGCCGACGTGCTCGACGACGCGATCGAGGATGCGTCGAAGGCTACGCTGAACCAGCTCACGATCGACGGCGACATGAGCACCAACGACAGCGTGTTCGTGCTCGCCAACGGCCGCGCCGGCAACCCGAAGATCGTCAAACCCGAGGGCGCCGGCTATCACGCGTTCGCCGTCGCGCTCGGCGATCTGCTCGACGAGCTCGCGCGCGCGATCGCCGCCGATGGCGAGGGCGCGACCAAGCGGATCGAGACGCTGGTCACCGGCGCACCGAACGAGGAGGTCGCGCGCGACATCGCGAAGAGCATCACCGCCTCGCCGCTCGTCAAGGCGGCGATGTTCGGCGGCGATCCGAACTGGGGCCGCGTGCTGTCCACCGTCGGTGCGCGGGCGGGCTCGCAGCACTGGGACATCGACCCCGCGGCGGCGGAGGTCACGATCCAGGGCATCGAGGTCTACGACGGTGCGCCGCAACCATTCGATCGCGTCGCGCTTCGCGCTCGGTTACGCGAGCCCGAGGTGGTGATCGACGTCGAGCTCCGCGCCGGCGAAGCATCCGCACGCGCGTACGGCTGCGACCTGTCGTACGACTACGTCAAGCTCAACGCCGACTACACGTCGCTGCTGGTCGAGGCACCCGGGGGCGGTGTGGCCAAGGACGACCGGCTCGGCAACTACAGCCCGTCGTTCAAGCGCGCCTTGCTCGTCGAGGCGCTCGCGTACATCGATCGGTTTCGCGGCAAGCGCTGCGTGATCAAGTACGGCGGTGCGGCGCTGACGCGCGATTCGCTGAAGCGCTCGTTCTGCGACGATGTCCTGCTGCTGCACTCGATCGGCCTGACCCCGGTGGTGGTCACGATCGCCGATGGCCAGGATGGCGAGCTGGTATCGCTGCTCAACAGGAAGCAGCCGCGCGCGGTCGGCCTCTCGGGCAAGGACGCCGGCACGCTGCGAGCCCGCCGCAAGGACGACGGCAGCGCCGAGCTGGCCGAGGTCAACAAGCTGTTCGTCGAGTCCCTGCTCGCGCAGAGCTACATCCCGGTGGTGTCGCCGGTCGCGCTCGCGCCCGACGGCGATTGCGTGCTCGACGCCGATGTCGTGGCCGCCGAGCTGGCGTCGGCGATCGGCGCCGACAAGTTGATCTACCTGTCCAACGTCGCCGGCGTGCTCGACCACGGCGAGCTGGTCAGCGAGCTGACGGCGGCGCAGCTGCGCGCCCGGCTCGACAACCAGTCGATCGCCGGCGGCATGGCCGGCAAGGCGGCCGCGGTGCTGACCGCGCTCGCGGGCGGCGTGCGCGCGGTCCATCTGATCGACGGCCGCGCACCGCACAACATGATCGCCGAGCTGTTCACCGACACCGGTGTCGGCACGATCGTGCGACCCGACTAGCTCTTCTTGACCGACGAGTACACGCCATCCATCGTCGTCGGCGTCGCCTTGTTCTCGGCGACCGAGAACGACTCGGTGGCCGCCGGGAAGGCACCGCTGCGAACGTCGGAGACGTAGTTGCCGATCGCGGTCTTGATCTTGTCGCCGAGCGTCTCGTAGCGGCGCACGAACCGCGGCTTGAACGTCTCGTCCATGCCGAGCGCGTCGTAGCTGACGAGCACCTGGCCGTCGCAGTGGACGCCGGCACCGATGCCGATCGTCGGGATCGACAGCGCCTCGGTGATCTCGCGCGCGATGTCCATCGGGATGGCCTCGAGGACCAGCGCGTACGCGCCGGCCTCCTCGAGAGTCCGGGCGTCGGACAGCAGCCGCTCGCGGCCGCCGACATCGCGCCCCTGGACCTTGAAGCCGCCGAGCTGGTGGTAGCTCTGTGGGGTCAGGCCGATATGGCCCATCACCGGGATGCCGGCGTTGACCAGCCGGACCACGAGCTCGGCGTGGACCGCTCCGCCCTCGAGCTTCACCGAGTGGCAGGCGCCCTCCTTCATCAGCTTGCCGGCGTTGGACACGCCCTGCTCGTACGACGCCTGATACGACATGAACGGCATGTCGCCGACGACGTGAGCCCGCCGCGCGCCGCGCACGACGGCGCGGCAGTGATAGGCGACCTCCTCGAGGGTGACCGGCAAGGTCGTGTCGTGACCTTGCACGACCATGCCGAGGGAGTCGCCGACGAGGAGCACGTCGGCTCCAGCTTCATCGAGCAACCTTGCGAACGTGGCGTCGTATGCAGTGAGCATGGCGATCTTCTCGCCTCGCTCCTTCATTTGACGGAGGGTGTGGATGGTGACCTTGCTGGTCTTCATCGGGCCCGTCCCTTTCTGATGCGGTATGCCGTCTACGGGTCGCGCGCCACACCATCGTGGCTACGTGCTCGCTGGCTACCTTTCCTGGGTCATACCATCGAACTCCCGATCGGCGATCGGGAATTGCGGCGAGCTTGCGAGGCGGGAAAAACGCGTGATCAAGTAAAGTGCTGGCGCGTGCTCGACATCGCGATCATCGGTGGGGGACCGGCCGGCATCTCGACGGCCCTGCACGTCCAGGCGGTTGCGCCGCACCTGCGGATCGCCGTCCTCGAGAAGGCGTGTTACCCGCGTGACAAGATCTGCGCCGGCGGCATCGGCGCGCGCGCATTTCGGATGTTCGAGCGCATCGGGGTCGAGGTCGACTGTCCGTGCGTGCCGATCGATGCGGTGGCGATGCGGGTCGACGGCCGCGAGGTGGTGGTCGACCTGCCGGGGTGCGGCGCGGTCGTTCGCCGGCTGCTGTTCGATCACGCGTTCGCCAAGGTCGCGATGGCGCGCGGCATCGACCTTCGACAGGGCTGCGAGGTGCGCGGGCTGGCCGTGCACGGCGATCGCGTCGCCATCGAGACCCAGGCGGAGACGCTGGAAGCGCGCTGCGTGGTCGGCGCCGATGGCGTCGCCGGCGCGACGCGGCGACTCGCCGGCTTCTTGCGCCCCACCCTGCGCGCGCAGGTCGTCGAGCTCGATACCGACGCGTCCGCCAAGGATCTGCCGCGCGACACCGTGGTGTTCGACTTCGACGACGTCGCGCTGCGCGGCTACGCGTGGGACTTCCCGACGCTGGTCGACGGCCAGCCGCTGATGTGCCGCGGCGTCTACGCGCTCCACGACGGTGAATCGGCGCCGAACCAGGCGCGCGGCTTTCTCGCCGGCTACCTCGCCGCGCGCGGGCTCGACGTCGCTCGCTACAAGGTCAAGCAGTTCGCCGAGCAAGGCTTCATGCCGGGGGCCGCGATCAGCAAGCCGCGCGTGCTGCTGGTCGGCGAGGCCGCCGGCATCGACATCGCGACCGGCGAAGGCATCGGCCAGGCGATCGAGTACGGCTCCGTCGCCGCGCCGTACCTCGCCGCCGCGCTCGCGCGCGATGACCTCGGCTTCACCGACTGGCGGCACACCGTCGACAAGCACCACCTCGGCATCCAGATGGCGATCCGCCACACCTGCTACGAGCACTTCTACGGGCGCCGCCGGCCGACGATCCAGCGGATGATGCCGAAGCTCTCGAAGCTGTTCCGCGTCGGCGTCCAGGACTTCGCCGGGCAGCCGCTCGACAAGCTCGCGATCGTTCACGGCGCCGGCCAGTTCCTCGCCGCGTATGCGACGCGGCATCGCGTTTCGACATGACCGAACGTAAAGCGAAGCAGGTGATCGTCATGCGCAAGGACCTCAACATGCGCAAGGGCAAGATGATCGCGCAGGGTGCGCACGCGTCGATGAAGGTGCTGCTCGATGCGGGCACGCTCGCCGAGGACGGCTCGTTCGCGTTGACGCCATGGCCGGCGCTCCACGCGTGGCTCGGCGATGCCAGCCATCCCGGCCGGTTCGCGAAGATCTGCGTGTCGGTGAATTCCGAGGCCGAGCTCGACGACGTGGTCGCGCGGGCGCGTGCGGCGGGCCTACCGTGCGGCCTGATCGTCGACTCCGGCGCCACCGAGTTTCACGGCGTGCCGACCAAGACGTGCTGCGCGATCGGTCCGGCGTGGCCCGAGGACAT
>JAEYYY010000707.1 GCA_023430775.1 Pseudomonadota bacterium
GGGGGCGATGTGCTCGATCGGGTGCGGGGGCTCGAGCTGGGCGCCGACGACTACGTCACCAAGCCGTTCTCGCTGATGGAGCTGCTGGCGCGCGTCGCGTCGGTGCTGCGGCGCGCGAAGGGCGAGGTGCAGGAGCCGATCGGCCTGGCCTTCGGAGACATCGAGGTCGATCTGATCGGCCAGGTCGCGCTGCGCGGTGGCAAGCGGATCGAGCTGCCGAACCGCGCGTTCGCGATCCTCAAGGTGTTCGCGCGGCGACCCGGCGAGGTGGTCAGCCGCGACACGCTGCTCGACGAGGCGTGGGGCTACGAGGACTATCCGAACACCCGCACCGTCGACAATCACCTGGTCAAGCTGCGGCGCGCGCTCGAGGACGAGCCGGAGAAACCGCGCTGGCTGGTGACCATCCACGGTGCCGGCTACAAGCTCGACGTGCCGCGCGATTCCGTGCGGTGGGCGGGAGGGCGATGAAGCGGCTCGCTCTGCTGCTCGTGGTCGCGTGCAGCGACGGCACGCCCCGGCCGGGTGTCGCTCCGGTGACGCCGATGCGCGATCGCACGGCTGCCGATCCGGCGATCGGAGCCACCACGGATCTCGACGGTGCAGCACCCGCGTTCGGCGATGCCGTGCTCGCCGAGCTGACGGGGGACGATGCCGCCGCGCGCGCGGCGTACGAGCGGGTGCTCGCGGCACCTGATGTCCCGGCGCACGTCGCGGCACGCGCCGCGATCCATCTCGCGCAGATGGAGTCGCGCGCCGGCAAGACGCGCCACGCGCTCGATCTCGTCGCCCGCGCCACCGCGCTGGCTCCCACCGATGCGGTGATCGTCGCCGGCGCCGCCGGTCTGCAAGCGGAGATCGTGGCGGCCGCCGGTGGTGGCGACATCCGCGGTCCCCGGCTCGGCGAGCCGTTGCCCGGCGTCGCGCCCGATATCGCCGAGGCGTTCGCCGCCGCCGAGCGCGAGCTCGGGCAGGCGCATCGCGCGCGGCTGCGGATCGCGATCGAGGCGCTGACCAAGTCGATCAACATCAAGATCAATCAGACCGGTGCGGTGGTCGCGAAGTATCAGGCGATCGCGAAGCGCGGGCCGCTGCCGCTGATCGCCGCGACCTATCGCGCGGGCAGCCTCTATCACGATCTCGCACTCGAGCTGGTGTTCGCCGATCTGCCGCCGGAGCTCGAACGCCGCTCCGCGGAAGGGCTCAAGGCCACGTTGCGAGGACTCGCGATCACGTATCTCAAGAAGGCCGTCGCCGAGTACAAGGCATGTATCGAGGCCCCGCAGGTTCCGGAGGGCGAGCTGTGGCGGCTCGCCGCCGAGACGGACATGCGCCGCGCGACCGACGTGCTGCGCGCTGCCGGCGTTCGCGTCGATCGCTGATCCGTACTTCTACGTGGATCCTCGGCGCACAGCGTTGTGCGCATTACGAGTCTGTTGAAAAAATCAGGAGCAAAGACGAGGAGTCCCATTCGTTGTAGACAACCGCACACACTCGTGCGCATTACGGGCTTCGGCCTTGGGAAGTGGAGATGGTGATGACCTGGGATGTCGAGGACGCAGTACCCGCACGCACGGCGCTGGTGGATGACCATCCCGTGTTCCGGATGGGGCTGCGCGCCGCGCTCGATCGCGATCCGCGGCTTCGCGTGGTGATCGAATCGGGCTCTCCGAGACACACCCTCGAGCTCGCGCGATCGCAGCCCCTCGAGCTGGCCATCATCGACCTGGTGCTGCCGGAGATGCCCGGCATCGAGCTGGTGAGAGAGCTGCGGCGGTTGCAGCCCCATGTCTGCGTGCTCGGCCTGTCGATGCTCGAGGATCCGATCCGGATCGCGGAGCTGTTGCGCGCCGGGGCCGCGGGCTTCGTTCACAAGACCCAGACTCCGGAGGCGATCCTCGAGGGAGTCCACACCGCGCTCGGCGGTGTGCGCTACTTGCCGCCGCAGATCTCGCCGCAGGAGGTCGACAGGCTGATCGCGAGCGCACCGTCACCACCACTCGAGCGCCTCACGCAGCGGGAGCGCGAGGTGTTCTCGCTGATGGTCCGCGGCTGCTCCAATGACGACATCGCAGCGAAGCTGTTCATCGCCCGGCGTACCGTCGAGACGCATCGCCATCACCTGATGCACAAGCTGAGCGCACGATCGGTCGTCGATCTCGTCCGCATCGCGCTCGCCCACGGGATCGCGGTGGCGTGAGTGCGAAACATCGAGCTCATCCTGTCGATCGCGGATGCCGCGCGGGTCGCGCTGTGGACCGGTGTCGGGCCGACCACCGATCACTGCAACGTGCGGTGGTCGCACTACACCGGCATCCTTCCCGACGACGGTGACTGGGAGCAGGCCGTCCACGTCGACGACCAGGAGCGCTGCCGGCAGACGAAAGCTGCAGCGCAGCTGGAACCCCAGCCCGAGATCGAGCTTCGCCTGCGGGGAGCCGATGGCAGCTATCGCCTTCATCGCGTGACCTTCATCGTCGCCGGCCAGCGCTGGTTCGGGCTGGCTCGCGAGCTGACGAATCCGCTGCGGGAGAACTTCCTCGCGAAGGTCTCTCACGAGCTGCGCGCGCCGACCGCCGCGGTGCTGTTGTGGGTCCGGGTGCTGCGCGACGAGCTCGATGTAACCACGCGCACGCGCGCGCTCGATGCGATCCATCAGGGAGCGATCCTGCAGGCGCGCCTGATCGACGATCTGCTCGATCTCGCGCGGGCGAGCGTCGGCAAGCTGGCGGTCGAGCTGCGCTCGGTCGAGATCGTGCATGTCCTCGAGAAGGCGCACGAGCTGGTGCGTCCGCTGGCTACCGCCAAGCAGCAGCACCTCGAGGTCGCGCTCGCACCGGAGCTCGGTCGCGTCGAGGGAGATAGCGGACGACTCGTCCAGGTGGTCGAGAACTTGCTCAGCAACGCGATCAAGTTCACACCCGCGCAAGGTCACGTGCGGCTCACCGCCTCGCGTGCCGGACGCGAGGTCGTGGTCGCGGTGCAGGACGATGGCAAGGGCATCGCGCCGGAGGTGCTGCCGCACATCTTCGACACGTTCGTGCAGAGTGAGGATGCGGCGAAGGCGCCCGGTCTCGGCCTCGGGTTGGCGATCGCGAGCGAGCTCGTCGCGCTCCACGGGGGCCACATCGAAGCGCACAGCGACGGTGTCGGGAAGGGGGCGACCTTCGTGGTGCGCCTCAAGGCCACCGAGCGCGCTGCCACACCGGTGCCGCAGAAGACGGGAGGAGCGCGGCTCGAGGACATCGCGGTGCTGATCGTCGACGATGATCGGCGCGTGCTCGCGGCGCTCGACATCTTGCTGCGGCGCGCCGGAGCGGAGGTCGAGACCGCACGCTCGGTTGCCGCGGCGTGGGAGTCGATCGAGCGTGCGCCGCCGGATCTGATCATCAGTGATATCGCGATGCCTGGAGAAGATGGCTTCGTGCTGATCCGCCGCCTTCGTAGCGCGCGGCAATCTCTCGCGGAGATTCCCGCGATCGCGCTGACCGCGCATGCGAGTGCTGCCGATGCCGCACGCGTGATCGATGCCGGTTTCGACGAGCATCTCGCCAAGCCCGTCGATCTCGATGTCATCGTCGCTGCGATCTCGCGACTCGTTCATCGCGAGGTCGACTGAGGCGGGAGTGCCGAGCGCCGAGTCGTGCGAACACGCGTCGCAGAACACGTAGTTCTGCGCATAGGCAATTCGCGACGAGAAGCGTATTTCCTGGAAGGAACCGATGGAGGAGGACACCGTGCGCCGCGTCGATGTGAATCGCGAAACGCTTCCGACACCCACTGCGTCCGCGACGCCCGCCGTCCGGACTTGGCCGAGAGGGACGCGCGATCTCGAGCCGGTGGGGGCGGCGCTGCGCGATGAAGAGGTCGTCGCGATCGGTCACGATCTGCGCGGTCCGATCGCCGTCATCGGTATGGAGGTCGGCATGCTCGAGGAAAAGTTATCCGTGTCGCCGAGCACGCGAGCGTCCCTGGATCGGATCGCGCGCAACCTGCGTTACATCGACGATCTGCTCCAGGACCTGCTCGATCTCTCGGCGATCGATGCCGCGCGCTTCGAGATCACGCGGCAACCCGTCGATCTCTGCACCTTGGTGACGGACACACTCGAGCGCATGGTGCCGCTTTGTCACCGCGGTCGAGTGTGGCTGTCCCGGTGCGGGCGCACGATCGTCTCCGCCGATGCTCGGCGGATCGAGCGCGTGGTCTCGAACCTGGTGAACAACGCCCTCAAGTATTCGCCGCCGGACGCGCCGGTGCGGGTCGTCGTCGATGCGCGCGAGGAGTGGGCGCGCGTGGCCGTGATCGATGAAGGCAGCGGCCTGTCGCCGCACGACGCCGAGATGGTGTTCGATCGGTTCCATCGCACGTCGTCGACCAAGACGTACGAGGGCACCGGACTCGGACTCTATATCTGCCGCAAGATCCTCGATGCTCATCACGGGCGGATCGGCGTCCACACCGAGCCCGGCCGCGGCTGTCAGTTCTACTTCGAGCTGCCGATCGATTAGCGTTGCTCACGATCGGATCGTCGTGAAGGCGTCGTCGATCTTGCTGCGCCAGCGCGCCTCGAAGTCGGCCGCGGGCGCGACCTCGTACGTCGCGACCTCGCCGGCCGGCAACCGGATCACCGCACCGCCGCACCATTCGAGCTCGCTGTCGGGGTAGGCGAGGGCGAGCTCGAGCGCGACGTCGAGCGGCAGCTCGAAGTCGATCTCGAGCTCCGGTTGATCGAGCTCGGCGAACACGCGCGGCAGCATCGCGACGACGTCGGCGCCTGGTCCGCTGACGTGGGCGTTGATCCAGGTCACCGCGCAGGCGTCGCGAAACCGCTCGAAGGCCGCGTGACGCGGCAGCGCGATCTCGTCGACGAACGCCTCGTTGCGGCGCGGCCACACGCGCAGCGTCGCCGTGGTGCCGGCGATCGTGATGAACTCGGCGTCACCGGCGACCAGCTTCGCGAGCAACGGAGCGGTGGCCTCGCGCGTGATGCCCTCGATATCGATGGTGGTCGAAGCAGCAGGCTCGACGGTCGCCAGCACGCGCTGGATCCTCGCCGGATCTTTGAGCACCCAGGCGCGGACGTGATGCTGGGTGACGCGCACTCGATGCGCGCCGAGCTCGCGTAACAACGCCGTGGCCTCCCGTGCATCGCGCACGCGGACGGGATGCTCGAACCATTCGATCACGCGATCAGATTAGTACTCTGATTCGCGCGAGCCGGGCCACACGACGGTGTCGACGTCGCCCTGCGGTGGAGGCACGTGCTCGCTCGCGAGCTCGCCGCGCGCGTCGGTGTACGTGGCCCACACGAGGCCGTCGGGCGTGTGCACGAAGTACGGGGTCTGGCGGACCGGCGCATCGTCGGCCCCCGGATCGACAACCTGGAACACGCGCCACTCGGTGCGTTTGCCGGGCGGCGGCGGCGCGCCGGCCTGGGCGGTCTTCGCGGTGGCCTTGACCACCGGATCTGCCTCGGTATCGACCGCGATCTTCAGCGCGGGTGCCACGCGGGGGCCGCCGACGCGCGCGAGGTTGGTCGCCGCCGCGGCGCGGACGTGGATGCTGGCGTCGTCCTTGAGCATGGTGACCAGCGCCTTCGCCGCGTCGTCATCACCCGACAGCGAGCCGAGCACGAGGGCGAGGTTCATGCGCACCAGGCGCGAGCGATGGAAGCCGAGCGCCATCAGAGCGCTGCGGCGCGAGCCGGAGAGCAGCTGGTTGCGGTCGGCGCGTGGCACCGCCCACAGCAGGCGCGCGAGCGCCGCGGTGGCATCGGGTGCGCCGGCCCAGCCGCCGTGCTTGGCGACGTAGAGCCAGCGATCGACCAGCGGCGCGACCTTCGGGTTCTTGGGGTGCGCGGCCGCGATCTCGCCGAGCGCCCATGCGGCGTCGCCGACCAGCCGATCGTCCTTGGCCGCCGACATCGCGGTCGCCAGCACGTCGATCGATCCGGCATCGCGCATCTCGCCGAGCGCCCACGCGGCGGTGCGCCGGCGATCGGAAGCGCCGCGCTCCACGAGATCACGCAGGAACGGCGCATCGCTCGGATCCTTGGCCGCAGCGAGCCCGGCGATCGCGGCGAGCGAGACCTTCACCGAGTTGTCGTTCGACAGCTCGCGCAGCGTCTTTCGCGCCGTCGCATCCGGCCGGTTGCGGAGCGTGGCGCCGAGTGCGCGCACCACGTGATGACGAGTGGCGTTGCGCTCGTTGCGCAGGTGATCGATGAGCGGGGCGATCGCGTTGGGATCGGCGATGTACGACAGCGCGGTGGCCGCCGAGTTGTGGAGCTCGCTCGGACCCTCGCGGAGGATCTGGACCAGCGCCTTGGTCGCTTCCGGCCGCCGGATCTCGCCGAGCGCGTCGATCGCCGCGCGCCGCAGCCGCGGTGGATTGCCGGGGCCGAGCAGCGCCGACAGCTTCGGCACCGCGGAGGCGATGCGCAACAGGCCGAGATACTCGGCGGCGAGCACGCGCAGCTCCAGATCCTCGTCGCCGAGGTGCTCGATCAGGACGTCGCCGGCGCGGGCATCGGAGCCGATCAGCGGGCGCAGGCTCTCCATCGCCGCGACCCGGATCGCGGCGTCCTTGCTCGCGAGCGAGCGCAGCACCGGGACGAGCGCCTGCGGATCGCCGGTGGCGCCGAGCGCGCGCAGCACGATCGGGATCGCGACGCGGCCACGCTCGAGCTCGGCGGTCAGCGTGGCAGTCGCCCGCGGATCGGCGGTCTCGGCGAGCAGCTGCACGGCGGTGGATGGATCGCCCTTGATGCGACCTTGCAGGTGAAGCACGAGCGCGGGCACCGCGGCGTTGCCGGCGACCCGCAGCGCATCGCGTGCGGCGGCTCGCTGGCTCGGCTGCGCGAGGATCTCGACCAGCGCCTTCATCGCGTCCTCGCCGGCCTTGCCCGAGC
>JAEYYY010000145.1 GCA_023430775.1 Pseudomonadota bacterium
CTGGTGGGCTCGGAGTTGTGTATAAGAGACTGGTCGAACCGCGTACACGACCAGCGCTCGCCGAACGCGATCCGTCCCGCCGTCACCACGTCGCACAGCACCAGCGAGCTGTCGCGGTCGAGCGCGATCTTCGTCCGCTGCGTGTAGCTGGCATCGCGAAACGGTACGATCGGATCGGGCACCACGAGCGCGTTGCCATCGCCATGCACCCGGACCGCGAGGCGCTGGCGCGACGTGCCCTTGTAGATCTTCGACGACGCCTGCGTGGTGACCAGCGCGGTCGCACCTGGATCGATCGTCACCTCGAGCGCGACGTCGTCGCCATCGACCAGCCCACCACCGAAGCTGCTGGTCACGATCCACGCCGCATCGCCCGCCGCGCGCGGATGTAGCAGGCGAAGCGGACCGGCGCCGCGCATGCGATGGACGTCGCTGCGTGTGGGCCCTCTCCCGATCACGGCGGTGGCGACGTCCACCGCCGCACTCTACGCGATCACTTCGCCGCCCAGCGCTTGCAGTAGCCGATCATCTCGCCCGGCTTCGCCTGGTCGGGCTCGCGCACCCAGTCCTCGCAGCCTTCCGGGGCGAGCATCGTGGGGTCGGCCGGTGGCTCCGCCCTCGCCCTCGCCCGCAACTTCTCGGCGACGCCGGGCGGCACCCGGATCTCGTGGAACGCCTGCTCCGGCGGATCGACGTAGATCACGCGTGGGTGCGTCCAGTTGTAGATCACCGCCGCAGCGCCGGCGACGATCACGAGCGTGCTGACCACCCTGAGCACGACCGGCTGCTTGCCAGCGTGCATCAGGTACTCGGCGCGGGCACGCGCGAGCCACCATCCGGCGAACAGCACTGCCGCGGGCGCCGCGGTCATCACGATCCCGCGCCAGTCGTCGCGGCTATAGATGCCGAACGCCGTGAACACGACGAACAACCAGGCGACCCAGAACAGCCCGGACGCGATCCGCTCCCACCGGTCTTCCGTGCTCATCGAAATCGAACGTATCTCGATCCCGGGACATTCCATGCCAGATTCCTCGGAGTGATCGCGGTGATGCGTGTGGCGCTCCTTGTCTTCCTCGCGTGCGGGCGAGGGAAGGATCCGGAACCGGTCGGCGAGCTGACGCTGGTCACCTACAACCTCAACTTCGGCAACCCCGACGTCGAGAAGACGATGGCCGCGCTCGCGTCGACCAACGCCGACGTCGCGCTGCTGCAGGAGGTCAATGCCGGCTGGGCCGCGCTGCTGAAGAAGCGCTTCGAGGGCAGCTATCGCCACCTGACGTTTCACCCCGGCGCCGGCGGCCATGCCGGCCACGCGGTGCTGTCGAGGTTTCCGTTCGCCGCCGATCAAGTCCTGACCAAGCCCGACGGCGCGTTCTATCCGGGCCACCGGCTCGTGATCACCACGCCGACCGGCCGGCTGCAGATCCTCCACGTTCACCTGCGCGCGTCGATCCACGACGATTGCTTCGAGGGCCCGTGCACGCAGATCGAGTGGGTCAAGGGCCAGTTCTCGACGCCGCCGATCCGCAAGCGCGAGATCGAGACGCACTGGAAGGCCGTCGATCCGGCGCTACCGACGATCGTCGCCGGCGACTTCAACGAGCCGGCCGATGGCGACGTCGTCGCGTTCCTCACCGCGCGCGGCCTCACCAGGGTCGCGACCACCGGCCCGACGTCCTGGCATCACGTGCAGAACGGCAGCGAGCTGCTCGCGGAGACGATCGATCACGTGATGATCGACCACCGCATCACCGCGCTCGAGGCCAAGGTCGTCGACGCCGGCGCCTCCGATCATCGCCCCGTCATTGCGCGGCTCCGGCTGCGCTGAGATGATTCGAGGATGCGGTTCGTCGTCGTGCTCGTGCTGCTGTGCAGGGCGGCGCACGCGTCACCGACCTTGCTGTCGCCGAGCGCGATCGCGATCGATGCCACGACGGGCGAGGTGCTGTTCGAGCGGCGCGCCGACGAGGTCCGGCCGATCGCGTCGATGACCAAGCTGTTCGCCGCACTCGTCTTGCGCGCGAGGAAGCTCGATCTCGCGAAGTCGACCACGATCACGCACGTCGACGCCGTCGCCTCGATCGGCGGCGCGCCGACCATGCTGCGCGAGGGCCAGCGGTTCAGGAACGCCGACCTGCTGTACGCGATGCTGCTGGCGTCGGACAACCGCACGCCCACCGCGCTCGCGCGTTCGATCGGCCTGTCGAGCGAAGACCTGCTGCTGGCGATGCGCAAGCGCGCCGCGGACCTCGGCCTGGCGAGCACCAAGCTGGACGACGTCACCGGGCTCGCGGGAAACGCGTCGACCGCTCGCGACATGGCGCTCGCGCTGCGCGAGGCGATCCGCGATCCGGTGCTGCGTCGCTTCATGACCACCAGGCGGGCTCGCGTGGTCTCCGAGGACGGGAGCGTCAGCGGCGACTACACCAGCACCGTCCCTCCGCTGTGGAGTCGGCACGCGATCCTCGGCGGCAAGACCGGCTGGACCGAGGCCGCCGGCTACTGCGAGGTGATCGCCGTCCAGCTCGGCGACAGAAAGGTCGTGATGGCCTTCCTCGGCGCGCGCGACAAGGTGGCGCGCTACGACGACTTCATCGCGCTCGCCGACTGGCTCACTTCTTCGCCGGCCCCTGATCGAGCGCCCGCGTCGCCGCGTCGAGCATCGGGTTCGCGCTGACCGGCGCCTTGGTCGCGTGCTTCATCCAGACGTCGGGCAGCACGGCGCCGTAGCGCGCGATCCGCGTGAACTCGGCCGCGAACGTCTTCGCATCCTTGCCGGCGACGTGCTCCTCGACCTGGAACGCGATCAGGTGACCGAGCACGTAGTTGAACAGGTACAGCGGCGACGCGATCGTGTGGCTGTAGATGCCGAGGATCGAGGTCTGGCCCTTACCGCCCAGCACCGGCGCGTAGTACTTGTCCCAGACGTCGCGCGCGATCTTGCCGGTCGCTTCGCGCAGCTCCGCCGCCGTCGCGTTCGGGTGCTCGTACAACCAGTGCCAGACGTCGATCTCGACGAGCGAGCAGCCCGCGATCTCCCACGTGTTCCACAGGTGATCGAGCGTCTCGAGGCGCTTGGCCTCGTCGATCTTTCCGGAAGCTCGCGCCTGCGGTGCTCGCCGGCCGAGCAGCTCCAGGTTGCGCGCCTGGAACAGGAACGCCAGCGCCTCGGTGAACGCGACGTTCGGCGTGCCGGCGAGCAGCGTGTGATCGACCTCGTACAGCGACAGGTACTGCTCGACGTTGTGCCCGAGCTCGTGGATCGCGATGTTGTAGCCCTTGTAATCCATCCCCTTGTCGGCGATCCGCGTGCGCAGATGCGGCTTGTCACCGCGCCGCCGCGCTTCCATCGCGTGACCGGCGCCGCGCGATGGATCGACGGCGATGTTCGCCGCCAGCGTCCTCGCCTGCGCATCCGTGAAGCCGAGCCCGCGCAGGATCCGCGGCAGGTCCTTGGCGAACGCGGCCGGGTTCGGATAGCGCTTGCGCGTCTCCTTGTCGAGCTCGGCCTCCGGCACGTCGCCGCCGCCGAACTCGTACCAGATGTCCTGCGGCTCGAGCTTGCGGCCGAGCTTGGCCTCGACCTCCTTGGCCGCGCGCGCGATCAGCGGTGACTCGAGCACGGCGAGCAGCAGCGAGCGCACGCGCGCCTCGGGCATCTCGGCCCCCTCGAACGCGCGCGCGAGGTGCGTCGGCGCCACCGGCGAGAACGGGTCCGCCTTGCGGAACGCGGCGAAGTGATTCAGCACCACCTGAAACCGCACGTCCGGCTCGCGATCGGTCGACGGCGTCGCCGGCTTGTCCTTCGGCGCGTTGGCCTCGACCTCCGCGGCCGGTGCCGCGACCACCGTGTTGGTGAACGGATTCCAGTCGAGCTTGGGGTTGTCGATCACCGCCTTCGGGATCGTCTGCGTCACGATCCGCTCCATCACCTTCACGATCGTGCGCTGCTTCTGGATGCCGTCCTTGTCGGCGTAGTTCGCCTTCAGCTCGTCGCGCAGGTTCCAGTGGCTGATCAGCCGCTTTCCCGACGGGAACAGCCGCGCACCCTTGTCGTCGAGGACGTGGTGCATCCACAGGTTGTAGCCGGCGATGTACTCGTCGGCGGCGGCGCCCGCGGCGCTGATCTGCGCCGAGATGTTGCCGGGGATCCGGGTATCGAACCGGCTGGTCAGCTTGGCCTCCGCCCACTGCCGGCGATTCCAGCTCTCGCCATCGCGGATCCGATCCGACAGCGTCGACAGCGGGAAGTTCAGGAGGGCCGCGAACCCGACCTTGACGTTGAACAGATCCTCGGTGACGTGCGCGCCCGGATCGTACGCGGCGAGCAGCGAATCGACGGGCAGCTGCGGCCCGGTGTCGACATCGGTATCCCAGCGCAGCGTGCGCTGCATCTCGAGCACGTGGCCATCGACCTGCTCGAACTGCTTCTGTAGCCGATCGAACAGCTTGTCGATCTCCTTCTGATCCGACTGGAAGTGCTCGGTCACGAACGCAGTCAGGTCGCCGTCCTCGGCGCGCCACAGCGCGGCGACCTGCGAGACACCGCGCTCGATGCGCACGCGCTGCGCCTCGCCGTGCTTCGCGATCAGCGCCTTCTTCGCGCTCGCGATCACCTCGGGCATCACCGCCACCGGTGCGGCAGGGGCGACCGGTGCAGGCGCGGCGACCGGTTGCTCCACCGGTTGCTCGCCGGGCTGCTCGACCGGACCTGTCGGAGCCGGCACGGTGGGTGGTTTCGACGGGCCGCTGCAGGCGGCGAACAACACGAGGGCGACGAGCTTGCGCACGCGCGGACGATGCCAGAGGACCTGTGGAAATCCAACGGTTCGTGACCCTGCAGCGGGTGCTAGGCTCGCTGGGTGCGGGACGACGGGACCGGGACCGACGAGACGCTGGCGGCGCCCTCGACCCGGCGACCGCTCGCTCAAGGAACTACGCGCGGCACCGAGGCCACGATCGACGCGCAGATCGTTGCCGCGGGTCAGGTCACGCGTGCTTCGTCGCCGAGCCTGTCCGAGGTCGCCGCACCGACCGATCACCCCGAGCTCCCCGTCGTCGATCCTGCGAACTACCAGATCATCAAGGAGCTCGCGCGTGGCGGCATGGGCCGCATCCTCGAGGCGCGCGATCTGAGGCTCGGCCGGCCGATCGCGATCAAGGAGGTACTGCACGCCGACGAGGGTGCGCGGCTGCGCTTCGATCGCGAGGTCCGCATCACGGCGCGGCTCCAGCACCCGGCGATCGTTCACGTCACCGAGGCCGGCCAGTGGCCGACCGGTCAGCCGTTCTTCGCGATGAAGCTGATCAGCGGCAAGCCGCTCGACAAGAAGATCGCGGAAGCCGCCACGTTCACCGACCGGCTCGCGCTGTTGCCCGCGGTGATCGCCCTGACCGACGCGCTCGCCTATGCCCACACCAGGTCGGTGATCCATCGCGATCTCAAGCCGGCCAACGTGCTGGTCGGCGAGTTCGGCGAGACCGTCGTCATCGACTGGGGCATCGCGAAGGATCTGTCGGCCGACAAGGACCGGGAAGAAGTCGTGTCGCTGAGACCGCAGGCGGCGACGTCGACCTCCAACGCCGGCGAGACGGTCGAGGGCTCGATCATGGGCACGCCTTCGTACATGCCGCCCGAGCAGGCGAGCGGCGAGCGCGTCGATGCGCGCGCCGATGTCTACGCGCTCGGTGCGCTGCTCTATCACCTGCTCGCCGGCGTGCCGCCATTCATCGGTCGCTCGACGGCCGAGGTGCTGGCGATGGTGATCGGTGGCAAGCCGGAGCCACTGTCGGCGCTGGTGCCCGATGCGCCCGTCGATCTGATCGCGATCGTCGACAAGGCGATGGCACGCGATCCGGAGGACCGCTTCCCCACCGCGAACGAGATGGTGCTCGAGCTCAAGCGGTTCTCGCAGGGCAAGCTGGTCGCCAGCCACGACTACACGACGTGGGAGCTCACCAAGCGGTGGCTGCAGCGCAACCGCACGGCGATCCTGGTCGGCGTGGTGGCGTTCGCGACGCTCGTCGTCGTCGGCGTCTACCTGCTGACACGGACGTTCGACGCGCAGAAGACGGCCGAGGTGGAGAAGATGCAGGCCCGCGCGCAGGCGGATAGCGGCACGATCTCCGACGCGCGCGACGCGCTCGCCACCGATCCGACGCGGGCGCTCGCGATCCTCAAGGGCCTCTATCCCGGCACCGCGGAGGTGCGAGCGGCGCGCACGATCGCCTCCGACGCAGCCGCGATGGGCGTCGCGCACGTCATGCAAGGTGGCGGCTCGATCCGTCACCTCGCGTTCTCCCCCGACGGGAAGTCGCTCGCGTCGTACGAGCTGCCGGGCAACACGATCCGGATCTGGGATCTCGCGACGTGGACGAGCCGCCCGATCGGCGGCGCACCGGAGATCGCCGACCTCGCGTACACCGGCGATGGCGTGCTCGCCGTCGACTACGCCGGGCGCATCTGGAGCTGGCCCGCCGCCACCCAGGTGCCGAGCCCGCCGCGCCTGCTGCGCCAGGTGGCCGTCTACGAGCTCGGGCGCGCGCGGTTCTCTCCGGACGGCACGCGCGTGCTGCTCGAGACTCGCCGCGACACCTTTCCCCAGGACGACCAGCTGGTGCTCGCCGACGTCCGCGGTGGCGAGCGCGTGCTCGGCAGCTTTCGCTTCGCGACGTGGGCCCCCGACGGCCGCTCGATCCTCGGCTTCCAGCGGCGGCCCGGCCTGATCGTGCGCGTCGATGTCGCCACCGGCGAGGCGACCACGCTGTTCGAGGGTGCGTACGCGCCGGTGTTCGCCACCGACGGGAAGAGGACCTGGATCGCACGCGACTCGCTCGCCTTGCCGGATCAGAAGTCGATTCGCGAGGTGGCGAGCGGAGCGCGCATTCACCTCGGCGTCGAGATCGCGATGATGGCCGCGCTCCCCGACGGACGTGTCGTCGGCACCACCTCGATGCGCACGCATCGCATCCTGGCGGAGTCGCTGCGCGGACAGATCAAAGGTCAGCTGGTGCCGTTCCATCCCGACGAGGTCTCGGCGGGCGAGCACACGCTCGTGATCACCGACGGCTGGCCGGGCAGCCTCCTGCGGCTCAAGGGCCACACCACGCCGGTCGAATCGCTCGTGGTGTCGCGCAGCGGCGTGATCGCCTCGGGCGACACCAACGGCACGATCCGGGTGTGGACGCTGCCCGCGATCCGGCGCGATCACGGTGATGGTCACACCACCGCGAGCGGCGCGTTCATGACGGCCACCGGCGAGCTGGTGGTCACCCATCGCGGCCCGCGCCTCGATGTCTTCGACCTGGCGAAGCAGACGCAGCGCCACATCGGCGTCACCGAGATCGCACCCGGCATCGAGCTCGCACCGCCGCTGACGGTCGATCGCAACACGCGCATCGGCGACCGCGTCATCCGAGAGACCTCCTCGGGCCCCGACGACGAGATCGTCGAGCTGGTGCGAACCCACGACGGGCGTCACGTCGCGACCGTCGACTCCGCGGGTCACCTCGTGATCTGGGACGTGGTCGCCGGGCGCGGCAGGATGCTCGCGCAAGGCGTCGTTCATGTCGCGATCAACCCCGCAGGAACGCGGGTCGCGATCTCGCGCGCCGACACCGAGGAGCCGAGCAGCGCGCGCCGCATCGTCGAGGAGCTCGATGTCGCGACCGGCACACCCGTGCGACTGGGCGAGATGGTCCCGACGGCGATGCTCTACGGGCCGGGCGGTCGGCTCGCGATCGCGACCACCCAGCCGACGGTGTTCCTGTTCGATCGCACGAGGGCGCGAGCGCTCGAGGTCACGCCGCAGCAGAACTATCGCGCGCTCGCCTTCTCGACCGACGGCAACAAGCTCTACCTCGGCACCGACGACTGGGTCGTCGAGGAGCACGATCTGGTGACCGGCACCAACCGGTCGCTACGTGGCCACATGGGCACCGTGGTCGCCCTGCTCTACGACGACGCGCGCAAGCAGCTGTTCTCGGCGAGCGCCGACCACACCGTGCGGATGTGGAACCTCGCCGACGGGAGCTCGCAGATCCTCCGCGGGCACACCGGCCTGGTCACGGCCCTCGAGCTCGGCGCCGACGGCACGCTGCTCACCGCCTCGCAGGACGGCACGGCGCGGATCTGGGATCTCGAGAGCCGCAGCTCGCGTGCGCTCGTCGGCCACGAGGATGCCGTGCTGTTCGCCCGTCACGTCCCGGGCGGGCAGCGCGTCGTCGTGGTCGACCGGTTCCGCCAGATCGCCGAGTACCCCGACAACCTTCCCTCCGACGAGCGCCTGCTGCGCGCGTGGCTCGACGCCGCCACCAACGTCTCGCAGACCGCCGATTGACGCGTTGCGATGCTCGACCGAACGAGATCTTGCATCTCCGGTCGGGTGGACCCATCTTGGAGGCACTCTCGCGTCGAGAGTCCCCAGGGAGGTCACGAATTGGACATTCGCAATGTCGGAGGCACGCCGGGTGGAACCAAGACGTTCTTGCTCGGCATCGTGCTGTTCATCATCGGCGGCTACCTGCTGTTCAACCAGGTCCAGGTGCACAGCGGGCGCGGGTTCTGGAACTTCGGTGTTGGTGGCTACGGCACCAGCTTCGGGGTGACGTTGATCCCGCTGCTGATCGGCATCGCGATCCTGTTCGCCAACGGCAAGTCGATGGTCGGCCGCGTGCTGACCGGCGGCGGCTTCCTGCTGATCGTGATCGGCGTGATCGCCAACCTCGACATTCACTTCCGCCAGACGTCGCTGCTCAACACGATCATCATGTTGACCTGCCTCGTCGGCGGCATCGGCCTGGTCGTTCGCTCGGTGATGCCCGCCCAGCAGCCGCAGCCGCCTGCACCGCCGCAACCCTGATCACTCGTCGTCGGCGGGCTTCTTCTTTTTCTTCTTCTTCTTCTTCTTCTTCTTTTTCTTCGGCGGATCGTCGTCCTTCGCCGGCTTCTTCTTGACGGCCTTGTCATCCGACTCGGCGACCGTCGTCTCCTTCGGAGCCGGCGGCAGCGTCTTCTTGTAGCCGGCGCCCGCGCCGTCCTTGTCGAACGCGAGCGACTCGTGGAGCGCGATCAGCGTCCAGCCGCCGTCACCTTTCTCGAACACCGCGAACGCGCGTAGCGGCAGCGGGTCCTGGTTCTCGGCGACCAGGGTGATCGGAGCCGTCACCCACGCGAGCTGACCGTCGCGCGTCACCGCCGAGGTGATGTCGCCGGACACCGCCGCGCGCGTCTTGTTCTCGACGCGCTTCTTCCACTGCTTCTTGATCTCCTTCTTGCCGCGCGCGACCTCGCCGACCGCTGGACCGATCACGATCGCGTCGGTGCGGCTCGCCAGATCGGCGCCCCAGGCCTCCTGATCGAGCAGGCCCTTCTTGAACTTGTCGACCGCTCCCGCCGCCTCCGGCACCTGCTTCCCCGACGCCTTCTCGGGATCGCCGGGCGGCACCACCGCATCCTTGCCGAGGTGTGACTTGATCGCGCCGCGCGACGGCGTGTGCGCGACGAGCGCGGCCTTGACCTGCCACAGATCGTCGGCGTTGGAGAGGATCGCGGTGACCGCGTGCGGCTCGCCGTCGACGCTGATCACGTCGAACGCCCACGCCGACCGGCCGCCCTGCGAGGCCACGACATCGAGCTGGCTCGACTTGAGCGCGAGCTTCTTCTTCGCCTTCGGATCGATCACCGTGCCGAGCGCCATCAACGCGGCCTCGCGATCGATCGCGGCGTCCGCGCGGCGCGGACCGTACACGGTCAGCGAATCGTCGAGCAGCGAGAACAGGCTGTCCTTGCTGCCGCGCGCCAGCGTGTCGAGCAGCTCCGACGCCAGGCTCTTCGCTTCCTTGGTCGCCTGCTTCTCGTCGATCGCCGGACCGACGGGCTTGGCCTTCGTTGCACCACCACCGCCACCGCCGCACGCAGCGGCCAGCACGGCGATGGCCGCGAACCGCATCACCGCGCTCGCTTGACGATGCTCGGGATGCGCGGCAACGACACGGCCATCATGCCCGGAGACGTCTTGTCGTCCTCGGCGGGACGGATCGGCGGAGGCGGCGCGATGATCGGACGAGCCGAAGGACGCGGCACCGGCGTCGCCTGCGGGAAGCGCGTGCGCACCACCGGCTCGAACGACGACTGCGCGGTCATCCGCGGCAGCTTCGGCACCGGGATCACGGTGGCCGGAGAAGCCGCGCGCGCGAAGGTGCGGGGATGCGC
>JAEYYY010000737.1 GCA_023430775.1 Pseudomonadota bacterium
GTACCAGACGAAGTGGTACGCGGTGTCGCTGGCGTACTTCGACAAGATCTCGAACGCCGGCGACGCTCACGCGTACAACAACGCGTCGATCAAGTGGCACGCGGCGCTCGCCCGCGTGCTGCCGATGGAGGCCGAAGCGCTCGGGCGGTATCCGCTCGAGGCGTTTGCCGACCCCAGCCTCGCGAGCGTGCGTGCCGAGGCCACGTACCTTCACGCGCGTCATCTGTTCCAGCGCACTGACTTCGCGAAGGCCGCCAAGGCGCTCGCGACGATCGACAAGAGCTCGCCGTTCTATCAGCGCGGGCGGCTCCTGCTCGCGTTCACCCACCTGAGGACCACCAAGACCGCCGACGCGCTTGCCGTGCTTGCCACGATCCCCGCCGGGGACGACACCGGCGACCTCGCGTTGCTCGCGGCCGCACAGGTGCACGCGAGCGCCGGCGCGAGGGACAAGGCGGTCGCGGCCCTCGACAAGGTGCGCCCGACCGGACCGTTCGGCGCACGTGCATCGTGGGACCGCGCGATCGCCAAGCTCGAGATCCCGAAGGCGCTGGCCGCGCATGCCACGACCCCGATCTACGGACCGGACGCGCCGGAGCCCGCGCCGTTGCATGTCCTGGCGACCTACGAGGTCTGCGGGAAGCGCGCCCCCGTCGAGTTGCTCGGCAGGATCCGTGCGACCAGCGGGGAGATCCAGAAGGAGCTCCAGAAGCTGCTCGCGCCCGACGATCACGTCGAGCTCTACGAGGTGTTTCGCAAGGCGCTGAAACAGCCACAGACGCGCACCGGAGCGTATGCGCGCGCGGTGATGACCTCGCCGAGCGTCGGCCGCGCCTTCGCGTTCGTCGACGAGCTCGATGCCGAGCTCGCGCAGCTCCGCGCGAGCGACAAGGCATTCCAGACCACGCAGATCGCCGGCGAGATCCTGCAGGAGCTGACGGTCCTCCAGGCGGTAGCAACCGCCGATGCCGGCAAGATCGCGCGCGATCGGTTCCAGCGCCTCGCGAAGGCGGTCCCCGAGATTGCCAAGCTCGCGCAGTCGGCGAAGCTCGACGTCGGAAAAGGCGGCCCGATGGTCGCCTGCCCCTGAGGTGCGGCGCCGTATAGTCCCGAGCTCGTGCACGGCCCAGGCTCGCGCAACAAGCTGTCTCCGTCCCATGCGCGCCACTATCCAGGCGACGGCCTCCTCGACACCCTCGGGCGCGCCATCTGCGCCGTCGACTGCCTGCCGCGCAAGGAGCTGCACGAGGCGTGGGAGATGGCCACGCGCATCCAGAGATGGCTCGCTTCGACCCCGAGCGGGCGCGTGGTCGACCTCTGCGCCGGTTACGGCTTGCTTGCCCAGGTACTCCTGCTGCTCGACGCCGACGTGCGCTCGACGGCTCTCGCGGTCGACATCCGCCTGCCGAAGAACCACGTGCTCGTCCACGACGCCGTGATCGCCGCGTTTCCGGACCTCGCCGGCCGGGTGACGTTCCAGAAGGCGCGCCTCGAGGAGGTCAGCCTCGGCGTCGGCGACGTCATCGTCTCGGCGCATGCCTGCGGGGTGCTCTCGGATGCGGTGCTGAGTCGCGCCGCCCAGGTGGGTGCACGCGTCGCCCTGCTGCCGTGCTGTCATCTGACGAGGGCGCGTACCGATCTCGTCGATCGCGCCGATCGTGCCGCGCGCATCGATGAAGAGCGCGCGATGTGGCTCGTCGAGCGCGGTTACGACGTGGTCGTCGACGCCATCCCGGCAAACGTCAGCGCGAAGAATCGCCTGCTGCTCGGGCGACCGCGCGCGGCGCGTAGCTTTGCCGGCGTGGGCACAGTCGTGGGCAGCTGTAGCGTCGCGCGTTACAGCCCGCGCGATTTGACCGCGGTTTCCAGCTGTTTGCCCGTGGCACCGCAGTTGCCTGACGACCGGGCATGAAACGCGTCGCCATCACGCTCGCGGCCCTCGCCGCATCCATCACCGGCTGCACGGATGACGAGTACGAGGACGAGGACTCGCTCGTCGAGATCGACAGCGAGGCGGCACTGCCGCTGTTTCACGGGCGCTTCGGATCGCCCTCGATCGTGCGCGACGGCGACCGCCTGCACGCGTACTTCGCGAAGCAGGCATATCAGGGCGAGACCGTGCACGTCGCTCACGCGCGATCCGACGATCGCGGCAAGACCTGGTTGCGAGTCGGCGATGCCCTACCCCAGCTCAACCAGCTCGCGGTCCCGAACGGATCGGTGTGGGCGCCGGGCGCGGCGCGCATCGACGACGATCACTGGATGCTCTACTACACGGCGGTGCGCGCCGGCACCGAGCGCCACATGTGCACGTATCGCGCGCACGCGAAGAGCCCGCGCGGACCGTTCATCGACGACTTTGCCGGCCCGCTCATCTGTCCGGACGGCGGACTGTGGGCGATCGATCCCGCGCCGGTGAGGGACGCGCGCGGCAACTGGCATCTGGTCGCGCGGATCGACAAGCCGAACGGCGTCAACACGATCTCGATCCGCCGGCTCGGCAAGTTCGGCCAGCACTTCGAGGACGGCAGCCAATGGATCGAGCTGACGCGGATCAACAAGGGCGGCTGGGAGGAACCCGTGATGGAGAACGCATCGATGGTGCGCCTCGACGCGAACGGCGAGAAGCGCTGGTACGTGTTCTATTCGGGCGGCTCGTACCGCAACAACAGCTACGGCGTCGGCTACGCGGACTGCGGCCCGAGCGTCCACGGGCCGTGCACCAAGAAGACCGTCGACAAGCCGTGGCTCTCGAGCCGCCCCGATCTCCAGATGTACGGGCCGGGCACGCCGACGTTCTATCGCGACGGCAGTGGCAACGTCCTGATGGCGGTGAACACCTGGAAGTTCTCCGGTGGTCAGGAGAACCCGAAGAACCACGGCCAGATCATGCACATCTTCAAGATCCGCATCGGCGCGAACGGGAAGCCAGTCGCGACGTTCGTCCGCATGGTCGAGTAGCTGACAATGGCGGGGCGGTGGTTAGTGATTGTGGGTGCAACGTTTGGCGACCGGCCTCGGACGTGTTCGTCTGAGTACCGGCATGCCAGCAGGAAAGCTCAAGGAATTCGATCCGACGAAGGGAGCGCTCGGACGACGACGGCATCCAGACCGCGTGCTAGCAGGAAAGCTCAAGGAATTCGATCCGACGAAGGGGTTCGGAACGCTCGTGCTCGACAGCGGCGAGGAGCTGATGTTCGACATCTCCAGCTCGAACAAGCGCGAGCCCGCGGTGGGAGACCGCGCCGAGATCACGATCGGGGTCGGCTGGAAAGGGCAACCCAAGGCCAAGCTCGTCGTGTTCGAGCTCGAGGAGGATCGGTCGCCGACATTTGCGAAGGGCTTCGAGAAGCTCCGCGCGTGTGACTTCCTGCGCGAGTGGACGGTCAAGCAAGCGCGCGCCGCGGCGAAGCAACTGTTCGACGAGGTGCCCGCGAGGCTGACGCGCGGCGACGCGGGCGGGCTGCTGCAGCACTACTACGGCGAGGGGCTCACCGAGCGCGGTCGCGCCGAAGGCGTCATCACCCTCGACTGGCGCTACGGCCAGGTCACCCAGCAGCCGATCGCGGATATCTGCGCGCTATCCCCCGAGCCGCTCACGGTCGAGCACGAGCTCGGCGAGTCACTGTTGCCGCTCCTCGGCGCGATCAACGGCGAGCTCGCCGAACGCGGCAGCGCGAACCGCTTCTTCAGCCTGGATGTCGACTCGGACTTCTACGTCATCGCGTGTCGCCCGAAGGACTTCGAGTCGCGCATCGCGAGCACGGCATGGCTGACGCTGGGGTAGCGAGCGCCGAGATCACTGTTGCGGCAGGTTGACGACGCCGCTACCGTGGCCGTCCCCATGAGGGCCTTGCTCGGAAGTATCGTGATCCTCGCCGCGTTGACCGGCTGCGGCGGCGACGACCCGCCAGGTGGCGTCGACCATTCGTTGACGACCTGCGACATCAGCACCGGCAACCCCGGCGGGCAATGCGAGCGCGCGTGCGCCACCCACCGCGACGAGACCGGCATCAGCTGCTTGGCGCACAGCGACTTCCCGCCGCCGAACGGCACGGACGTGCAGTGCGAAGGGACGTTCGGGATCGACGGCGCCATCGGTTGCTGCGTCGTGCTGCCCGACACCGCGGTGCTGCGCTTCGCAGAATGCTTGTAGCCGCGCGACTTGGCTGATCGGGCCTCGTCCTGATCTGGCAATGAAGAAACTAGCGATCGCTGGCCTCGCAACCGCGCTCCTCACCTCCACCGCCCTCGCCGGCACGATCCGCGTCGAGAACCACGACTCGAAGACCTACACGGTCGAGCTCAAGTGCAG
This sequence comes from Pseudomonadota bacterium, assembly GCA_023430775.1. Lineage (GTDB taxonomy): Bacteria > Myxococcota_A > Polyangia > Haliangiales > Haliangiaceae > JABFXX01. The sequence continues at coordinate 4,316 of JAEYYY010000737.1, forward strand.
CGGCTCGTCGAAGTCGATCGAGATCAGGGCGTCGACCACGACCTCGTACACGTTCCACTCCTCGGCCAAGGAATGCGAGATCGTGGGCGGGAACCTGTCGTTCCCGGTCAAGAAGCTGGAGGACGGCCAGAAGTGGAAGATCAACAACGGGAAGGCCGAGAAGAACTGATCGGTGTCGCGGGTGAGGGCACTGATCGCGCTCGCGGTTGTCGCCACGGGTTGCAACTCGCTCCTCGGGATCAGCGATCCCGTCGCTGGTGACACTCCGGCCGACGCCGGGCTCGATGCCGAGCCCGATGCCGGGCCGCGCGTGCTCGAGTCGATCACGATCGAGCCCGATCCGCTGGTCGTCCCGATCGGCCTCACCAAGCAACTCGAGGCGCGCGGTCACTTCAGCGACGGCACCGCCGAGGACCTGACGGCGCAGGCCACGTTCGCGCTGGTCTCGGGAACGTCGATGACGGTGAGCCCGAGCGGCGAGGTCGAGGCGCTGACCGAAGGGCCGGCCACGATCAGCGCGATCGTCGGGGCGTTCACCGACACGGTCAACGCGACCGTGAGCACCGCGGCGCCCGATCACATCACGCTGTCGCTCGGCGACCTGACGCTGCGCCAGCAGCAGCGCGTCCGGGTGCGCGCGACGATCGTGTTCACCGACGGCGCCACCGCCGAGGGCACCGACAGCGTGACGTGGGCGAGTAGCGATCCGGCGATCGCTTCGGTGGTCGGCGGCGTGGTCGACGCGCAGCTGGTGATGGGCGCGGCGACGATCTCGGCGAGCCTGCCGAGCGTGACGCCGGGAACGCTGATCGCCGACGTCGGCGTGCTGCGGTGCCGGCCGATCATCAACGAGGTGCAGGCCGGCAGCAATGCGTCGGCCGAGGACGAATGGGCGGAGATCTACAATCCGTGCACGGTCGCGATCGACGTCAGCACGTTCACGCTCAACTACCGGGCCGCGAATGACGGCGCCGCGCAACCGGATCGCAATTTTCTCGTCCAGCTCGCCGGCACGATGCAGCCCGGCGAGCTCCGGCTGTTCGGCGGTGACATGGTGCCCGAGCCGCTGACGGAGAGCTGGGGCAACGGCGTGATGCAGGCGAACAACGGCGGGCTCGGCTTGCGCGATGGCCCCACGACCACCGGCATCCTCGTCGACTCGGTCACCTACGGTAACGTCAGCGGCAATCCGTTCACCGAGGTGGCGGCAGCGATGCAGCTCGACCAGGGGACGGTGATCGCGCGCCGGCCGTTCGACGGCAACGACACCGACAACAACAGTCAGAACTTCGTCCGGATCCCGATCATCGCGTCGAGCCCCGGCGTCCTGAACACGCCGTAGCTCACGGCGTATCGCTGCCCGCGGGCGGAGTCGCGGGCGGACTCGCGGGCGGACTTGCGGGCGGCGTTGCGTCTGGAGCTCCGCCTCCCGGAGCTGGGCGTGGAGGCCCGCCTCCTGGAGTTGGCCGTGGCGGTGCGTTGGGGGTTGGGCGCGGATTCGCGGAGGGACACAGCGAGCGCAACCCTTGCTGCTGCGGGAACGGAGCACGCGCGACCATGTGGGCCACGAACTGCGGGTTGGCGCTGCACTGCGCGGCCACGCACTTGTCCCACGGCACCGAAGCCGGATCGGCCGCCGCGAGTTGCATGCACGTGCTCGCGATCATCTGCGGGATCGTCAGCGTGCGGATCGACTGCTGCAACCTCGCGATGTGATCGGCTCTTCGCTTCGCCTCTTCCTGGGCGGGGTCGGGTTTCGTTTGATTGGATCCCGATCCCGAGCCCGAGCCCGAGCCTGACGATGCGACCTGCTTCGCCGGCGGCACCTCGATGGTGATCGTGCGCGCCTTGTCGAGCTCGATCTCCTTGGTGATCGTCGGCCGACCCGACACCCGGATCTCCACCCGGTGCTTTCCGAGCGGGACGTCGCGCGCGATCTTTCGACCCTCGCCCCAGACGACGCCATCGACGCTGACGATCGGATCGTAGGCACCCTTGACCACGATCTGGAGCGACGCGAGCTCGACCGGCGGCGGTGACACCGCACTGCCACTGCCACTCCCCGACGGCTCGGCGGGTTGCGGAGGCGGCTCCGGTTTGACCTGAACAGGCTCGGGCTTGTTGGACGTGACGGGTTTGGGCGGAGGCGTTGGCGGCGACTCCGGCGGAGACTTCAGCGCGATCACCGCGATCACCGCGGCACCGCCGACCGCCGCGACGGCGAGCGCGCCCCACAGGAGCTTGTTGGTCGCCTTCTTGACCGGCGCGTCGTTCGCACTCGCGACGGTGGCGTCGGTGCCGATGCCGAGCTGCGCGACGGTCGCGTCGGTGCCGATGCCGGCTTGCACGACGGTGGCGTCGGTCCCGATCTGCGCGGCGCCCCCCGCGGCGCGCTGCGATCTGCGCGAGGGCTTGGTATCGGCGGGCGGCCGCGACGCGATGGAGGCTGCGGACCGGGCCCCTGCACTGCCGCCGAGCAGCGCGCGGACGGTCGCCGCCAGATCGGGTCGCGCGCACAGCGGTGCGAGCTCGTCCGCCAGCGCGCCGACATCGGGATAGCGCTCGTCGGGATCCTTCTCGAGACAGCGCGAGACGATGTGCTGCAGTGCCGGCGCCTCGACGAGCGGCGGCGGATCGTCCATCGCGATCTTGACCGCGACCTCGGTGACCGCCTCGGCGTGGAACGGGTGGCGACTGCCGGCGAGCTCGTAGAGGATGACGCCGAGCGCCCAGATGTCGGCGCGGGTGTCGACGGTCTTGGTCGACCGCAGCTGCTCGGGGGCCATGTAGCCGGGCGAGCCGAGGATGCTCGACGTCTGGGTGATCGAGACGTCGTCGCCGACCGGAATCTTCGCGATGCCGAAGTCGAGCACCTTGATCAGCGGCGAGCCGTCGGCGCGGCGCGCGAGGAACAGGTTGTGCGGCTTGAGATCGCGATGGACGATGCCCATGGCGTGCGCCTCGGCGAGTCCGGCGCAGGCCTGCAGCACGTAGTGCGCGGCGGTCGGGACGTCGACCGGGCCGGCGTCTCGCAGCTTCGACAGGTCGGAGCCGTCGAGCAGCTCCATCGCGAGGTACGGCATGCCCTCTGCCATGCCGAAGTCCGACACCTTGCAGACGTGCTCGCTCTTCAGCTGCGCGCACGCACGTGCCTCGCGGGTGAAGCGTTCGAGGCTGTTGGCCGACGCCTTGATCTGATCGTTGAGGAACTTGAGCGCGAGCTCGGTGCCGAGCTGGATGTGGGTCGCGGCCACGACGGTGCCCATCCCGCCCGCGCCGATCACGCGCTCGATCCGATACTTCCCCGCGACGATCGACCCGATCTGCACGACGTCAAACACTACGCTGTCAGCGTCGCGTCTGCCATGCCGCCCACGCGCAAGGCCGCGATCTTGATGGAGAGACGTTACAAAAGCCCGGCGATCGGCAGCCGGCGGGCGACTCGCGGTGCCGCGCAGTACGCGAGATCGAGCCCGGCGAGCGCGGCCGCGAGCGCCGCGTAGGTCGGCTGCTCGAGTGGCCGGCGCGATCGCGTGTACGAGCACCATGCGACGTGACGGTCCGCGCCGATCGCCACGAAGCTCGGGCTGCGCGCGCACGCCATCAAGCAGCTCATCGACTGGAACCGCGCGCTGCCGGCGACGCGGCCGAGGTCGTCTGGCGTCGGCGTGTCGGAGCCTCGCATCGGCAGGTAGACGATCCGGTCGTTACCGATCCCGGCGGCGCGGATCTGCGCGGCACAGCTCGTCGCGTCGGCGAGCTGCGAGGCGCGGACCAGCAGGTTGATCCCGCTCGCGACGCCGGCGTCGTCCAGCGCGCGCACCTGGCGGATCACGCGCGCGACCTCGACCTCGTTGCCCGGGAAGTGAATCGACACGTGAACTTTGTCCGGTGCGGACGCGACCACCGTCTCCATCATCGCGTCGAGCGCGAGGCCATTCGTGGTGAACGATCGAAAGATCAGGCCGCGCAGCGCACCGAGCACCTCGAACAGCTCCGGGTACTCCAGCGGCTCGCCGCCTCCGAACGACACGGCCTTGATCCGGTTGCGCGCGCAATCCGTCACGAAGGCGATGACGTCACGCGCGTCCCACCGCGCCGCCATCTCGGGGCCGCTCGCGTTGTAGCAGAACCAGCAGGCCTTGCTGCAGCGGCTCGTCAGCTCGAGCGAGATCCGATCGAGCTCAGTCACGGTACCTCTGGCACGCCACGAAGGTCTCGGGATCGAAGCTCTGCGTGGTGGCGAACGAGAGCCCCGAGAGGCGCAAGCCACCGACGACGGCGCGCAGCGGCTCGGGCAACTGGTCGGCGAGCAACGGCTGGGCCGGCTCCCCGCGGCGATGGTACGGACCTGTGAAGCCACACGAGTACGTGTAGAGCCCGACGAGCTCGGGGTCGACCGGCTCGTCGCCGATGACGAACGCCGATGCGATCGCTCCAGCGGACCAGTAGTCGGCGAAGATGTATTGCGGGAGGCCGGCGATCGCGAGCGCATCCGGTAGGTCGAGCCGGCCATCGAACGTTCGCACCTCGTCGGCGTATTCGGCACGAAACAGCTCGAGGAACTCGCGCGTCGCGAACCGCAGGACACCGGTCCACTGATGGGGCAAGTCATAGAACGCTACCTGCCGCAGCTCCTTGCCGACCAGGTAGACCTTGGACTCGGGTCGCCAGCTCTCGCGACCGCGCCCGTGCTGCTCGCGCCAGTCCTCGTAGACGGTCCGGCTGTTGTGATCGCCCGCGATGATCGCGTTCAGCAGCTGGCGCTCCGTCGCGTCGGTCGACTCCGCGAGGGCACGCTCGAGCGCCGCCTCCTCGGCGAACGCAGGTGACGGCAGGAGCGTCGAGATCCGAGCAAGCGCCAGATCCTGATACAGCTCGTCCCAGTACTGGCGATGGGCGGTGAAGGGCACCGCGCCCTCCTCGCCCGACGACAGCTTCGCGACGTGACCGTGACGATCGACGGCGTACCAATCGGTGTCCATGCTGTGCGCTGCACCCGTGGGTCGCGCCTCGAGTAGCGCGATCCTGCCGTGCTCATCGACGACGATCACGCCAGGAGGATACGACGGACCGATCGGGTTGTTCGCGCCCGCGTGTTGTCGCAACGCCGTCAGGCGGCGGACTCGCTCGGGGGTTACAACTGTCGGATGGCGCGCGTCTTCATCCTGAAGGTCGGCCCGTTCGAGGACGGAAGATCACTGTACGTTCCGATCGCCGACGGCGGGACCACGGATCTCGATCCGGTCGAGGCGGCTGACGACGCCAGCGGACTGGATGCGATCATGGGTCAATACAACCCGCTCCAGGACCTCGTGTGCTCGCCGGAGCTCGAGCGCGCCGCGAGAGCGCGGGGGCTGCCGATCGAGGCACCGCCGGCACTGTTCGAAGCTACGCGCATCCAGCTGGGGCGCAACGTCCTGCTCCAGGACGACCACGACCAAACCCTGTCGTCGTGGGCGCAGCTGACGATCATGCGCGCGCTGATCGATCTCGCCAACTCGAACGCTCGGAAGACCTGGACGCCACGCCAACCGCTCGCCGTCGAGCTCCGCGGCGATCGCACCTCATCCTACGGCGCATGGATGGAGCCCGCCGGCGAGCTCGCCATCACGCTCGTCGCCGATGTCGCGATGGCCGAGGCCTTCGCGAAGAAGACGGCGGCAGACTTGTCGGCGATCGATCACCTTCGCATGTGGCTGGTCGTGCCGCCGGTGTACATCCGCCGGCCGCTGCTGGCGCTCTACCGCATGATGGAGCTGCCGCGCTTTCAGAAGGTCGAACACGGGCAACGCGTGGTCATCACCGAAGAAGATGTGTTCGTGATGGCCGGCGTGGTCTCCGCGATCGGCAAGGACGGGATCGCCGAGACCCGCACGCCCGACCGGACCGTCCAGACGCTGGTCGGTCCGTCGGTGCAGGACACCTAGCGCGGCAGCGCCTTCGCGAGCCCCACCGCGGTGGCGAGCGCACGGTCGAGGCGGCTCGACTCGACCACGATGCCGTCGAGGGTCACGTTGCAGCTGGCGCGATCGAGCTCGAGCGACAGGATGCCTTCTGCCGTCCGTGCATGTTCCTCGACGAGCGGCGCGACCGAGGCCGCGAGCTCGAGGGCCTGGTCGTTCGGTCCGCCGATCCACACGTCGCGAGCCCAGCACTTCGTCGCTCCGGCGGAGCCCCTCGGGGTCGCCACCGCGAACGCGACCGGAAGCGGCTCGGCGAGCCAGGCGCGACACCTGGTGACCGGGCGACCGCCACGGACCGGCGTCGACGTGACGCTGAACGAGACCTCGACGGCGAGGCCATCGCGAACGCCGCGCGCGAGCCCCGGTTCGACCTCGGGGAGACCGAGGCTGCGCCCGATCTCGTCGAGCCGAGCGCGGTGCTCGCGAGCGATCCGGCGTGGCCGCAGCCGCAGCAGCCACACCAGGTAACCGACGATGGCCGGAACCAGCACCGAGATCACGACGATGCCGATGATGTCGCCGGAGCTCACGACTCCACGTTACGACAACGCGGATCCGCGCACACGACTTCAGCGACGGCGACGCCGGCGGCCCACCGCGAGCGTCAGCGCGAGCAGCACGCCGACCCCGGCGTCACCGCCGACCGCGCACCCCGGGCTGCCTTCGGGTCCGCACACCTGACACTCCTGCGGCGGGAGCTCCTCGAGGGTCGGGCAGCCCGCCTGGAGCGAGAGCGAGATCACGCCGAGCTGCTGCTCGCCGGCGTAGACGACCACGATGTCACCGTCCATCGCGTCGGCGAACGCGTGGCCATACTGGACGCCGACCTGCACGGTGTCGGTGGTCTGGCTGCCATCGCACTCGTGGCGGATCGAGGGCACCGTCACCGCGGCCGGGTTGGTGGTGATGACCTCGCCGATCTGAACGTCCGCCCGCCAGTGCTCGTACCGGATCCCACCGGCGACCGGCGGGTTCGACAGCACGCCGATCGAGCACTCGGGTCCGAACGTGTTGCCCTCGCCGATGATCCGGGGCGTCGTCGGATCGTCCTGCACCTCGGCATCGCAGATCGGAAACGCGGGGGATGACATCCCCGACGCTTTCGCAAGCCACGAACCAGCCGGAGCGACCTGATTCCGCGAATTTGTGCCCGGCTAGACCACCGCCACCGGGCAAACCACGACATCGATGCCCGACATCCGCTTGCCTCGGTTCCGCGCGCTATCCTGCGCGCGTGTCCTGCCCTCGCTGCGGTGCCGATTCCAAGACCTGGTGCGCCGAATGCGAGCGGCTCTACGACACCTGGGTGCGCACGCACGCGGCGGACATCCTGTGGCAGACCGGCGCTGGGGCATCGGTCGCGATGATCATCGGGCTCGGCGCCCCGCTCCTCGGCCTGACGCCACTGATCGGGATCGCCGGCGTGCTCATCGGCTTCGGCACGTTCATGGGGCTGCGCGTCTGGGGAAACGCGCGCCGCCGGACGCAGTTCCTGGCGACCTCGGTGCCGCGCGCGTACTTGCCCAAACACACCTGAGGGCGCGCACGAGATCGTTCCACGGGACCATCCGCGATCGCCTGGCGGTTTGGCTCGGCTACGTCATGCAGTCTTCCGCCGGCGCCGGCGCGCGATCACCAGGGCGACACCGATCAGACCGTACGTGAACATCGGGCCGGTACCGCGCAGCGACGCGAAGCGCTTGCGCGAGCTGGCGTCGCTGCTCGAGACCTCCACGATCGTCGGCGGGCCGATGTTGCCGTTGGAGTCCACCGCGCGAATCTCGAGCTCGCCCTCGAACGGCAGCTCGTCGTCGCGAAAATAGAAGCTGACGGGCCCGTACGGCACGATCGCCTCCTCCTGGGTCTCGAGCGTGAGCTCGCCACTCGCGACCGTGATGAGGAACCCGATGCGATCGGCGGCGGCGCGATCGTCGGTGGCCTCCATCGTGATCAGGAGCTCCGCGGTGTCTGCGGCGCAGCCCTGGTCGTAGCGGATGACCTCCACCTCGACCACGGGCGCGCTCGGCGGCGTGGTGTCATCGGCCTGCGCCGGGTCGATGACGTGCAGGTCGTAGCCGCCGAAGCCGCACCCGCCACCGGCGACAGCACAACATGCCTCGGCGGTCCGCGCGTCGACGAGAAACAGCAGTGAAGCGACGAGCAGGATGGCGCGCATGCCCCGACCCTACTCGCGTGCGCGGCGTGCCCTCGCCTCGCCGAGCTGACAGCGTTTCGCAGGACGAGAGGTGTCGCATGCAACGCTCGACAAGCAATCGCATGGCGACGCAGGAAGTTTCGGCAGGTTATTTCGCGACGACCTGACCGGCAGTCGAACGGGGATCCTGCCAGTCAGATGGCTTGCCCGATCGGTCGGACATCGGTGTACCGTTGAGGAATGGGACGATGTTGGACCATCGTGATCGTGTTGTCGGCGGCATGTAACTACCGCGCTCCCAACAACAACAATCCCGACGATCCGGACGCCGCGACGACCGACTCCGACACGTCGACCGACACACCGGTCATACCGCCCGACACGCAGAACAAGCCGTGGTGGGACGACAACTGGACGCGGCGGCGACCGATCACCGTGGACACCACGCAGCTGACCGGCACCAGCGAGCAGTTTCCGGTGCTCGTGCGGCTATCGCCGGCCACGCTCGACTACGGGGCCGTGAAGGCCAACGGCGAGGATCTGCGCTTCATCACGCTCGATCACACCACCGAGCTGCCGTTCGAGATCGATCGCTTCGGTGACAACGCGAACACCGAGGTCTGGGTGCGGCTACCGTCGCTCGCCATGGGAGTCGCCACGGCGTTCTGGGTCTATCACGGCAACCCGGACGCGCAGCCGACCGGGAGCGGCGCCGCCACCTTCGCCGGCAACGTCAGCGTGCATCACATGGGCTCGACGTTCGCGGACTCGACCGGCAATGGCCACGATGGCACCGGCTTGGGCGGTGCTGGCCTGACACCCATCGAGGGTGTCGTCGGACGCGCGCGTGATTTCGACGGCACCGACGATCGCGTCCAGCTCGCCGGCGAGAGCGCCTTTGACTTCACGACGGCGCTGAGCGTCTCGGCGTGGGTGCGGCGCGAGGCGTTCGACGTCGAGTATCAGGCGATCGTCAACAAGGGAGACTCGGCCTGGCGCATCCAGCGAGAGAACGAGACCAACAACCTCGGCTTCGGCTGGAGCGACGCGGAGGGTCCGTTCCAGAACCTGCAGGGCAACGTCAACATCAACACCAACACGTGGCGGCACGTCGCGATCACCTTCGACGGCGCGGTCAAGCGCACGTATGTCGATGGCGTGCTCGACAGGGACGTCAACAACTCGAACGCGATCCTGACGAACAACCAGCCGGTGATGTTCGGACGCAACGAGGAAGCGACGACCGGCGGATTTCGCGAATGGAACGGCGACATCGACGAGGTCCGCATCACCGGCGCGGTGCGGGACGCGGCCTGGATGAAGGCAGAGTTCGTGACGGTGACGTCGTCGACGTTCGTCACGGTCGGCGATGAAGAGCAGTTACCGTAGATCTTCTTAGAGCATCGCCCCGGCAGCGACGTCACCCGATGCCGTATCCTCCTCTCGACTGGAGCGCCGCCGACGCTCAGGGGAGGACAATGAGGGGACTCGCGATACCGGAACTGCTGCAGGGCCTGGTGGAAGGGATGCTGGACGGGCTTTCGGTCATCGACCCCACGGGGGAGCTGGTCTACGTCAACCGAGCCCTGTGCGCGCTGGTCGGATTCAGCCGCGAACAGCTGCTGGGGCATCGGCCACCGTACCCGTACTGGCCCGCCGATCAGATCCCGATCAACGAGGCCGCGTTTCGCACGTTCCTGGCGGGTCGATCGGAGAACTTCGAGCTGGTGTTCCAGCGTAGCGATGGCGTGCGGCTCGACGTCATCGTCGCGCCCTCGACGCTGCGGGACGAGACCGGGACCGTGCTCGCGCACTTCGCCACCGTCAAGGACATCAGCGAGCACAAACGTCTCGAGAGCGCTCTGCGAGAGTCGGAGCAGCGCTGGCGGTCGGTCGCAGAGAACCCCTACGACTTCGTGGTGCTGATCGATCGCGACTATCGGTACACCTACGTCAATCACACCGCACCGGGCATCTCTCGCGAGTCCCTGATCGGCCGAGCGACCCCGTTCGACTTCACCGACGTCGCGTACCACGACAGCATGCGCGCGGCGTTCGAGACCACGTTCGAGACCGGCCACGCGACTTCCTACGACGTCCACGTGCCGCAGCTCGACGCCTGGTATTCGAACACCGTCGGTGCCGTGATCGAGCATGGAGAGGTCACCGGCGTCTCGATCCTGACCCGCGACATCACCGAGCAGAAGCGCGCCGAAGCAGCGCTCGAGCGTTCCGAGCAGCGACTGCGAGAGGCCCAGAAGATGGAGACCCTCGGCGCGCTGGCTGGCGGCATCGCGCACGACCTCAACAACATGTTGACTCCGATCCTGGCGTATTCGGATCTCGCGAGGCGCGACCTGCCGCCCCAGCACGAGGTTCAGGAGTACCTCAAGACCATCAACATCGCGGGTCAGCGAGCGAGCGAGCTGGTCGGACGCATCCTGCTGTTCAGCCGCCGGCAAGAGCCGCACAAGACGACCTTCGATCTGCGCGACAGCGTGAACGAGTACGTGGCTCTGATCCGGGCCACCCTGCCGGCGACGATCGAGCTCGTCGTCCACGTTCCGGATCAACCGCTCCCTGTTCAGGCCGATCGCGCGCAGCTCGGCCAGGTGCTCGCGAACCTCGGAACCAATGCCCTGCAGGCGATGCAGGACACCGGCGGGAGATTGACGATCACGCTTCAGCTCGAGGACGACCACCTGACCTTGGCCGTGATGGACAACGGCCCGGGGATGGCTGCCGAAACACGACGGCGCGCCTTCGAACCGTTCTTCACGACCAAGCCCGTCGGCACCGGCACGGGGCTCGGGCTCTCGATCGTCGAGAGCGTGGTGCGCGAGCACGGCGGCGAGACCGAGCTTCACAGTGAGCCAGGCCAGGGCACGCAGTTCCTGATTCGCCTGCCGAGAAGCAAGGCGTCGCTCGCCGATGCCACTCGGCCCACGGCCGTCTCGCGCCGGCGCTGCCTGCGCGTGCTGCTGGTCGACGACGACTCCCTGGTCCTCACGGTGA
>JAEYYY010000825.1 GCA_023430775.1 Pseudomonadota bacterium
ATCGCGCACTCCGCGAGGTCGCCGGCACCGTCACCGAGGAGCTCGCCCGCGCCGCCGATCGCGCGCGCCTCGGCGCTCCGTCGTCGCACGGGCCCGTCGGCGATGCGCTCGCACGCAAGCTCCGCCACGGCCGCCTCGATGCCCTCGAGACCGGCTTCACCCGCTGGGCACAGCGCCGCCACGACGGCGCCGCGCGCGCCGCGATCGACGAGTGGCGCGAGTTCATCGCCCTGCAAGCCGCGTACTCCGATGCCGTCACCGCCGGCGGCACCGAGCTGCGCCGTCTCGCCTTCCCGCACGCGTTCTCGACCGGTAGCAACATGGCCGCCTGGCTGTGGAACACGCGCCACGAATACGCGCTGTCGCACGCGATCTCGAAGTGGTTGCTCGCCGAGGCGCTCGCCGTCGGTGACACCGAGGCGATCGAGCTCGGCCATCGCAACTGTCGGCTCGACGTGATCACGCGGCTCGGCGCCATCCCCGGCGACGTGGACAACTGATGAACAGAGGCCCTGGCCTCCTGGCGCTGATCACGCTCTCGATCCTCAGCCTGTGCATGTGGATCGTCGCCACCGGAGACGGCACGCTCGAGAACACCGCGTCATCGATCATTCGCTGGACCGCGCGCACCTCGCTGGTGATGTTCGCGATCGCCTATGTCGCGCGCCCGGCCAACGCGCTGTGGCGCAATCCGTTCACCAGGCACTGGCTCAGGGAGCGCAAGTGGATCGGCCTCGGCTTCGCCGTCTCGCACGCGGCACACCTCGGCGGGATCATCGCGCTCGCGTCTCCCGATGTCGGCGCCTTCATCCGTGCGCAATCGCCCACCACCGCCGTGGCGGTCCTCACGTTCATCTTGCTCTTCGCGATGGCGGTGACCTCGATCGATGGCGTCAAGAAGGCGATGAGCCCGCGGGCCTGGAAGCTGTTGCATCGCACGGGCATGCACCTCGCGTGGCTGTCGTTCACGACGACCTACGGCGCCGCTGCGTTCGCGCACCCCGCGTATGCCGTGCCCGCGGCGTTGCTGTTCGCGATCGCCGGGATCCGGATCGCCGCGTGGGCGAGACAGGCGCGCCGCCATCGAGCGGAACCCGTATAATCGGCCGCATGGTCCGGCACTCGCTGGTCTGGCTCGTGGTCGACCCGCAAGCGGGCCCGCGGGATGGCGCGAGCCCCGACGACAGCCAGCCGGCCGACGGCGACGGCGACGGCGATCGCGATGGCGATGGCGTCGCGGATGCGACCGACGATTGTCCCGACAAGCCCGATCCGTTGCAGCGCGATCACGACGGCGACGGGATCGGCGACGTCTGCGATCGCTGTCCGCATGTCTCCAGCGCGCCCGATCTCGACGGTGACGACGACGGCGTCGGCGACGCCTGCGATCCGAACCCGACGCAGCCCGGCGAAACGTTCGTCGCGTTCATCGGCTTCTACGACGAGGACGCCACCGCGGTCGCCGACTGGACCGAGACCGGCACGTGGACGGTCACCGGCGGTCATCTCGTCCAGACCCCTCAGCCGGGCCAGGCCTTCATCAGCACCGACTTCGTGGCCGAGCGTGGCTTCGTCCAGACCTCGATGCGACTCGACAACATGGAAGACAGCAGCGCCGTGATGGGTATCGTGTTCGGGTTGATCGGCACCCCACCTTCACCCGCGCAGTTCTACCAGTGCGTGATCTCGCGCCAGCAGGGAGGCCTGATCGGCGCCAAGCGCACCGGGCAGGCTCAGGACACGATCCTCGACTGGAACGGCGACCTCGACAGCGGCACCGTGATCTCGATGACCAGCGACGTGCTGTCAGATCTGACCTGCGCATTCACCGACAACGCGTCCACGACCGAGTCCGTGTCGACCTCGGCCGGCGCCGGCACCGCCGGTAACGTGCTCCTGATCTCGCAGGACGCGGGTGTCAGCTACGACTTCTTGTTCGTCGCGACCGGCTCGTGATCATGCGTGCCTGGCTCCTCCTCGTCGCGGGCTGCGGTCGGATCGGCTTCGATGCCGGCTCGACGCCGCCTCCCCCCGACGACGCCATCACCACCTTCACCGGGCCTCACGCCGATCCCACGCTGCTGCCGCGCGCGACCGGTCAGCTCGAACCAGCCAATGCTCCGGGCGCCGCACTCGCAGCCAAGGATAGCTATCTCGATCCCACGAGCGGCGTCCGGATCTGGAAGCTCACCGACGCCAACTTTCCCATCGCGAACACCAACGGTCGCGTCGAGCGCGAGCTCGCCGGTGCGCAGGTCAGCGCCGCCTTCGATGACGACGTTCACACGGTGGCGGTCGTCCTCGAGGTCGGCAATCAAGGCCGGCGTTACCTGATCGATGTCCAGCACGATGCCGGCATCAAGGGCACGCGCGAGCTCGTGCTCCAGGGCGGCGAGGATACGATGGCGTTCACCGCCGACCCCACGGAGCCTCGCCTGCTGTTCGCCGGCGACCTCGGCGGCCGGCTACACCGGGTCGACAGCGCCACCAACACCGTCATCGATCGCGCCCCGTTTCCCGTCGCCGACGTCTACACACTGCCCTCCGTCGCCGCCGCCGCCCGCGTGGTGGTCGCGCAGAGCACCAAGACCGGGTTCGTCGCGATCAACACCACCACGCGCACGATCGACGAGCTGCCGACCGGCGGCGAGCAGATTCCCACCGTCGATCACGACGGCCTGTTCCTGGTCACCAAGACGTCGGACTCGAGCCTGCTGTGGCGGATCGGCGAGGCGGGCACCTCGCAGTTCACGCCGCCGACCGGCGACTTCCAGGCCTCGACCGGCGTGCTCGGTGGCTTCGTCGCGGTCGACGTCGATACCGGCGCGGGCGACATGGCGTTCTGGTACTCGGAGCCGCTGTTCCGCAGGCACACGCAGTTCGGCAGCTACGGCGGCTACGACTCCGTGCAGCTGGCCTCGCAGTGGATCCAGACCGACGTTCCCGTCGATCAGCAATGGGTCCTCTACACCGTCGCCGAGCGCGGCTTCTCACCGCCGGGCCGGCTCGACGACGCCATCGGCTTCCTCCGCCTCGACGGCGACCTCCGCTTCCTCGCCCATCACCACGCGCCCGACAACGCGGGCTACTACGACTCGCCGCGCGCCAGCATGTCGCCCGACGGCCGCATGGTCGTGTTCACGTCGACGATGGGAACCAACCGCACCGACGTGTATCTCGCACAGGTGCCGCTGTCGCCCTGACGGTGCTACGGTCGCCGGCATGAAGCTCGCGATCGCCGCCGTGCTCGTCGCCGCTGGTTGCTCGAAGACGGAACCCGCCACCAGGAGCGAGGATCCGAAGGTCATCCAGGGCCCGCAGGCTGCCGCGGCTGATCCCAAGAACCTGCCGGCGCCGGGCGTTGCACCGCCCACCACGCCGGTGACCAAGGAGATCGAAGTCATGTGGAACGCACCGATCAAGACCCTGCAGGGCAAGGACACCAAGCTCGCCGACTACAAGGGCAAGGCCCTGATGCTCGTCAACGTCGCGTCGAAGTGCGGGCTGACGCCGCAGTACACGACGCTCGAGGCGCTGCAGAAGAAGTACGAAGCGAAGGGCTTCACGGTGATCGGCTTCCCGTGCAACCAGTTCGGCGGTCAGGAGCCCGGCACCGCGCAGGACATCGAGACGTTCTGCGCCACCAAGTACGGCGTCACGTTCCCGATGATGGAGAAGATCGAGGTCAATGGACCCGGCCGTCACGAGATCTACAAGGCGCTGACGCCGATCAAGGACGAGGCCGGCACCGACGGTGACATCCGCTGGAACTTCGAAAAGTTCATCGTCTCGGCCGACGGCACCAAGATCACGCGCTTCGAGCCGCAGACCAAGCCCGACGATCCGAAGGTGATCGCCGCGCTCGAAGCCGCGCTGCCGAAGTGATCACGCCAGCTCGTCGGTGATCGCCATCGGATGCTCCGGTGAGCCCGAGAGCCGGATCAGCGTCTCGGTCCCGCGGTAGCCAGCGCCGACGCGCGCGACCTCGCGAACTCCGCGCCCCACCGCGGCGAGGATCATCCCCGGAACGATCACCCACTCCGCGAAGCGGTAGCTTGCGCAGCCAGCGCTTGACGCCCACGGCGACAGCATAACGGGGTTGCTCGCCGAACGTGTTTTCTCGTCACGATCTTGTCGCGTTGTGCGCGCCGTCAACGGCGGCGGTAATCGTCAGCGGCGTGCGCAAGCTGCGCGGTGCGGCGTCGTTGTCGGGGCATGCCTAGATTGCTGCTCCTCGTCCTGCTCCCCGCGCTCGGCGGCTGTCCCCCGCCGCCGCGCTATCTCGTCACCGACGTCACGCTTCACGCCGCGCCGGTCGCCGATGCGCTGGTCGCCGCCGATTGCGGCAACGAGTACACCGATGCCGCGCTGCGCACCAACGCCGCCGGTCGCGCGCGCCTCGAGCTTCGCCATCGCATCGAGGCGAGCAAATGCCACGTCACGGTCGCGAAGGCAGGCTTCCCCACCGTCGAGGCCACCAACGTCTCGCTGTGCACCACGCCCGCCTGCCCGGCCACCCACGTCGAGCTCGGTCAGATCAGCCGGATCGAGCCGCCTCGCGAGATGCCGCTGGCCACGCCCTACGAGCCGCTCGAGTACCGCGGGGCGGTCGAGGTCCGCGGCCACCTCGAGGTCCGCGAATACGCGAGACCGCCCGGTCGCGACATGGAGGTGGCGCGATGAGGGCCGCCTTGTTGCTGCTCGCAGTCGCCGCCTGCGATCCGGTGTGGGGTGCCAAGGTCTCGCTCCGCGATCCGGCGTCGCGACAGATCGAGGCCGCGACGCTCGCGGTCGCTTGCCCCGACGGCACGCAGCACGCGGCGCACACGTCGATGGCCGCGAAGTCCAGGCGCGATGGCACCGCGTTCGTCGGCTCGATCGGCGGCCAGTTCCCCGTCGGCTGCGACCTCTACATCGCCAAGCCGGGCTATCGCACGCACCACATCTCGTACGCCGAGCTGTGCCCGAACGGCCCCGAGGGTTGCAATCGCTACTTCGAATTCGAGCTCGTGCTCGAGCCCGAGGTCAGCGTGCGGTGAACAGCGCCTTGAACTCGCGACGCTTCAAGAGCGGCCCGAGATCGCGATCCGTACGCAGCTTGTCGAGCTGCGAGTAGCCGGTCTCGACGGCCACCTTGCACATCGCGAGCGCATCGTCGTAGCGCTTCACCGCGACGTAGGCGCATGCCGCGTTGTGGTGGATGTACTGGCTCTGGCGCACGAACGGCTTGGCCACATCCGCCAGCCGTGCGGCGAGCTCGAATTGCTTCACCGCGTAGGCGCGATGGATCGCGCTGTTCATCGTCTGCAGCCAGCGGGTATCGGCCGTCTTCTTCTTCGGCGCACAGTCGGCGAGCAGCTCCACCAGCGGCAACGCCTTCGCCATCCCCGTCGAGTCCTGCAGGATCGAGACGGCGCCATCCGCGAGATCGAGCGCGACCTCTGCCCGCAACGCCGGGATCGAGCGCAGCTTCTTCACGAACCGCTCGCTCTCCGCGCGATCGGCGAGCTCCCAGATCGCCGCGTCCGAAGGCACCCAGCCGTCGGCGAGCTTGCCGCGCAACCGCAACGCGACCGTCTTCATCGCCGACTTCGCGATCGGCTTGTCCGCGAGCACCGCATCGATCGCGTCGCGCTGGCTCTGCACGCCGCCGCGCCTCTTGCGCTTCGCGTGCTTGTCGACGATCTCGTCGGCGAGCGCGATGTGCGCCTCGAAGTACGCGGCGAGGCTGGCGTGCTTCGCCGTCCGCTCGGTGAGGTCGTACTCCGCGACGGCCATGTCGCCGCGCTTCATCGGCGGCACGAACAGCACCATGTTGCGGCTGTCACCATCGAGCACGAACGGGATCGCGCCGGCCGCGAACGGATCGTCACCGCCGAATTCGGAGAACAGACTCCGCTTCCAGTCGATCGCCGCGATGATCGCCTTCTTGCGATGATCCGCCGGACCGAGCGGCGCACCGAACTGCTTGTCACCCTTGCCGTGCAGCGCGAGATACGCGCGATAGCTCGCCGGCAGCGCGCTACCGAGGTGCTTCTCGAGCGCCTTGATATCCGCCGCACTGCACGGCTTGCCGAGCGCCTCCTCGATCGCGATCGCGTCCTCGACGGGCTCGCCGTTGTCCTCGGCGATCGATCGCCCGAGCGCGACATCAGACGCGTACCACCTCGCGATCACCGCGCCGAGCGCCTTCGTCACGACGCCACCACCTGGACGTCGGCCATCACGCCGTAGTGGTCGCTCGCGCAGATGTCGTCCTTGCCTTCGCCCTCGCGCTCGGCGAGCACCACCTCGCAGGCGTGGATCGTGCCGCGGCCGTCCTTCTTGCGCGACGTGACATACACGTAGTCCAGCCGGCGATCGATATCGAGCGAGCGCAGCGGCCGCGTGTGCTCGTTCTCCGACGACCACGTGATGCCCTCGGCGGGAGTCGCCCCCGGCCCCGGCTCGCGATGCAGCCGCAGCCAGGCATCTTGAAAGTGCGTGCGTCGCCCGGCGAGTGTGGTCAGCCCGCGCAGGAACCGCATCTCGTCGCTGTCGGGCGTCGCGTTCATGTCTCCGCACAGGATCTGCGGCGGCGAGGTGTCGGTGCGCAGCGTGCGGATCGCGGCGTCGACCGCCAGCACCTGCTGCTCGCGCGCGAGCCCGTCGTCGAGCCGGTAATGAAGATGCGTGGTGTGCACCCAGATCGGACCGCCGGCGGTCGCCACCTGCGCGGACAGCAGGATGCGCGCCTCGGTGGGGCGTGGCTCGGGCAACGCGAGCACGCGGGTGTCGAGGATGTCCCGCGCGATGATCGCGAGGCCTTCCTGGCCGGCCGGGATGTTCAACGCTCCGAACGCGCCGTCCTCCCACTCGACCGCGACGTCGTAGCGCGCGCGCATCCCGAGCCCGTCGGCGATCACGTCGGCGGTGGTGCGGCCTGTCTTGCCGTCGAGCGGCCGGACCTCCTGCAAGCACACCACGTCGGGCGCGAGCGCGACGAGCTGGCGGATCGCGAGCGCCAGCCGGCGATCGAGCGGCGGCTGCGTGCCCCACAGGTTGAGCGTGACGACGCGCAGGTTGTTACCCACGCACCGACGCTATCACTGGCCGCGGTAGATGCAGCGCGACGACGGCGTCTCCGAGACGACGATCTCGAGCAGCCCCGGCAGCGCCGCCAGCTTGTTCCACACGTAGACCGCGAGCAGCTCGCTGGTCGGGTTCGCGAGGCCGTCGATCTCGTTGAGCACCTGGTGATCGAGCTGGCGGATGATCGGCATCGCGTACTCGTCGATCTCCGCGAAGTCCATCAGCCAGCCACGCTCGGCATCGATCTCGCCCTCGATCACGACCTCGACCATGTAGGAGTGGCCGTGCATGCGGGCGCACTTGTGGCCCGGCGGCACCTTCGGGAGGAAGTGCGCCGCTTCGAAGCGATAGGTGCGCTCGAGCCGGGTCCGCATGAAACGACGTTGTAGCAGAAATCCACTTGGCCGGGCGCCTGACTTAGTGTCACGATTACACCCATGCTCGAAGCTGGGATTCGTGACCGGATCGCGATCGTCGAGGACGACATCACCACGCTGGACGTCGAGGCGATCGTCAACGCCGCGAACACGTCGCTGCTCGGCGGTGGTGGCGTCGACGGCGCGATCCATCGCCGCGCCGGTCGCGAGCTGGTCGAGGAGTGCCGGATGCTGAACGGCTGCGAGACCGGTCAGGCCAAGATCACCAGCGGCTACAAGCTGCCTGCGAAGTGGGTGATCCACACGCCCGGCCCGGTCTACCAGGGCGGTCACAAGGGCGAGCGCGCGCTGCTCGCGAGCTGTTATCGAAGCTGCCTCGATCTGTGCGTGAAGCACGGCATCCAGACGGTCGCGTTCCCCGGCATCTCGACCGGGATCTTCGGATACCCGCAGCGCGAGGCCGCCGATACCGCGATCGCCACGATCGCCGAGCACCTGCGCCGCAACGAAACGCCGGCGCGCGTCATCCTGTGCACGTACGATCTGCTCGCGACTGTGATCGTCACGGAAGCGCTCGCCGAAGCATGATCACTACGGCGCGATGTGGCTGACGATCGCCACCATCGGGCTGGCGCAAACGCTGTGGTTTCTGGCGTTCGTTCGTCGTCGATCTTCACAGCTGCAAGCCGCGCCGGTCCTCGGATAGATTCGCGCGTGTGAGGGTCGCACTCGCTGCGTGTTTGCTGTTCGCCTGTGGCGATAATGGTGGCGGCGACGACGCGCCCGTCGAGCTGCCGCCGTGGGATCCCACGCTGCCGGTCGCCCGCGAGCTCGGCGATGCGCGTGGCCTGGTGCCTGCCCGCGGCATCATCCATCTCCACTCGCCGTACTCGCACGACGCCTGCGATGGCGACCCGCGCGACGACGACGGCGTCCCCAACGAACCGTGCCTCCAGGATCTGCGCGCGGCGCTGTGCACCACGCACGTCGACTTCGCCGCGCTCACCGATCACGACGACACGATGGCCGACGAGGACTTCACCACGCTGTACTCGATGCGCGGCACCGACACGGCGGTGATGGCCGGCGACGATCAGATCGCGTCGCAGATCACCTGCGCCGACGGACACGTCGTCTCGATCACGATCGGCGGCGAGAACGAGCTGATGCCGATCATGCTCGATCGCCACGTGCCCGGCACGATCGCCGAGCGCCACGCGATCTACAACGACGAGACCGGCACGGCGGCGGCGGTGTTTCGCGAGGCCGGCGGGCTGTCGTGGGTCGCCCACACCGAGAGCAAGTCGCTCGAGCTGCTGCGCGCCGCCGCCGACGGCATCGAGGTCTACAACCTGCACGCCAACATCGATCCCGACATCCGCCGCGACTTCCTCGGGCTCGATCCCGACGACGCGCTCGTCGAGGCCGCCGAGTTCGCCGACACCAATCCGGGGCATCCCGAGCCCGACCTCGCGATGCTCGCGTTCTTGACGCCCAACCAGCCCGCGATCGAGAAGTGGCACACGCTGCTCGGCGAGGGCCGCAAGATCCCGGTCAGCAACGGCAGCGATGCCCACCAGAACGCCATCCCGGTGACGTTCGCCGACGGCGAGCGCGGCGATTCGTACCGCCGCGTGATGCGCTGGTTCTCGAACATCGCGCTGGTCACCGACCCGACGGATCCCGAGGCGGTGCAGAGCGCGCTCGCCGCGGGCCGGATGTTCACGCTGTTCGAGATCCTCGGCACCCCGATCGGCTTCGACGTCACGGCCACCGGCGGCATCGAGCTCGGCGGCACGGCCGCGGTCGGCGATTCGCTGCGCGTCACGTTGCCTGCCGTTCGCAACCTCGATCCGGTACTACCGGCTCCGGAGATCCGCGCGCGCGTGATCCACATCGCGCCGGGTGGCACGGCCACCGAGGTCGCGGCCGGCAGCGAGGCCGAGCTGGTGGTGCCGCTCGACGCCGCCGGCGCCTATCGGGTCGAGCTCCTGATCGTCCCCCACCACCTCGGGCCGTACCTCCACGACCTCGGGCCCGATCTCGCGGCGGCCGAGCTCCCGTGGATCTACGCGAGCCCGATCTACGTCGAGTGAGGTGCTAGCATGAGGCTCATGCGCGTCGCGCTCCTGGGTGTCCTCCTGCTCGCGGGTTGTCCTCGCCAGTCCGATGGCGTGTGCGACGAGGACGTCGAATGCGAGAGCGGCGAGGTCTGCGCGCGCGGCGATCATCTATGCGTGCTGCCGAGCCAGGTTCGCCAGGTCCGGATCGAGTGGACGGTCAACGGTCAGCCGGCGAGCGTCGGCGCGTGCGGCGGCGCGGTCGACCTGTTCATCCAGTTCCAGTCTCCGAACTTCGAGGATGACTTCGGGTTCTCGCCGGTCCCGTGCAAGACAGGCGTGTTCTCGGTCGACAAGCTCCCGGTCCGCTACCGCGGCGTCGAGCTCGGCATCGAGAATTCCGGATCCTTCGATCGCGCGGACTTCGACGCCGACGGCAACGCGTTTCTCGATCTGCAGCTCTGATCGATCCGGCGTCCTGTGGCTGGTATCCCCCCGAAACGATGGGTAAGGTCTGCCCGCCGTGGCTACCGCATCGTCGATCAGCACTCCCGACTCCAAGAGAATCGAACCGCCGGATGACACCCCGGTCGAGACCACCGCCGAAGAGCTCGCCCCTCTGTATCGCCAGATGCTGGCGATCCGGCGGATGGAAGAGGCCTCGGCCAAGGCGTACTCGCAGGGCAAGATCGGCGGCTTCCTCCACCTGATCATCGGCCAGGAGGCCGTGTGCGTCGGCGCGATCGCCGCGCTCGAGCCGGATGACTACGTGGTCGCCACCTATCGCGAGCACGGTCACGCGTACGCGAAGGGCGTGTCGGCGCGCGCGATCCTCGCCGAGCTCTACGGCAAGAAGACCGGCTGCGTGAAGGGGCTCGGCGGGTCGATGCACATCTTCGACAAGTCGAAGAACTTCCTCGGCGGCTACGGCATCGTCGGCGGCCACGTGCCGATCGCGGCCGGCGCCGCGCTGGCGTCGAAGTATCGCGGCGACAAGCGCGTCACCCAATGCTTCTTCGGCGAGGGCGCCTCCACGATCGGCGGCTTCGCCGAGGGGCTGTCGCTCGCGGCGCTGTGGAAGCTGCCGGTGGTGCTGATCTGCGAGAACAACCAGTACTCGATGGGCACGCCGCTGTATCGCTCGCTCGCGGTCGAGGACGTCTCGCTGCGCGCGCTCGCCCACGGCATGCCGCGCGATCGCTTCGACGGCGACGATGTCATCAAGGTCAAGCGCCGCCTGACCGAGGCGGTCGCTCGCGCCCGCGAGACCGGCGAACCGACGCTCGTCGAGGTCGTCACCTACCGGTTCCGCGGCCACAGCATGTCGGACCCGGGGCTGTATCGAACGAAGGATGAGGTCGAGGAGTGGAAGCGCCGCGATCCGCTCCAGCGATCGCGCGCCCGGCTGCTCGAGGTCGGCTATCCCGAGAAGGATCTCGAGGCGCTCGAGGCCGACGTCAAGGCGGAGATCGAGGACGCGGTGAAGTTCGCCGAGGAGTCGCCGCCGGCCGACGAGTACTTCCCGTACGTGATCAAGCCGGACGACGAGCCCGAAGGAGGCAAGTAGTCATGGCCGTCATCAGCTACCGCGAAGCGCTCAACCAGGCGATGCGCGAGGAGATGGATCGCGATCCGAACATCTTCATCATGGGTGAAGAGGTCGGCTACTACAACGGCGCCTACAAGGTGACGCAGGGCCTGCTCCAGCGGTTCTCCGAGCGCCGCGTGATCGATGCGCCGATCGCCGAGATGGGCTTTGCCGGCATCGGCATCGGCGCCGCGATGGTCGGGCTGCGGCCGATCATCGAGTTCATGACCTTCAACTTCTCGCTGGTCGCGATCGATCAGATCGTCAACAACGCGGCCAAGCTCTATCAGATGAGCGGCGGGCAGTATCACGTGCCGATCGTGTTCCGCGGTCCCGGCGGGCCGGCGGTGCAGGTGTCGTCGCAGCACAGCCAGTCGCTCGAGAGCTATTACGCGCACGTACCCGGCCTGAAGGTCTGCATGCCGTCGACGGCGTACGACGCGAAGGGCCTGCTCAAGTCGGCGATCCGCGACGACAACCCGGTCGTGTTCATCGAGGGCGAGACGCTCTACAACACGACGTGGGAGGTCCCCGAGACCGACTACGTGATCCCGATCGGCAAGTCCGACATCAAGCGCGAGGGCAAGGACATCACCTTGATCGCGTGGTCGAAGATGGTGTGGACGTGCATGGACAGCGCGAAGGCCCTCGCCGAGGAAGGCATCGAGTGCGAGGTCGTCGATCTGCGCACGCTGCGTCCGCTCGATATCGACACCGTCGCCGAGTCGGTCAAGAAGACCGGCCGTGCGGTGATCGTCGAGGTCGGCTGGCCGGTCGCCGGCTACGGCGCCGAGGTGGCGTACCAGCTGCAGCGGCTATGCATGGACTTCCTCGACGCGCCGATCGAGCGCGTCACCAGCGATGACGTGCCGATGCCGTACGCGAAGAACCTCGAGGACGAGGTGCAGCCGCAGGTCAAGGACGTCGTCGCCGCGGTCAAGCGCGCGCTCTATCTCGAATAGGACTAACTCATGGCTCAGATCATTGGCCTGCCGAAGCTGTCGCCGACGATGGAAGAAGGTGTCCTCGTCCGCTGGACCAAGAAGGAAGGCGACAAGGTGTCGCCCGGAGACCTGGTCGCCGAGGTCGAGACCGACAAGGCGAACATGGACTTCAACATCGAGGACGAGGGCACGATCCTGAAGGTCCTCGTCAAGGAAGGCGACACCGTCAAGCTCGGTGCGCCGGTGATGATCCTCGGCAACGCCGGCGAGGATGTCGCCTCGCTCGTCGAGCAAGCCGCATCGGGTGGCGCGCCCGCGAAGACGCCGGCGCCGGCTCCCGAGCGCACCGCGCCGACGACGAAGCCGCCCCCGCCATCGGCTCCGGCCGGCAAGCCCGCCGCACCGGCGCGTGGCCCCGAGACCTCGGCGAGCGCACCGGCGGCCCAGAAGGCGCCGTCGCCGGAAGCCAAGCAGGCCGCGAGCGCGGCGAGCAAGCAAGCACCGAAGGCCGCCGCGCCGTCGACCTCGAACGGCGGCGGGCGCGTTCTCGCATCGCCGCTCGCGAAGTCGCTCGCGATCGAGCTCGGCATCGATCTGCGCACCGTCAGCGGCTCCGGGCCCGGCGGCCGGATCGTCGAGCGCGACGTCAAGGCGGCGGCCGAAGGTGGCCAGGAGGTCGGCAACGGCCGCTCGCAGCAGCAGCCCGCCGAGGACGCCGGCGAGACCCAGGCGATCGCCGTGCGGACGCCGCGCCAGATGCTGCCGGATACCGACACGCCGTACGAGGACGTCCCCGCCTCGAACATGCGCAAGCGGATCGCCGCGCGCCTCACCGAGGCCAAGCGCGACGTCCCGCACTTCTATCTGCAGCGCCAGATCGATGCCGGTCCGCTCCTCGCGTTCCGCCAGCGGCTGAACGATCTGCTCGGTGACAAGGGCAAGGTCAGCGTCAACGATCTCGTGATCAAGGCCGCCGCCCTCGCCCTCCGCCGCGAGCCCGATTGCAACGCGGCGTGGGAAGGCGATGCGATCCGCAAGTTCCACCAGGTCCACATCGGCGTCGCGGTCGCGATCGAGGATGGCCTGGTCACCCCGGTGGTGCGCAACGCCGATCAGAAGGGCATCGGTTCGATCGCCGCCGAGGTCCGCGACCTCGCAACCCGCGCGAAGAACAAGGGTCTGAAGGGCCACGAGATCACCGGCTCGACGTTCACGATCTCGAACCTCGGCATGTTCGGCATCGAACGCTTCACCGCGATCCTGAACCCGCCCGAGGCCGGCATCCTCGCCGTCGGTGCCGTGATGGACGTGCCGGTCGTCAAGAACGGTCAAGTCGTCGCCGGCAAGCAGATGACCGTGTCGATGTCGTGCGACCACCGCGTGATCGACGGTGCGCTCGGTGCGAAGTGGTTGCAGGCGTTCACCGAGCTGATCGAGAAGCCCGAGTCGCTCGCCCTCTGATGATCGAGTACCGGCTCAAGCCACCGCTCACGAACGCGACATTGAACGCGTTGTTCAGTGTGGGATGGGCGAGTTGGCAAACCGCACCGGACACCAGCGACTGGCAACCCGTGCTCGAGCGGAGCTTGGTCCACGTGGGCGCCTTCGACGGTGACCGTCTGATCGGGTTCGTCAACGTCGCCTGGGATGGCCGCGATCACGCCTTCATCCTCGATACGCGCGTCGATCCCGACTACCGCAAGCGCGGCATCGGCAAGCGCCTCGTCGAGCATGCGGCGGGGGCTGCGCGCAACGCTGGCTGCGAGGTCCTGCACGTCGACTTCACGCCAGACCTCACCCCGTTTTACGAGGCATGCGGCTTCAAGCCAACCGCTGCCGGGTTGCGAACTCTAGGAGATGTCCATGTCTGAAACCATTTACGACGTTGTCGTGATCGGCAGCGGCCCCGGCGGCTACGTCGCCGCGATCCGCGCCGCGCAGCTCGGGCTCAAGACCGCGTGCATCGAGCGCGCCGAGCTCGGCGGCATCTGCCTCAACTGGGGCTGCATCCCGACCAAGGCGCTGCTGCGCACCGCCGAGATGCTCGATCACATGCAGCACGCGAAGGACTTCGGAATCATCGTCGGCGAGGTCAAGCCCGACTTCCCGGCGATCATCCAGCGCAGCCGCAACATCGCGGACAAGGTCAGCAAGGGCATCGCGTTCTTGTTTCGCAAGAACAAGATCGATTCGATCGCCGGCACGGCGAAGCTGCTGCCTCGCGACAAGCCCCATCGGCCGCACCAGATCAGCGTCAAGGGCACCGACGGCAAGGACTCGGTGGTCCAGACCAAGCACGTCATCCTCGCGACCGGCGCGCGCGCGAAGTCGTTGCCGGGGATCGACCTCGACGACAAGCGCATCATCGAGTACCGCCGCGCGATGACGCTGCCCGAGCAGCCGAAGTCGATGATCGTGCTCGGCGCCGGCGCGATCGGCGTCGAGTTCGCGTCGTTCTATCGCGCGCTCGGTGTCGAGGTGACGATCGTCGAGTTCATGCCTCGCCTGGTGCCGAACGAGGATCCCGAGATCAGCAAGGAGCTGACGCGTGCGTTCGACAAGCGCGGCATCAAGGCGCTGGTCGATCACAAGCTGACGTCGGCCACGGTCAAGGGTGACAAGGTGGTCTGCACGATCGAACCGAAGAACGCACCACAGCCGGCGCGGGACTCGATCATCACGATGGAGGCCGACATCCTCCTCGTCGCGGTCGGCATCGCGGCCAACACCGAGAACCTCGGCCTCGAGGACCACGAGGTCCAGATCGAGCGCGGCTGGATCAAGGTCGACAAGGACAACAAGTGCGGCGACGGCCTGTGGGCGATCGGCGACGTGATCGGCCGCGGCCTCGCGCACGTCGCGTCGGCCGAGGGCGTGTTCGTCGCCGAGAAGATCGCGAACGTCCACGCCGAGCCGGTGCGCTACGACGCGATTCCCGCGTGCACCTACTGCTCGCCGGAGATCGCGTCGGTCGGGCTCACCGAGGAAAAAGCCAGGGCGCAGAACATCCCGATCAAGGTCGGCAAGTTCCCGTTCACCGCCCTCGCGAAGGCGCGCGCCGCCGGCGACACCACGGGCTTCGTCAAGACGCTGTGGCACGCCGAGACCGGCGCCCTGGTCGGCGCCCACATGATCGGCCCCGCGGTCACCGATCTGATCGCGGAGCTGACGCTCGCGAAGACCACCGAGGTCAATGCCGAGTCGCTGGTCTACACGATCCACGCGCACCCGACGTTCGCCGAGACGATCAAGGGCGCGACCGAGGCCGCGCTCGGCCACGCGATCGATCTGTAGGCTACGGCCCGCGACCGCGAAACCTCCCGGCGCGACCTGCAAAATTGCCGCGCTCGCGGGGTGAATCGCCGGCTCACCCGGCGCGTTCGATCCGTTCATGCGCCTCGCTCTGTTGCTGCTCGCCGCCTGCGAGACCGTCGCCTCGACGCCGATCGAGGAGCCCTCTCCACCTCCCGGCCCGACGCAGATCGTCGAGCCCGCACCACCGCCCACGCCGGCACCGGTTCCCGCGAAGTCGTCGCCGCGCAAGGCGACCACGCGCGACGAGCTCGACTCGTGGATCCCGAAGCTCCCCGACCGCGCGTTGTACGTGACCTGGATGGGTCTCGGCGGTCAGAGCCATGCCCTGCTCGATGTCGACACCCGCAAGCTGACGACGCACTACGAGCTCGCGACGGAGAAGCGCTCGGATCGGGTCAAGACGCTGCCCGCCCACGAGGTGCAGAAGCTGTGGACGCTCGCCGAGGTCGCGTGGCGCGCGGATCCCCCGAAGCACGGCGACGTCACCGACTTTCGCCACGTGCTCGTCGCCGTCGATCACGACGAGGTGCTCTACGTCTCGGTCGGTGGCCCGATCGAGGCGGGCGAGCCGGCCGGCGAGCTCTCGCAAGCGCTCGGCAAGCTCGCCGGATTGATCCGCTAGCTCCGCGTTGACCACACAGTTCGCGTGGTCAGCGGATGGGCCACGGAACGCGCCGCCGACGACACGCATCGTGTTATGCCGAGCGTGTGGGGGCCCTGGAGGAGACGCTGCCGTTCGCAGGTGTCGGGGAGGCACCGAACGCCGGCACGATCGGCCGCTTCGTCGTGCTCGATCTGCTGGGCCAGGGCGCGATGGGCATCGTGATCGGCGCCTACGATCCCGAGCTCGATCGCAAGGTCGCGATCAAGCTGCTGCGGCCCGGGGCTTATGGCGCGGTGGACTCGGCGGGCGCCGGTCGCGAGCGCCTGCAGCGCGAGGCGCGCGCGATGGCGAAGCTGTCGCATCCCAACGTGCTCGCCATCCACGAGGTCGGCGAGATCGACGGCCAGCTGTTCCTCGCGACCGAGCTGGCTCCCGGCGGCACGCTCCAGCAGTGGCAGCTGGCCGAACCGCGAGGCTGGCGCGACGTGCTCGCCAGGTACGTCCAGGCCGGGCGCGGGCTGGCCGCGGCGCACGCCGTCGGGCTCGTCCATCGCGACTTCAAGCCGGCGAACGTGCTGCTCGACAAGGACGGCAACGCGCGCGTCGCCGATTTCGGGCTAGTCGCGGTCGACCGCGCGGTGACGCCGGAGGAGCCGGCAGCCGCGAGCATCGATCCCGCGCTGACCCAGAGCGGAGCACTGGTCGGCACGCCGGCATACATGGCTCCCGAACAGGTCTCCCGCGGCGCGGTCGGGCCGGCGGCGGATCAGTTCTCGTTCTGTGTCGCGCTGTGGGGAGCGCTGCACGGTGCGGCGCCGTTCGCAGGCAGCATCGCCAGCACGATCGTGGAGAACGTCCGCGCGAACCGCATCGTCGAGCCGCGCGACAGCGACGTGCCCGAGTGGCTGCGTGCGGTGTTGCGGCGCGGGCTCGCGTTCGATCCCGCCGAGCGCTGGCCGTCGATGGACGCGCTGCTCTCCGAGCTCACCCGCGATCCCGCGGCGGAGCGCGCACGCCGGCTCGCGATCGGCGCCACGATCGGGACGGTCGTCGTGCTGATCGGCGCGATCGGTTACCTCGCGACCCGCAGCGACGAGTCGCGCTGCGAGGACATGGGGCGGACACTCGCCGGCGTCTGGGATGCGGATCGGATGGCGTCGGTGCGCGCCGCGTTCGCGAGGTCCGGGCGCAGCGACGCGGCGGATGTCTTCGAGCGGTTCGCGAAGCAGCTCGACGTCTACACCTCCCGCTGGATCGACGCCCGGCGCGCCGCCTGCGAGGCCACCCACGTCCACGGCGATCAATCGACCGAGCTCCTCGATCTCAAGGTCGCCTGCCTCGATCGCCGCGTCGTCGCGCTCTCCGCGCTGGTCGATGTCTATCGCGAGCCACCGACGGGCGAGATGCTCGACCGCGCGGTGCCCGCGACCTTCGCGCTCGCCCCGCTCGAGCCGTGCGCCGACGTCGATGCCCTGCGCGCCGCGTTTCCACCGCCGTCGGACCCGGCGACCCGCGCCAAGATCACCACCGCGCGCCAGCAGCTCGCCGCGGCGAAGGCACTCGGCGAGAGCGGCCAGTACCCGCGCGCGCGCACCGCGGGACAGCAAGCGCTCGCCGTGGCCGAAGCGACCGAGCATCCGCCCGTGATCGCCGAGGC
>JAEYYY010000173.1 GCA_023430775.1 Pseudomonadota bacterium
TCCGCCCTTGCCGATCGTGGCCAGCAACTCGTACCTGCCGAGCCGCGTACCAGGGGCAAAGGAGGCGCCCAGCTGGAGTGCTGGCGACTGACCCATCGTCGGCAAGTATCGCACGTGTTCCGATGCATTCGCCCGTGGCCTGTGTGGGCGCCGCACCTACCCCGAGGGCGCGGATCCGCTAGCGTCGCAAGCCCATGGCGCTGCAGCTCTACATCGCAACTCGTAAAGGGATCTGGATCGCGACCGCCTCGGCCGATCGCCGGTCGTGGTCGCTGAGCAAGCCGACCTTCCTCGGTCAGCAGGTCCATCACGTCGTCCTCGATCCGCGCGATCGCAAGACGCTGCTCGCCGCCTCGCGGCAGTGGCACCTCGGCCCGACGGTGTTTCGCAGTGTCGATAACGGCGCGACCTGGAAGGAGGCCGCGACGCCGCCGATGTTCCCCAAGGGCGAGGAGCGAGCGCGCGCCGTCGATCACGTGTTCTGGCTGACGCCGAGCAACGCGAGCGAGCCGAACGTCTGGTACGCGGGCACGTCGCCCAAGGGCCTGTTCCGCAGCGAGGACGCGGGCGTCACCTGGGCACCGGTCTCGGGCTTCAACGATCACCCCGAGCAGATCAAATGGATCGGCGGCGACAAGGACGAGACGCCCGACGGCGGCAAGCTGCACTCGATCCTCGTCGACCCGCGCGATGCCAGGCACCTCTATCTCGGGATGTCGGGCGGCGGCATCTTCGAATCGCGCGACGGCGGCGCCGACTGGAAGCCGCTCAACTCGGGCGTGGCGATGGACTTCGCGCCGAAGAAGGACGACGGCAGCGAGTATCCGTACGGTCACGATCCGCACTGCATGGTGCTGCACCCGCAGAAGCCCGATCGCCTGTGGCACCAGAACCACTGCGGCATCTACCGGATCGATCGACCTGGCGATCGCTGGAAGCGCGTCGGCGACAACATGCCGAAGGACGTCGGCGACATCGGCTTTCCGATCGTCGTCCATCCGCGCGATCCGGAAACCGCGTGGGTGTTCCCGATGGATGGCGGCGGCGACTGGCCGCGCACGCCGCCGAGCGGCAAGCCGGCCGCGTTCATGACGCGCGATGCCGGCAACAGCTGGCAGCGCCAGGACGAGGGCATGCCGCGCGAGCAGGCGTGGTGGACGGTGAAGCGGCAGGCGATGTGCGCCGACGATCGCGATCCGGTCGGCCTCTACTTCGGCACCACCTCGGGCGAGGTGTGGTCGAGCGTGAATGAAGGCGCGAGCTGGCAGTGCATCGCGCGCCACCTGCCGCACGTGTTCTCGGTGACGGCGGGTGAGCCCGCATGACGCTCGTCATCGTTCCGAGTCAGCTGCGCGGCTACACCGATGGTGCGAGCGAGGTGAGCGCAGAAGGCGCGACGCTCGACGACGTGCTGCGCGATCTCGATCGAAAGTTTCCCGGGTTCCGGTTTCGCGTGATCGACGAGCAAGATCGCGTTCGCCGCCACGTCATCCTGTTTGTCGGTGAGGAACGCTGCGACGATCTACGACGAGAAATTCTTCCCGGAGTCGCGGTGCAGATCGTAGGGGCTCTATCCGGAGGCTAAGCAGGGCCGGAGGGTAAGCAGGGGCGGATGATCTAGCCGGTCACAGCGAGACACGACAGCCCGGCACGCCAGGGGTCCGGGATGCGATTCCACAAAGTTGCCCACGGCACGCAAGCTGCTCACTGTCGTATGCATGCGGATCGCGATGGGGCTTGTCGTCCTGGCTTGTGTGGTTGCCAGCGCCCCGCTCGCGCGGGCCGAGACCAAGCGCGCGGGCGTGTTCGTCACGCTGACGCAGGTTGGTGACGAGGCGGAGCGGACCGGTCACATCGATGCGATCCGGCATCGGCTAGCCGGGTGCTCGTACCTCGAGAACAAGCACGTCGACATCAACGTCACGCGGCTGCGCTGGGTGACGGTCGGTGCGTCGGTCGAGGTCCAGCTCGAGCTCGCGTTCGTGGTCTCCAACGCCGACAACGAGATCGTGTCGGTGGCGAATCAGACCGCGAAGCTGGTGCTCGCGAAGGCGCAGTTCAAGGAGAGCAAGCTGCCGTCGCTGCGCCGCGAGGTGATCGACAACGCGATCGGTGATCTGATCGTCAAGCTGCGGCGCGCCAACGCTCGGCAGGTGTGAATTGCGGCCGGGTTAGTTGCAGCTGCGCTCGGAGTCGGTGCGATAGAACTTCTTGAACTCGGGCATCACCGCCGGGCGTGGAATCGTCGCGGTGATGAACGGACGCGCGCTGCGCCACGCGCAATCGCCGTTGTACTCGACGCCGTTCTTGATCGTCAGCGTGCGACCGGTGCTCGACAGCTGGACCTTGAACAGTCGCGAGCGATAACCCGGCTTCTGCTGCGCCGGGAGGCCGGCGCCCGGCGTGAAGAAGATCGCCAGGTTGTTCTCGAAGTCGATGCCCGGCGACGGCTTGCCGAAGAACGCGACCCACTCCTCCTCGGAGGCGAACACCTTCTTGACCTCGGTCTGGATCTTCGCCGTGGGCAGGAAGTACTCCTTGGTGATCGGCGTGTACCAGATCGTGGTCGCGTCCTGATCGGTCTCCTCGAGCTCTTCATCGAAACCGTCCTCGTCGGCGACGGCGCAGGAGGCGAGGGCGAGGGCGCTGAGCAAGGCGAGGCAACGCATACGAGGTCGGTGTGAATACCGAACATCGCTCGCCGGGCCAAGACGTTTGTCTTGTGGGGCCGCTTACTGCGGCTTCGTGCAGTCTGCCGGGCAGCTCTCGGGACTCTCTGCCGGCGAGCACAACCCGTTGCCGCAGCAGAAGATCACGTCGCCCTTGCAGTCCTTGATGCTGTTCATGCAGGTCTCGCCCTGGGCGGTGTCGCACTTGCCGTCGTCGACCCTCGGGCAGCGCTCGGTGATGATCTTCTCGCAGCGCGGATCGCACACGAGCGCCGTCGCGTCGCCGACGAACACGCCATCGCCGAGGCTGCTGCAGGTCGCGGTGCCGAGGTCGTCCTTGTCACACGGCTCGGGACCGTTCTTCTCCCCATCGCCGCAGAACTCGTCGCAGGCGCCGGTGAACAGGATGCAGCCGCCGGTGCATGCCAGCTCGCCGGTGTAGAAGCCGAGCGTCTGGCAGGTCTGGCCCGCGAAGTTGTCGGCGTCGCATTGCTCGTCGTCGTTGACCGTGCCGTCGCCGCAGAAGCCGGTGCACCCCGACGTGTCGAAGCCGCAGTTGGCGTTGCACTTCAGCGTGCCGCCATCGAACCCGAAGTCGACGCACGACTTGTTCGCGAGCCCGAGGCTGGTGTTGCCGTCGCACTGCTCCGGTCCGTTGACCGTACCGTCGCCGCAGCGGCCGGCGCACCCGGCGGTGTTGAAGCCGCAGATCGCGTTGCAGGCGAGCGTGCCGCCGTAGAACCCGGCATCGGTGCAATCCGTGCCGTCGAGGTCGGTGCCGTCGCATTGCTCGGGACCGTTCTTGTCGCCATCGCCGCAGGTGCCTTCGCACTGCGAGGTGTCGAAGCTGCACGACGAGCTGCAGCCGAGCTGTCCACCGTAGAAGCCGACGTCGGTGCATTGCGCGCCGCCAACATCGAGCGTGTCGCACTGCTCGGTGCCGTTCTTGATCTCGTCGCCGCAGCGCCCCGAGCAGCCCGAGGTCTCGACCGCGCATCCCGCGTTGCACGCGAGCTCGCCGGTCTGGAAGCCGAACGACTGGCAGCTCAGCGCACCGAATTCGTCGCCATCGCACTGCTCCCTGCTCGCCTCGAGCTCGCCATCGCCACACGTGCCCGAGCAGCCCGCGGTGTCGAACGTGCAGAAGTCCGAGCACGCCAGCGTGCCGGCGTAGAAGCCGAGGTCCTCGCAGGTCTTGCCGTCGAGGTTATTGCCTTCGCACTGCTCGACCTGATCGAGCGTGCCGTCGCCGCAGCGCCGGAGCTGGCAGTTCTCGCGGCACGGCGAGCCGTTGTCCACCGCGGAGTTCGGCAGCCCCTTGCAGCTGTCGGGCACGCCCGGCTGGTTCGGCTCGGTGCCGCAGTCGCAGGTCTCGCCGGCGGCGAAGTCGGGGATGCCGTTGCCGCAGGTCTCGAGCGAGCGGCAATCGGCCGAGCAGTTGTCGCCGTTCGTCGTGTTGCCGTCGTCGCAGACCTCGCCACTGGTGAGGATGCCGTTGCCGCAGCCCGACGGCAGACACAGCTCGTCCTTGCACTCGCCGTTCGCCACGCCGGGATACGAGCACGCGGTGCCATCCGGCTGGTCGTCGCATTGCTCGAGCTGCTCCTTGAACGCGCAGCCGTTGGCGTTGTCGCAGACCATGTTGCTCGGACAATCGACGACCGGGCAGTGACGAACCGGATCGTCGTAGCAGCCGATCAACAGCATCATCGGCACGAGCCAGCTGCGCATGGCCCACCATTGTAGAGCCGCGGTTGACCCGCGGTCACGCCCACACCGGGGCCGCGCACCTACAGGCGAATCGTCCAGCCATGGCGGCTGCTGTCGTTGCCGTCGACGATCTCGCACGCGCGGTCGCGATCGGCGGTCGCCGACGAGACTTCGCGTGGTTCGCACGCGATCGCATCGCGTGGTTGTCTCCCGCGGGAGACGATCACTGTCGACCACGGGTTCCAGCCTGCGTCGGCATCGCCGCTGCACGAAGTAAAAGCGTCCGCAGAAAGGAGCCAGCCATGAACGACTTCGAGACCATCGATCCTGCACTTCTCACTCGCCCGAGCGGCGGGTCCCAGCTGTCGAGCGCCATGGGGCGTGCCCGCGAGCTCGGCTTGACGATCACGTCGACCAGCGGCGGCCGTCACGCACCGCGCTCGTACCACTATCAAGGTCGCGCGTTCGACGCGGCGGGCTCGCGGTCCGCGATGGCGCAGTTCTATCGCGAGATGTCGCGCACCAACCCGACGGAGCTGTTCTACGACCCGATGGGCGGCATCAAGCACGGTCGCAACATCGGTGCGATCGGCGGCCACGGCACTCACGTCCACCTCGCGTACTGAAGGGACCAGCGTCATGTTCAAGACTCTCTCGAACGAACAGCTCGATCGCGCGCACGGTGGCGTGAAGTGCGATCTCTCCGGAGTCCCGGCAGCGGGCCGCTCCATCATCATGGCGGAGTCGGGCGGTGAATCGACCGCGAAGAACCCGACGTCGACGGCGTTCGGTCTCGGCCAGCTGACGATCGCGAATCGTCGCGCGCTGATGTCGAACCCGAGCTCGACGAGCTGCAGCGATCAGCTCGACGCCTTCCATCGCTACACGATGGGGCGCTACGGCAGCTACGACCGCGCGCTGTCGTTCCGCAAGAAGCACGGCTGGTACTAGAGATCAGCCGGGATGAAGCCGTAGTAGCGGCCCATCCAGTACGGCAGCAGATAGCCGCCGGGTTGACGAACGATCGCGGGAGCGTCGTCGCATGCCGAGCGCTCGTACGGGTTTCCCCAGTACGCGAACGTCGCCGCGCAGCGATCGGCGATCTCGAACGGTGCGGCCGCGAGCGAGTTGTCGTTGCGATCGAGACAGACCTCGCCGGCGAGTGTGCTGGTGTCGCGCGCGACCTGGTGGTTCGAGCGCGGGAACTGCCGCAGCTGGCAGACCGCATCCTCGACCTCGGCGAACGCCGGTCCATCCGTGCCCGGGCCGAGCGGCTTCTGCGCGGCCCACATGATCTCGTACCAGGCGTTGTGCTGGTCGAGGATGCCGCGCGTCGTCACGCTCGGGTACGCGAGCTCGCGTGCGAGCGCGTGCTTAGTCGGACTTCCTCGGCACGACTCGGCGCTTCTTGGTCACCGAGACGCCGCCGTAGTTGAGCTTGAGGCTGCCGGCCTTGCCGAGGTTCTCCTGCTTCGCGATCAAGACGAATTCGCCGCCGACCTCCTCGCTGCACTCGATGCACAGCCAGGTGCCGGGTAAGGCCTTGACGCGTGCGGCAGGAATCTCGGCATCGCAACGTTCACAGGTGCGTCGTTCCGTACTCATGGCGAGGCTCTCCCATTGCGAGCTGCCCATGCTCGCGGCCAGATACTAGTGTCGCGGCCAAGGATGTCGAGTGCGATCTCGTGACACGGTGAAATCCCTCGGGTTGTAAAGTTCACGCATGGCACGCAAGCGCGCTCCGATCCGCCTCGCTCCTGGTGCCGGGCGAAGCTACGAGATGGGCCCCCTGCAGGCGATCTTCAAGGCCGACGGCAGCGAGACCAGGAAGCAGTACTCGATCTCCGAGTGGTGGCTCGAGCCATACACCAGGGGCCCCGGCACGCACTCGCACGACGAGGACGATTGCTTCTACGTGCTCGAGGGAACGATCAGCTTCTTCGTCGGCGGCGCCTGGTTCGACGCACCGAAGGGCTCGTTCGTGATCGCACCGGCGAACACCAAGCACGACTTCGAGAATCGCACCGCGAAGCGCGCCGGCATGCTGAACGTGAGCGTCCCCGGCGACTTCGAGCCGCACATGAAGGGCATCGCGCAGTGGTTCCGCGAGCGCCCTGCCGCCGATGCGCGCACCGCGAACGCGCCCAGGCGCAAGCGCTGAGTCACGAGCGCTCGACGCGCCTGGCGATGTGGGCGAACCGGGTGTCGGCGTCCGGAAGGACGTCGTCGAAGCGCAGCACGTCGAGATCGAACGTGCAGCGCATCAGCGCGTCGAGGATGTCGGGCGTGCTGTACAGCGTCAGCTCGCGGAGCTGGCGACCGATCGGCAGCTTCGAGAGCCGCGACAGCAGCTCCGGTGCGTGAGCGTAGAACCCGAGCTCGAGCGAGCGCAGCGCCGGCAGCTCGTTCTCGAACACGGCGACGAGCTGCGCTGCCTCGGTGGTCGTCGGGACGTGGAGCGAGAGGTGCTCGAGCGCGGGCCAGCGCGCGGCCGCGAGCGACGCGAGGTGAGCCGGGTCGTAGATCGAGAAGGTCGCGCGCCTCAGCTTCGGCAGCTCGATGTAGCCGAGCCCGCCGGCCGCACCGACCTCGATCTCCTCGAGCCGATCGAGGCGCGGCCAGAGCGACGCGAGGCTGACCATGCGCGTACCGTCGGTGCCGGACACCTGGAGCCGGCGCAACGTGCGCGGCGCTCGGGTGGCGAGCACCTCGATCAGCGCCTCCGGATCCTCGGCCCAGAGATCGCGCAGCTCGACGAGGAAGCGGCCCGACGGATGGGAGATCAGGTGATCGAGGAAGCGATGCATCGGCATGCGCGCGAGTCGCCGCAGCTCCGCCTTGTAGACAAAGCCCCTGCGCCACTCGAGCTTCGGCGCGTTGTCGCGCGCGGCCCGCGATGACTTCGACGAGGGGAGTACCTTCGCGAGCGGACCGAGGAAGTGCTCGCGATGCTGCTCGAAGAGTTCGGCGAGCCGGGTCTCGAGATGATCGAGCTTGGCGCGATCGGTGACTCGCTCGCGCGTCATCTGGAGGCGGACGAGCGTCGCGCGCGGGTCGCCGCGCTCCTCGAGCCAGTCGGTGTAGACGCGAAACGCGTCCTCGTCCTCGGGTGACTCCTCGATCAACCGCGCGAGTTGTTCGCCGCGATCGTCCACGTCACGCCAGCTCGAGCTGCGGGTGCTGCAGGCGCTGGAAGCGCAGCGTCGCGAAGTCGAGCGCGTAGTTCTGGTAGACGCGCCATGGCGTGACCTTGCCCTGCTGGGGGAAGAACGAGGTCGCCCGCTCGATGTAGCCGGACTTGAGCGGCAGCACGGACTCGGTCTCGACGTCGGGATCCTTGTGCGGCACGACCCTGGTGTAACCGTGCTTGTCCATGTGCTGCAACAGCCGGCAGACGTAGCGGCTGACCAGATCGGTCTTGAGCGTCCACGACGCGTTCGTGTAGCCGACCGCGAACACCAGGTTCGGCACGCCGCTGCACATCATCGCGCGATACAGGAGCATGTCGTGCGGCACGATCTGCTTGCCGTCGACCTCGAGCTGGATGCCGCCCATCCACTTGAGGGTGAGCCCGGTCGCGGTGACGATCAGGTCGGCATCGAGGTGCTGGCCCGATCTCAGCTGGATGCCGGTCTCGTCGAGCGTGTCGATGTGATCGGTGACCACGCTCGCCTTGCCCTCGCGGATCGCCTTGAACAGATCCGCATCGGGCACCAGGCAGAGGCGCTGGTCCCACGGGTTGTACGTCGGCGTGAAGTGCTCGATGCCGCCGGCATCGCCGAGGTGATGCGACACCCCGGCGAGCAGCAGCTTCTTCGCCTTGTCGGGGTAGCGCCGGCAGAACGAGTAGAACGCCATGCTGAGGCCGAGCTGCTTCCAGCGCGCCAGCGCGGAGGCCGCACGCTCGGGCATCTTGCCGAGCAGCCGCTCCGCGATCGGATCGACCGCCGGGCGCGACAGGATGTACGTCGGCGAGCGCTGCAGCATCGTGACGTGCGCGGCCTTGTCGGTCAGCGCCGGCACCAGCGTCACCGCGGTGGCGCCGCTGCCGATCACGACGATGCGCTTGCCGCTGTAGTCGAGGTCGCGGTGCCAGTGCTGCGGATGGATCATCGCGCCGCGGAATCGCGCGCGACCGGGCAGCTCCGGCGTGTAGGGGTTGTCGTAGTCGTAGTAGCCGGCGCAGGTCATCAGGAACCGGCACGTCATCTCGACGAGCTCGCCGTGCGCGCGCACGCCGAGCGTCCAGCGATTGCTGGTGCTCGACCACCGCGCGGTCTCGACGCGATGATCGAACCGGATCTTCTTGTCGATGCCGAACATCTCGGCGGTCGACCGCAGGTACTCGAGGATCTCGCCGCCGCTCGCGATCGCCTTGCTCTTGGTCCACGGCCGGAACGGAAACCCGAGCGTGAACATGTCGGAGTCCGAGCGGATGCCGGGGTAGCGAAACAGATCCCAGGTGCCGCCGAGCGTCGATCGCCCCTCGAGGATCGCGTACGTCTTGTCGGGGCACTGCTTCTGGAGGTGATAGCCTGCGTCGATTCCCGACAGCCCGGCGCCGACGACGATGACATCCAGATCGTTCACGCTCGTCGAGTATGTGCGCTATTGAAATAAAGTCAATAGCACAAGCGCTGCCGCAGGCGTCGCACCCGTCGCGCTCGCAGAATCCCAGTTTCGGCCGAACGAAACCTCGTGACGCGGCATTCCCGCGTGCAGGATGGACGAAGGGAGAAAGCTACGAGCTGAAGCGGTGCAGATCGATCAGCTGACAGCCGAGATGGCGTGGATCCGCCGACTCGCGACGGCGCTCGTCAAGGATGCGAGCGCCGCCGACGATGTCGCGCAGGAGACATGGCTCGTCGCGGCCGGTCACGTGCCCGATGATCGACCGCTGCGGCCGTGGCTGTCGCGCGTGGTGCTCAACGTCGTGCGCATGCGGAGTCGCAGCGCGAAGCGACGCCAGGCACGCGAGCTCGCGGCGCCGGTACCGGATTCGGTGCCGACGGCGGAACAGCTCGTCGATCGCGTGGAGCTCCAGCGGATGGTCGCCGGAGAAGTGCTGGCACTCGCCGAGCCGTATCGCTCGACGGTGCTGCTGCACTACTTCGAGGGGCTATCGAGCGCCGAGATCGCACGGCGGCTCGAGATCCCCGACGGCACCGTGCGCCGGCGCTTGAAGGTCGCACTCGACGAGCTGCGCGGTCGGCTCGCCAAGCGCGATGACAGGCGCGGCGTGGTCGCGTTGCTCGCCCCGCTGGTGATTCCCCCGTCGTCCTCCGTGCCACTCGCCGGAGGTCTCTCGATGAAGAAGGTGTTCGCAGGAATCGTCGTGCTCGCGCTGCTCGTGGGCGGCATCTGGTGGATCAAGGGCCGCGGTGGCAGCGACGGCGCGACCGACGGTGTCGCCGCCGGCGGCACCGGCACGACCTCGCCGCTGCTCGGCGGCAAGCGTGCGGATGGCAGCGGCGAGCCGGCGAGCGCCAACCAGCCGTGGCTCGTCCAGCAAGGTGCGCCGCGCCGCCGGATCGCCGGTCACGTGACGTTCCGCGGCGCGCCGGTCGCAGGGGCGATCGTCCATCTCGGCGACGCCCTGACCGACGTCCGCCCGCAGCGTGGTGCGCGGCCCGGCGAGGAGCTGACGAGCAAGAAGACCGGGCCCGACGGCGCGTTCGACTTCGGCGAGCAGCCCGCCGCCAGCTTCGTGGTCAGCGCCGATGCCGATGGCAAGACGCCCGCCTCGGTCGCGATC
>JAEYYY010000864.1 GCA_023430775.1 Pseudomonadota bacterium
CCGCTCGAGGAGCCCCACGCGATCGACGAACAGCTCGAGCGGCGCGCCGGCGACTGCCACCGCGAGATCGGGCGCGAAGTCGCCGTCGATGTCGGCGAGCTGCATCCGTAGTACGTCGAGCGGGATCGGCGAGATCGCCTCCGACGGAAACAGACTGCCGCTACCGCCGACGTCGCCGATCCACGTCCGCATCGGATCACCGGCCTGACCGACGACGAGATCGGGGTTGCCGTCGTGATCGAGATCGCCGAGCGCGAGCGCGCGCACCGATTGCACGCGACCCTCGGTCAGCAGCGCGGCGGGGTCCTCGTTGAACGCACCGCTGCCGTCGTTGCGCCACAGCCGCAGCGTCGCGCCGGCACCGGTGACGAGATCGATGTCGCCGTCGCGATCGAGATCGGCGGCGGCGATCGCGGCCGCGCTCTCGGTCCCGATCGCCGGACCTGCAGTGAACACCAGACCGCTGCGCAGCCACGTGATCGGCGGGCCATCGGGCGTGGCGATCACGAGGTCGTCATCGCAATCACCGTCGAGGTCGACCGCGATCACGTCGCTGATCGTGCCGGGCACTTCGGGCGTTGGCGCGGCAGTCAACACCCCGTCGACCACGTCGAGCACGACCGCGGTGTCGCCGAGCGCCACCACCAGCTGACCGCCGTTGCCGTTCGACACCACGAGCCGCGCATCGGCCGGGCCCGCGGTGCCGGCGCTGGCGGGTGCCGAGCCCGGCCCGACCTCGCAGCGATCGAGCGACAGCGTGACGTCGGGCCCGAAGTTGACCGGCGCGCCCTTCCTCGCCACCGGAACACCACCGCGATCGGCGCGCACCCACGCCCACGCGGTGTCGGCATCGCCGGCCTCGATGCGCAACGTCTGGGGCAGCGAGCCGAGCTTGCCCTCGAGCCGATAGTGCTCGCCGAAGGCGACACCGCTCGGTGTCCGGTCCGCGACCCCGACGCAGATCGCATCGATCGCCTCGGGCACCGGCCGGTCACTCGCGATCGCGAGCGTGACCGCGTCGCTGCAGCCAGCAGCGGCGAGCACGAGCAGCGACAGCGAACGCATCGGGCGGCGAACATACACGGACCTCGCAGCCACGCCAGCGTCCGTGTTCGGACGCGAAGATTCAGCGGCGGCGGCGGCGCAGCACGAGGGCGAGCAGGCCGGCCGCGAACAGGCCGCCCGTCGAGGAGTTGCCGGTCGAGCAACCGCCGGCGTCCTCGCGCGGCATGGTCTGGAACACGACGTGGATGTCGGGGCCAAACCAGGTGACGTCTTCCTCGACGAGCTGGAAGGCCTCGTCGATCACCGTCGGCTCGCGGACGTCCGGCGCGATGATGTCGAACGTGAAGGTGCCGGTGTCGCCGGGCTCGACGCGGGCATCGATGCCGGTGGCGCGGGTGGGCGACAGCCAGTCACCGTCGACGAACACCTCGCTCTCGCGATCGGTGGGCAGCGCGGTGCCGAGGCGGGTGAGGTCCGGTTCCCAGGCGGCGTTGCCGCGGTTGGTGATCGTCACCGTGAAGGTGCCGCGCTCGCCGGCGACCATCGTGGGCGGGCCCTGAACGATGACGTCCTCGGCGGCGAACTGCGGCGCGCCGTAGGTCTGGACGAGCTCGATATAGTGGTCCCAGTTCCAGCCATCACCGGGATCGGTGTGCGTCGAGCAGTCGGGCGCCTCGCCGTGGCCGATGATCGGCCCCTTCTCCTTGGCGATGCCGTACTTGTCGGCGAGGTACGCGGTCAGCTTCGCCGACTCGATGTACATCGCCTCGGTGTACCAGCGGTCGGGATTCTCGACGAAGCCCTCGTGCTCGATGCCGATGGTGGGCGTGTTGAAACACCTGTCGTGCCAGGCGACGTTCTTCTCGTCGACCATCTGGACGACGAAGCCATCGTTCGAACGCACCACGTAATGCGCGGACACCTGGGCGGCCGGGTCCTGGAACCACGACAGCGTGCCGTTGAAGTTTCCTTGCGTGGTGTGAACGACCACGTGCGTGATGTCGCCGACGCCGCGGTTCGCCGTGGAGTAGTTCTGGCTCGACGCGGGCACCCACTCGGCCTCGGGATAGCCGGGGGCGGCCTCGCGGAAGCTCGCCAGTGCCGACGGCTCGACGAAGCGCGCCGCGATCACGATCGACTTGCCGCCGGCATCGCGACCATCGACACCGCGCGCCAACGTGTGGAGCACCGAGGAGCGGGTGCGTGGCTCGAGCGTATCGAGGAAATCGTCGAGCGTGCGCGCGTGCGGTGCGGCCTCGCGAAGCAGCGCGGCACCGGCGCGCAGACCGGCCTCGAGCTCGGTGCGGGCGGCGTGCTCGGTGACGCCGGCGAGCGCGGCACCGTGGGCGACCGTGGCGGGATCGAGGCCGAAGATGCCGACCACCTCGCGACCGTGGGTATGCGCGGGAGCCAGGATCTGGAAGCGCGATCCGAGGTGGACCATCGTGGCGAGCAGCGGAGCGGGCACGCCGGACTCGGTGGCGATGCGATTGATCGCCTCGGCGACCGGCGAATCGCCACCGACGGCGACCCGGGGCTCGGGGCGCTCGGCGAGCGGGGAGACACACGCCGCGAGGAGCGATCCGGCGATCGTGAGCCCTGCCAGTTTCCCCGATGGCATGCGCGGCATCTTAATGAACGTCTACAGCGATCGCGACGGTTTTTAGCCCCGTAGTTTCAGCCATGTGGTGCCCACAAGCGTGGGCAGGCCGATAGAATGGATCAGTGCCCGAAGGCGGCGGTATTCGCTTCGGCCCCTACGTGCTGCTGCGCCGGCTTGCACGCGGTGGGATGGCCGAGGTCTTCCTCGCGCAGCAGCGCGGGCTCGAAGGGTTCGACCGCCGCGTCGCCGTCAAGCGCATCCTGCCGCACCTGGCGGACACGCCCGACTTCGTGAAGATGTTCCTCGGCGAGGCCAAGCTGGTCGCCCAGCTGACCCACCCGAACATCGTCCACATCTACGACTTCGGCAAAGTCGACCACGACTACTTCATCGCGATGGAGTTCGTCGACGGTATCCACGCCGGGCAGATCTTCAAGCTCGGGGAGCGCGACTCCGGCCCGCCGAAACCGGCGATGTCACCGACGCTGGTCGCCCGCATCGGTGCCGATGCCGCGGCGGCGCTCCACTACGCGCATCAGCTCGAGGATCAGACCGGCAAGCCGCTCGGGCTCGTTCACCG
This sequence comes from Pseudomonadota bacterium, assembly GCA_023430775.1. Lineage (GTDB taxonomy): Bacteria > Myxococcota_A > Polyangia > Haliangiales > Haliangiaceae > JABFXX01. The sequence continues at coordinate 3,189 of JAEYYY010000864.1, forward strand.
CGACGTATCGCCGGCGAACATCATGATCTCGTACGACGGCATCGTGAAGCTGTGCGACTTCGGCATCGCCAAGGCGATGGCGGCATCGGATCAGCTGACCAATCCCGGCCAGGTCAAAGGCAAGTACGCGTACATGTCTCCCGAGCAGACGATCGCGGGCGCGCTCGATGGCCGCAGCGACGTGTTCTCGCTCGGCATCTGTCTGTGGGAGCTGCTCGCCGGCAAGACGATCGTGCCGCGCGGCGATGCGGTCGATGCGATGCGGATGATCCGCGACGGCAAGCTGCAGCCGATCTCGCAGGTCGCTCCGGCGACCCCGCCGCCGCTCGCCAAGGCGATCACGTGGGCGCTGCAGACCAAGCGCGATCAGCGCGCGACCGCCGCCGAGCTCGCCCAGGCGCTCGAGGCGTTCATCAAGGCGTCGCCCGAGCTGGCGACACCGATGCAGCTCTCGCAATGGGTGCGGACGAAGTTTCCGCGCGACCTCAGCGGTCCACACCCGCGGATGCTCGACAAGGGCGGCGGCACCAACGTCGCGCCGGGCACGGCGATCGCGCCGGGCACCAACGTCGCGCCGGGAACGGTCGGGGGCTCGCTCAGCCGGCGGCTCGATCCGGTGACGCCATCGTCGGAGCTGATCGCGGCGTCGCGGATCTCGGATCCCGGCGAGCCCGACTACGAGACCGCCGAGACCGTCGCGCTGCTGTCGAGCTCGGACCTGTCGGGGCTGACCAGCGAGGAGCGCTCCAACGCCGAGGTGCTCGACGAGCTCGCGCGCGATCTCCAGGCCCAGCAGCGCCCGACGCTGCCACGCGAGCTCGCCCAGCACGCGCAGGCCACCATGCTCGAACGGCCGAGCGAGAAGACGATGATCGATCCCTCGATCCGCGCCGCCGAGGAAGCGACGCTGCGCGATCGACCGGCGCCCGAGGTCGATCCGGATCAGGAGGAGACCAAGTTCGCCAGCGGTGCGTTTCGCGAGCCGGTCCCCAGCGGCCCGGCGGTGGTGCCGACGCGGCTGCACACCGGCCTGCCCCGCCACATCACGCCGGTGCCGTCGCAGAGCGCGCCCGGCATGCCGCAGCTCCGGCGCTACCTGGTGCCCGGCGCGATCTTGTTCGGCATCGCGTTCGTGACGTTCTTGCTCGCGCTCGCCGCACGCAGCTGCGGACCGGCGGCTTCGCCGGATGCCGGGGTCGCGACGCCCGACGCCGCGGCGATCACGATCGTCGACGCGAAGAAGCCGACGCCCGATGCGCCACGTCCACCTTCTCCACCGGATGCCCCCGGTCCGGACGCGGCGCCGGCGCCGACGGCGTTGCTCGTGCTGCGCACCACGCCCGACGGCGCGACGATCAAGATCGGCGATCAGGTCCGCAAGGCGCCCGCCGAGCTGGCGCTGCCGGACGGCGATTACACGGTGGTCGCCGAGGCCGAGGGCTTCCAGCCCGAGACCCGCGAGGTCTCGCTGCTGCGCGACGAGCGCGTCGTGCTCGAGATCGTGTTCACCAGGCGCATCCTCGCGCCCCGCCCTGCTCCGCTCGGCAAGCTGGTCGTCGCGACCACGCCGTACAGCGACGTCTACAACGGCATCCGCAAGCTCGGGCAGACACCGTTCGAGATCGACATCGCCGTCGGCACGTACACGCTGACGTTCAAGAACCCCGATCGGCCGGTGACCACGCGCAAGGTGACGATCACCGCCGGCAAGCCAACGCGGTTGAAGTTCGACCTGCCGAGATGAGGTCGAACAAGGTTCGACCGACGATGCCTAGCTCTTGTCGAGGCCGGTCGCCCACGAGTACTTCGGCTTGGTCTGGAAGTGGTGCGTGGCCTGGATGACGCGCACCGTGCCCGACTTGCTGCGCATCACGATCGACTCGGTGGTCGCGCGATCGCCGAAGAAGTGCACGCCGTCGAGCAGGTAGCCCTTGGTGACGCCGGTCGCCGCGAACATGACGTCGCCCTTCGCGAGCTCGTCGAGCTGATAGATCGTGTCCTCGGGCGGCACGCCCATCTTCTTCGCGCGAGCGCGCTCCTCTTCCGAGCGGAACCGCAGCCGGCCCTGGAAGCCACCGCCGACGCACTTCAGCGCGGCCGCCGCGATCACGCCTTCGGGCGCACCGCCGGTGCCGAACAGGACGTCGATGCCGGACTCCGGGTTCGCGGTCATCACCGCACCGGAGACGTCGCCGTCGCCGATCAGACGGATGCGCGCGCCGGCCTGGCGGACCTCGGCGATCAGGTCGGTGTGGCGATCGCGATCGAGGATCACCGCGGTGCAGTCCTCGACCTTCTTGCCCTTGGCCTTCGCGATGCGCTCGAGGTTCCAGGTGGCCGACTCGCGGAGATCGATCACGCCGCGCGCCTCGGGGCCGACCGCGATCTTCTGCATGTACGTGTCGGGCGCGTTGAGGAACTGGCCGTCGTCGGCGATCGCGATCACGCTGATCGCGTCGGGCGCGCCGGTCGCACACAGGTTGGTGCCTTCGAGCGGATCGACCGCGATATCGACCTTCGGGGAGGCCTCGCCGGACTTCCAGCCGGCACCGACGGTCTCGCCGATGTAGAGCATCGGGGCTTCGTCGCGCTCGCCTTCGCCGATCACCACGGTGCCGCGGATGTCCATCGCATCGAACGCGCGCCGCATCGCTTCGACGGCGACGTGATCGGCGAGCTTCCGGTCACCGCGTCCCATCAGACGGGCGGACGCCAGCGCGGCGGCCTCGGTGATGCGGACCACTTCGAGGGCGAGGTTGCGGTCTTGCATGCGGCGGATGCTACCATCGCAGCATGCTTCGCACCCCGCTCGTGCCCATCGTGCTCGCGACGATCGTGCTCGGTGGTTGTGGAGGCGGTGGCACCAAGGAGCCGCCGCCCGGGAACGGACCCGCATTCAGTCCGGTGATCGCGAACGAGCTGCGAGCGATCGCGCCGGATTGCAAGCTCGAGCGCACGGGTGCGACGGAGCGCCGCGATTGCACCGGGCGCTATGGCACGGTCCAGATCGCGACCACCGGCGGTCGCCTGACGGCACTGGTGATCGCGATGCCACCCAAGATCCTGCCGGAGGCCAAGGGCCACATCGGCTCCGCGCTGCTCGGCACGCTCGGCGCGAAGGGCGTCGAGCAGCTGATCGAGAGCATGAGCAAGCTCGAGATCGGGCAACAGATCGAGCTGACGATCGGCACCGCGCATGCCCTGGTATCTGCGGGCGGCACCCAGCGGATCGCGCCCGAGTACTCGGTCGGCCTGTCCTGGCCCTAGCTCATCGGCGGGATCATCGCGCGCAGCGCATCGGGTAGTGCGCGCGGCTTGCCGGCGTTATCGATCACCGCGTGGCGCGTGTAGCCCTCGGCGAGGACGGTGTCGCCGCGCTTGACCACGTACGCGAAGCGCAGCGATGCGGCGCGCAGCTCGCTGACCCGCACCTCGACGACGATCAGATCCTCGTAGTGCGCGGGCCGCCTGTAGTTGCAGTGCGCCTCGACGACGGGCATCGCGACGCCCCAGTCGACGAGGTCCTGATAGCTGCGGCCGAGGCCGCGCCAGTACGCGGCGCGCGCGCTCTCGAAGAACCGCATGTAGTTGCCGTAATAGACGACGCCCATCTGATCGGTGTCGCCGAAGATCACCCGGATCTCGTGGCGCAGCATGCCGCCTTCGACCACCTCGCTCATGACGCGATCCGGATCAGGCGTGCCTTCTCGCGAACGACCGGCAGCCGATCGATCTCGGAGAGCGCGGCGCGCACCTCGCCTTCGCGCGCCTCGTGGGTGACGACGACGACCCACACCGGGCCGTCGGAGCTCGACGTGTCCTGGACGACCTGCTGGATCGACACGTGGTGCGCGCCGAGGATCGTCATCAGCCGGCCGAGCACGCCGGGCTCGTCGGCGACGCCGAACCGCAGGTAGTAGCGCGTGCGGACCTCGGACAGCGGCATCAGCTCGCGCTTGGCGACCGCGGCCTTGGAAGCGCGGCCGGCGCCCGCGGCTTTCGCTGCCATGTTGCGGCCGATCTCGATCATGTCGGAGACCACGCTCATCGCCGTCGGTAGCATGCCGGCACCGGCGCCGTAGTACATCGACGGGCCGAGCGCGTAGCTCTGGACGTAGACCGCGTTCTTCGCGCCGGCGACATCGGCGAGCAGCCAGTTCTGCGGGATCAGCGTCGGATGGACGCGGGCCTCGACCTGCTCACCGCGGTCGCGCGCGATCACGAGCGGCTTGATGATGAAGCCGAACTTCTCGGCGTACTCGAGATCGATCGGATCGACGACATCGATGCCGTCCATCGGGATCTTCGCGACGTCGACGCGGCCGAAGCACAGGCCGATCAGGATCGCGAGCTTGTGGCGGGCGTCGCCGCCGCCGATATCGAGCGTCGGATCGGCCTCGGCGTAGCCGAGCTGCTGCGCTTCCTTCAGGATGTCGGCGAACGGCCGCCGGGTGTCGGTCATCGTCGTCAGGATGTAGTTCGACGTGCCGTTGACGATGCCGGTCAGCGCCTCGACGCGATCGGACGCCAGACCCTCGCGCAGCACGCGAATGATCGGCACGCCGCCGCACACCGCGGCCTCGTAATAGACGTCTATCTGGGCCTTGTCGGCCGCCTCGAAGATCTCGGTGCCGTGCTCGGCGAGCAGCGCCTTGTTCGCGGTCACCACGTGCTTGCCGGCCGCGATGGCGGCGAGCACCGCGTCCTTCGCGAGCGAGGTGCCGCCGATCAGCTCGCAGACCACGTCGATGTCGGCGCGCTTGATCGCGGCTTCCACGTCGGTGGTCAGCTTCGCGCGATCGATCTCGACCACGCGGTCCTCCTTCGCCGGATCGCGGACGACGATCGCCCGGATCTCGAGCGCCGCGCCGAGCCGCGCCTGGATCGCCGCGGTGTTGTCCTCGAGCAGCTTGACCACGCCACCGCCGACGTTGCCGAGCCCGAGCAGGGCCACTCCGATGGTGCGGGTCATGGGAGTGAGTTCCTATCACCGTGTGGCGCCGGCGCGCATCCACGGCGGCGCACGAGATGCATCTCTTGCGCGCATGTCGGACATCGTCGAATTCCGTTCCACCGCCGGGGAACATTACGAAAACGACCGTCGGCAGGCGCTGATGTTCATCGGCCTGCTCGCATTCGCAGCGATCCTCAGCGTGGTCCTGATCCTGTGGGCGGTGATGTAGTAGTGTCGCGCGCATGACGGAGATCGTTTGGCTGCACGCACGCGAGGTCCTGGATTCCCGTGGCAATCCCACCGTCGAAGCTGAGGTCGGGCTCGACAGCGGCGCCCTCGGCCGCGCGATCGTGCCGTCAGGCGCATCGACAGGCGAGCACGAGGCACTCGAGCTGCGCGATGGTGATGCCGCGCGCTTCCTGGGCAAGGGCGTCCAGCGCGCGGTCGACCACGTGCGCGATGTCATCGCGCCCACGCTGATCGGCATGGACGCCACCGATCAGGCGGCGGTCGATGCCAGCCTGATCGCCCTCGATGGCACTCCGACGAAGTCGCATCTCGGGGCCAACGCGATCCTCGCCGTGTCGATGGCGAACGCCCGCGCGGCGGCACTCGGCCACGACCTTCCGCTGTATCGCTACCTCGGTGGTGTCGGCGCGGTCACCCTGCCCGTCCCGCTGATGAACGTGATCAACGGCGGCGCCCACGCCGACAACAACCTCGACATCCAGGAGTTCATGATCGTCCCCGCCGGGTTCGATCGCTTCGAGGATGCGCTGCGCGCCGGCGTCGAGACGTTCCACCACCTGAAGAAGCTGCTGTCGTCGCGCGGCAAGGTGACGAGCGTCGGTGACGAGGGCGGGTTCGCGCCGTCGCTCGAGAGCGGTGACGAGGCGCTGTCGCTCCTCATCGAGGCGATCGGCAAGGCCGGCTACAAGCCCGGCGAGCAGATGTTCCTCGCGCTCGACGTCGCCGCGTCGGAGTTCTGGGACGCCGAGAAGAAGGCGTACAACTACGAGGGCAAGGTGCGGTCGAGCCAGGAGATGGTCGATCTGTATGCCGGCTGGGTCGCGAAGTATCCGCTGGTGTCGATCGAGGACGGCCTCGATCAGAACGACTGGGCCGGCTGGAAGGCGCTGACCGACAAGATCGGCAGCAAGGCGCAGCTCGTCGGCGACGATCTGTTCGTCACCCAGACGGCGCGCCTGCAGAAGGGCATCTCGAGCGGCGTCGCCAACTCGATCCTGGTCAAGCTCAACCAGATCGGCTCGGTGTCGGAGACGCTCGACGCCGTCCGCACCGCGCAGCACGCGCGCTACACCGCGATCATCTCGCACCGCTCCGGCGAGTCCGAGGACGCGTTCATCGCCGACCTCGCGGTCGCCACCAACGCCGGCCAGATCAAGACCGGCTCGGCATCGCGCTCGGATCGGATCGCCAAGTACAACCAGCTGCTCCGCATCGCCGATCAGCTCGGTGACGAGGCGCGGTTCGCGGGCGCCTCCATCTTCCGCCGATGAAGAGCCTCGGCATCGGCCTCGCGCTGGCGCTCGCCATCGCGTGCGGCGGCAAGGGCGCGTCGTCGACCACCGCCGGTGACAAGCCGCCGCCGAATGCCGCCGACCGCGACAGCTGCACCACCGACGAGGACTGCACCCTCGTCGACGCCTGCTGCGGTTGCAACGCGTCGGGCCGGCGGGTCGCGATCCGCAAGGACGCGGTCGCCGAGTACGACGCGACCCGCGCCCAGCGCTGCGGTGACTCGGTGTGCGCGCAGGCGATCAGCACGCACTCGAGCTGCAACGCCGAGGCGACCTGCGAGGCCGGTCACTGCAAGGTGATGGCGCACATGGGCAGCGACTAAGCGGAGAGGGGTCAGACACAAGTTCACCACTTCTAGGGGAGAGGGGTCTGCCGCACGAAGTGGTGAACTAGTGTCTGACCCCTCCGCACAGCTTGGCCATGTTTCGGGTGTCGTCGACGGTGCCCTCGATCGAGACGTGATCGACGCCATCGGCGTCGCGCGCGGCGCCGGTCAGCGAGATCAGGTCGAACATCCTCGGGTCGCGCTCGCGCAGCGCGGGCTTCGGCTTGAAGCGCACGCAGCCGGCGACCGCGCTGTCCGCGAACCGCGACGCGAGCGCCATCGAGAACATCAGGTCGACCTCGACGTCGGGCGAGCGCAGCTCCCACGACACGATGCGAACCTGGCCGGCCTCGACGGTGCCCGTGACGATCAGCCGATCGATCGTCAGGTGGCCGAACGCGATGCCGTCGCTGACGAACGCGGCCGCGAGCTCGTCCGGCAAGGCGAGCTTTGCCGAATCGTCGCCGATCTGACAGCGGGTGCACGTGATCTCGAACCGGCCGGTGGTCCTCGCGTAGTCGAAGCGACCGCGGGTCTTCGGAACGGCGAGATCGATCAGGATGTCGGCGGTGCCGCGCACGGGGAGTCCGAGTCTGTCGGCGACGATCGGCAGGTCGGCGACCTCGACCTGCTTGCCGCCATACCGGAGGTACCTGGTGTCCTCGGTCGTCGAGCTCAGATCATGGAGCTCGTGGTCGACGGGGACGTCGGCAGGATTCTTCGATCCGCAGGCGACGACGAGCACGACGAGGAACCGGTACATGCGCCGACCATGGCGCACGGATGTGGAGCTTTCGTGGAGCCCTCACAGAGAGGTCGTGCAGTCGTGCGCGAGCTTCTTGGTGGTGCCCAGCGTGCCGGCGAGTGCGATCTGGAAGAAGCCGTCGGCGCCGCGCTGTGCGCCGGTGAGCATCAACACGTCGTGGGTCCGCGGGTCGCGCTTGTGGAGCGCCTCGGTCGGCTTGTAGCGCATGCACCCGGTGAGCGCGCTGGCGTCGAGCGTGCTGGCGAACGTCACCGCGAGCGCCGATTGCATCTCGAGATCCGGCGAGTCGACCTGCCACGAGGTCAGCTCCAGCTTGCCGCCGATGATGTCGAGCTTGGCCTCGAAGCGGTCGATCGCGACGTGACCGAACGCCATGCCCTCGGGCGCGAACTGCTTCGCGCGATCGTTCTTGGTCAGCTGGAGCTTCGCGACGTCGTCTCCGATCTGGCACTTGCGACAGGCGAGCTCGATCCGCCCCGTCGCCTTCGAGTAATCGAGCGCGCCCTTCACCTTGGGCACGACGATGTCGATCGAGAAGTCAGCGGTGCCGCTGACCGGCAAGCCGATCTTGTCGGCCACCATCGGCAGCTCGGCGAGCGACACGCCCTTGCCGGTGTACCGCATGGTCAGGCCATCGGCCTCGTCCTTGCTGGCGTCGTGGAGCTTGCCCGCGGCGACCGGCTTCGCCGCAGGCTCGGGCGACGGTGGTGGCGACGTACTGCTGGTGGTCTCGGGCGACGAGCCACACGCGACGACGAGGAACATCACCGGGACCGCTTCGAAAGCTCGCATGCGGGCCGACCATACAAGCGCGATGCCCACGGCGCGCGAGTGCCTTCGCGGAGATATCCGGTGCGCCACGG